>CAZERM010000137.1:0-1516 GCA_964514555.1 uncultured Lachnospiraceae bacterium | reverse complement strand
AAGGTATTTGTATATCAAGTCCTTTGCCTTTATCTCTCAAATATTCCTGGCGGAGCGTGCCTGCATCATATTCTGCATGACCTGTCAAGAATATCTGCTTACCTCGAGCTGTGGAAACGGCGTAAACTCCTGCCATTTCGCTCTCCGCAAGTATCTTGAGTTCAGGACAAGCAAGTATATCGCTCTTTGCCACTGTTGTATGGCGAGAGTGCGGAACGAGGAATTCATCATCGAATCCTCTGAACAGCATCGAACCCTTGTGAGAAACATAATGGGGGAAAATACCGAATAATTTCTCGTCAAGCTGTTTTTTCTGTATTCCGTAATGGTAATAAAGACCTGCCTGAGCTGCCCAGCAAACATGGATCGTGCTCGTAACATGAGTCTTGCTCCATTCCATTATCTCGCAAAGTTCTTGCCAATACTCCACTTCTTCGAAAGGCATATGTTCAACGGGAGCACCTGTTATTACCATGCCGTCATAGTTGTTATCCTGCACTTCTTCAAATGTTTTATAGAAAGCGATAAGATGGCTTTCGGGAGTATTCTTGGAGACATGGTTTTTCATCTTTAAAAGTTCAAGTTCTACCTGAAGTGCGGAATTACTCAAAAGGCGAGCAAACTGTGTTTCGGTCTGTATCTTAGTGGGCATAAGGTTGAGCAACAGAATACGAAGCGGACGAATATCCTGCATATCCGCTCTTATGCTATTGATAGTAAATATGTTTTCTTCTTCCAAAGTTTTTTCTGCGGGCAATCCGCTGGGAATTTTAATAGGCATTATCTTTACCTCTTTCCTTCGATTTTGATAATAAAAGAAGCCGCACCCTTGCGACTCAGAAAATATTTTTTCATTGCGTTCGGGTATGAAGTTTTTCTGTTAAGCATACCCTTTCTAAAGTTAAATCATGTTTATATATTAACACATGATTAAAAAAGTGTCAATATAATTTTGTCTTTTCACTTGAAAACCTACTAAAAATATGGTATTATGGTATATAAAGAAGAAAAAAGTCGCGTTTTTATACAAAAAGTCTAAATCACAAAAAGGAGATGTCAATAATGAAAATTTCAACAAAAGGTCGCTATGCATTGAGAATGCTTCTCGATCTGGCACAAAACGGCGGCGAAGGCTTCACTGCTCTCAAAGATATCGCCGAAAGACAAAACATTTCGAAAAAATATCTCGAGCAGATCGTGCCTGTATTCAACAAATCGGATATCTTACTCACAAACAGAGGCTATCAGGGCGGCTATAAGCTTGCTCGCAAGCCCGATCAATACACTGTCGGCGAGATACTCAGATTGACGGAAGGCAACCTTGCGCCTGTTGCTTGTCTTGAATGTAAGGTCAACACTTGCGAACGCGCCGCAGATTGCATAACACTTCCCGTTTGGCAGGGTCTGCAAAAGGTCATCAACGACTATCTTGACAATGTAACGCTTCAGGATATCCTAGATAATAAGACAGATGCAGGCAGTTATATAATTTAATTTGTCGAACAATGTAATAAAG
>CAZERM010000136.1:0-1530 GCA_964514555.1 uncultured Lachnospiraceae bacterium | reverse complement strand
TTATATAACTTTATAATTGCGCGCGTTTCTTCGGTTTCGTCCTTGAGCGTAACAAAATATGCGTCATCCGCTTCCGCGTAGCAGCAAACGACTTTTTCGCCGTATTTGAACGCTTTGCGATAAGCTATCTCAAATTCGCGGCTCTCTTCTTTTGCGTATACGTCATCGGGAAGGACGAGCTGTGCAAGGTCGAGGTAGAAGACGTTGTTCATGTGGTTATTTACGTCGATAAAATTGCGGTCAACGGTAAATTCTTTTTTGAAAAGATATTCCGAAGGCTCCGAAAACTTCGCTATCCAGGGCTTGTCGAAATTTGTAAGTTCGCGCTCGTTCGTGTATCTTTCGACTACATCGGGAGTGATACGTTCGAGCTTTTGCGTTTTAGCGTTCGTGCGCGCCCAATTGGAGATAGCGGTGATGCATTTTTCGCCCTGCTCGTTGTAAACTTCAAATTCACGGCTTGCGGAAACTCCGCGCATCTCGCGGCTCCATGTCTTGATGGTTATGCGCTCCTCTATTTCGGGGCGCTTGTGTATTACAACATGGTATGCGGAGAGGAACCAACGCGCATCGCACGTTTTGATGCTTTCTCCTGCAATGGCGCCGTGGATACAAGCCATATTTTCAAAAAATTTAAGCAAAGAAGCGTTTGAAAGAGCCATTTCGCGATTGATATCGCTGTAACCTACATAAAATCTTTCTTCAACTACCATATTAAACAAAAAGATCCTTTCAAAATCAGAAATTTATAACTCCCAAATGCTCGAGGAGTATCTTGATACCCATGAGTATAAGGATGGCGCCGCCCACAAATTCCGCTTTGGATTTGTACTTTGCACCGAATACGTTGCCTATCTTTACGCCGACAGCGGAAAGAGTGAACGTGATAACAGCGATAAAGGATACTGCGGGGACGATGTTTACGTCGGGCATGAAACCGAACGTAACGCCGATGGCAAGAGCGTCGATGCTCGTTGCGATAGCCATGGGAAGCATAGCTTTAACGCCGAAAGAATCGTTGCATTCTTCCTCGTCTTTGCCGAGGGCTTCGCGGATCATATTTGCGCCGATGAGCGCGAGAAGAACGAAAGCTATCCAATGGTCGAATGCTGTGATATAGCTTTCAAACTGCTTGCCGAGAAAATAACCGGCAAGGGGCATCATGCCCTGGAACAAGCCGAAATAAAGTCCGACGATGAGCATATGTTTGGGGCTGAGTTTTTTAACAGAGAGACCCTTGCATATGGCAACGGCGAATGCGTCCATCGAAAGACCGACGGCGATGATGAAAAGTTCGAGTGTTGACATTTTAACTTCCTCCGAAAATGATTAAAAATTTTATAATGAAGCAACCGGCGATAAATGTCAAAGTAAGGGAGGAAAGGTTCCAAAAAGCAAAAAAAGACCTACCTACCCCTTTGGCAGATAAGTCTCATCACAATCCGACCGGACCAGAAGATATATTCTCCAGTATGTTGATCCGACCACACCATAAAAGGCGCTGATTACTCCCTTATTGTATTTAATAAT
>CAZERM010000135.1:0-1556 GCA_964514555.1 uncultured Lachnospiraceae bacterium | reverse complement strand
TTGTAACCCAGCCTTTAGTATGGCCTCTACTTCCTCGTTTTCTAAAACATTCATATGCGCTAATCTATTTCTGGCATTTCTATATCGTTCAAGCTCACTATATTCTGTCGAAGAAATGACAATGTCGCCTCGTCCAACTAAATAAAATAAAGTACCTATTTCAACATCCTCTGGAATAGTAACTTTTTCTCCATAACTATTACTAATTGGAAGAACATTTTTTATTGCCTTAAAATATCGCTTAATAAAATACTTTCTATAGCTTTCAATCAATTGAAAAATGTATTTCAATTGAGATTCCCAAATAGAGACAGTAATTTCTTCCTTACTTTTATTAAAAAAATAACGTTCACCATCACTTCTATGGCAACTTTCTATAACATCGTTGATAATCTGAACCGGTGAACTCAAAAAATCCATTCCTCTCAGAACGCATGCTGCACATAATTCAACATCATCGCCACAAATCGAAGATACTATTTCTGCTAAATAAGGTCGCAAATATTCTTTACACCTTGTTTCTGATGATGCCAATGCGCAAAATGCATATTTGTCATAATCTCCAATTTTTTGATTAAAAATAAGATTCTTAATGCCCTTTTTACTTTTTCTTGCTATGGAATCATCATGAACCTCCATTATAAAAATACCAGGAGTTTTGTCCTTTACATTTACGGTATATTCAGCAACAAAATCAAGCCATTTATTAATTTTATCAGCTGGAATATTTGAAACCCAAATATAGCGATCATTCAACACCGTTTCCTGACATTTTCCAAGAAATTGAGCATAACTCATTCCATAACGATATGTCGCTCTTATTTCTTTTTTACAAAATCGTTCCAACAAATATACTCCTGGCTCTTCATCTGGGCATTTAATTTCTTCAAATTTATTTTTTGAATTCTCTATCCGAAGCCGATCACTAACAATGTCTATAAGTGTATTTCTCCACGGAATAGAATTTGGCAAGGAAAGCAGCATGCTGCTCCCCTTAACCGTTTCTGTGACAATGCTTTCTAAAAATGAATGAGCCTTAATAATGTGATTCCACCATATCTGTTCCATCATTAATCCTCCATATAGTCCAAAAGCTCATCTTCAATTTGCTGAACAGTTCCCATCATCTGGCAAAAACTATGTCTTGTAAATCGATAATGACCATCACCTGTATGCTGCAAAACATTTAATTCACACATTTCTTCCATTAATGCTGCTAAGCTTTCACTATTAAGAGTAGAAATTTTGCCAACTGAATATGTATCTGCCAACTCAATCAAATCACTCGCACTACAACCGTTCTGTGACTTGTTTCCGTGATAATGATAGGCGACTAACAATGCAATAATGTAATAATAATCGTCTTCTCCAACTTTTAAGGTAATAAAAAATTTCTCACGGATATCCTGCTGTAATGATTGCTCCGCCAATACTTTTTTAATATGATCTTTCTTTACAATATATGGCGGCGTTTCACTTTCAGAATAACCCGCATAATCACGACGCATTGCCTCAATAAGTTTTGCACAATACAGCTGTAACAAGCCAGGGAAATA
>CAZERM010000134.1:0-1561 GCA_964514555.1 uncultured Lachnospiraceae bacterium | reverse complement strand
AGTTTACGTTGCACAGAAGCGTAAGATCTCCGTCGGCGACAAGATGGCCGGTCGTCATGGTAACAAGGGTGTCGTTTCCCGTATCCTTCCTCCCGAAGATATGCCTTACTTGGCAGACGGTACACCCCTTGATATCGTTCTTAACCCCCTCGGCGTACCTTCTCGAATGAACATCGGTCAGGTGCTTGAAGTTCACCTCGGTATCGCCGCAAGAGAACTCGGTGTTAAAGTTATGACACCTGCGTTCGACGGTGCTAAAGAACAGGATATCACAGATGCTCTTGCAGAAGCAGGTCTTTACCGTGAGATCCTTCCCGGTGAAAACTTCTTTGGTAAAGCAGTTTACGAAGAAGTGATCGACGAAGAAGGCAACAAGGTATACAACCCTGTTCCCGCAGATCAGCTTGCAGATAAAGAATGGCTCAAAGAAAAGATCGCTGAAAAGAAACTTAAAACAGTTGATGGTAAGCGCATCCTTTACGATGGACGTACAGGCGAGCCCTTTGATAACCCCGTAACGGTAGGTATCATGTATTACCTTAAGCTCCATCACCTCGTTGACGATAAGATCCACGCAAGAAGCACGGGTCCCTACTCCCTTATCACACAGCAGCCTCTCGGCGGTAAAGCGCAGTTTGGTGGTCAGCGTTTCGGTGAAATGGAAGTTTGGGCACTTGAAGCATACGGTGCGGCTTACACACTTCAGGAGATCTTGACTGTTAAGTCTGACGACGTTACAGGTCGTGTTAAAGCATTCGAAGCTATCGTTAAAGGCAAGAATATTCCTACTCCGGGTGTTCCCGAGGCGTTCCGAGTTCTTGTTAAAGAGCTTCAGTCTCTTGCTCTCGATATCCGTGTTCTCGACGAAGACGGCAACGAGATAGAACTTTCTCAGCTCTGCGATGATGAGGAAGAAGAAAACAACAACTCCGGCATCAGCGCTGAAGATATCGGCAAGAATGTTGAAGTTGAAAGCGATACAAAAGATATGATCACTGTTGACGATGTCAATGACCTTGACAAACTCGGCGAAAGTTTCGGCAGTGATTCCGATGAAGATGAAATTTTCGATGACGAATTTAAAGACGAAGTTTACGAAAACGAAATGTCCGAAGATTCCGACATCTATGACGAATAATTAAAGGGAGGGGAAAATAATGGCTAAGAACACTTTTGATTCAATTAAAATAGGTCTTGCATCTCCCGAAATGATAAGATCTTGGTCTTTCGGTGAAGTAACAAAACCCGAAACGATCAACTACAGAACGCTTCGTCCCGAACGCGACGGTTTGTTCTGCGAAAAAATATTCGGACCGACAAAGGACTGGGAATGTCTTTGCGGTAAATACAAACGCGTTCGTTACAAAGGAAAAGTTTGCGAAAAATGCGGCGTAGAAGTTACTACAAAGAAAGTTCGTCGCGAAAGAATGGGTCATATCGAGCTTGCTGCTCCTGTTTCCCACATCTGGTATTTCCGCGCTATTCCTTCCCGTATGGGACTTCTTCTCGATATCTCCCCCAGACTTCTTGAAAAAGTTCTTTACTTTGCACAGTACATCGT
>CAZERM010000133.1:0-1575 GCA_964514555.1 uncultured Lachnospiraceae bacterium | reverse complement strand
TTCACGAGCGAGTTCTTCGTCGCGTTTGCGGCGCTCTTCTTCCTCGCGGCGGAGGGCTTCTTCGTTAGCGATGCGCTGTGCATCGTTTTCAGCCTGGCTCTTCTGACGTTTTGCTTCGACCATTGCATCGAGCATTTCCATCGTTGCACCGTCCTGCATAGCGAGTTTGAACTCTTCATCGTCCATTATCTCGTATTTGCAGAGAAAATCTGTAACGAAATCAAGCTTATCACGCTTCAAAGTGAGGATAGCTTTTGCTTTTTCGTAAGCTTCATCGATAATTTTCTTTATCTCGCTGTCGATAAGAGAAGCTGTTTCTTCGGAATAGTTTCTTGTAGAGTTGAAATCTCTGCCGAGGAAAACTTCGCCGTCATCTCTGTCGGAACCGAGGCGGATATTGCCGATAACTTCGCTCATACCAAGTTCCATTACCATCTTGCGAGCCGTCTGAGTTGCACGCATGATATCGTTGGAAGCACCGCCCGAAACATCACCGTAAACTATCTCTTCTGCGGCTCTGCCGCCGAGGAGCATCATGATGCGCTCAATAAGTTCGTTCTTGTAAACGCTGTATTTATCCTCCGTGGGAGGGTTGAGCGTGTAACCGAGAGCGTTGCCGCTGGGAATGATGGATATCTGGCGCACGGGGTCCTGTGTGGGGAGCAAATGTGCGAGCAAAGCATGACCTGCTTCGTGATAAGCGGTTTTGCGTTTTTCGCTGTCTTTGATCTTGTTTTTCTTTTTCTGAGTGCCGACGGTTATCTTTATCATCGCATCGTCGATATCGCTCATGCCGATGAGCGTTTTTGCCTTGCGAGCGGCGATGAGCGCCGCCTCGTTGAGGAGGTTTGCAAGGTCTGCACCTGTAAAGCCGACTGTTGTCTGAGCTATCTTTTTGAAATCAACGCTTGCCTCAAAAGGCTTGCCGCGAGAGTGTACTTTGAGTATATCTTCTCTGCCCTGGATGTCGGGATAGCCGACAGTTATCTGTCTGTCGAATCGACCGGGACGAAGGAGCGCAGGGTCAAGGATATCGGGGCGGTTCGTTGCCGCGATAACTATTATACCATCGTGGCTTCCGAAGCCGTCCATCTCAACGAGAAGTTGGTTGAGCGTCTGTTCACGTTCGTCATGACCGCCGCCGAGACCTGCGCCACGATGTCTGCCGACAGCATCTATCTCATCGATAAAGATGATGGAAGCAGGGGATTTTTTCGCTGTTTCGAAAAGGTCGCGCACTCGGGAAGCACCCACGCCGACGTACATCTCAACGAAATCTGAACCGGAGATGGAGAGGAAAGGCACTCCTGCTTCGCCTGCAACGGCTTTTGCAAGGAGCGTTTTACCCGTTCCGGGAGGTCCCTGGAGGAGCACTCCGTGGGGTATCTTGGCGCCGAGTTGACGGTACTTTTCGGGATTTTTGAGAAACTCTACTATTTCGCGAAGTTCTTCTTTTTCCTCGTCAGCACCTGCAACGTCGGAGAAGAGCACACGGCGTTTGTCGGGATCGACCATCTTCGCGCGGGATTTGCCGAAGTTGGGCATACCGCCGCCCATACCGCCTGATTTTTTCAT
>CAZERM010000132.1:0-1647 GCA_964514555.1 uncultured Lachnospiraceae bacterium | reverse complement strand
TAATTATACAATATAGAAAATAAAAAGTAAACAATTAAACGGGAAATTTTTCTTAAAAAAGCTCAAAAAGCAAGATATTTCACGTTTAAACTACATTGTTTTTTATTGGGCGGAGAATTTTTTCTTTACTTCGAGCATTTTGCCGCAAGTCATTGCGCCTTCCGCACATTTGCCTCTTACGCATGCAGGACCTGCATTTTTAAAGAGGATGGGTGCTACCTCACGCACGAGCATGAGCATCTGTGTTGCAAGTTCGCGTATTTCCCACTGCGCTCTGTTGCAGCATCTGAGCGTGAAGAAGTTATAAAGAGAGCGAACGTTCATCGTCATGATTATTCTTGTGTCGCAAGCGTTAGGGAGAACGAAGCGAGCATCTTCATTTGCCATCTTTTCTGCGGCTTTTTTAGCTTCCGCTTCGCTTTTTCCCTCTGCGAGGAAGCGTTTTTCATGTTCTTTTTTGAGTATGGTCTGCAATCTTTCATAATGAAGCGCGTCTTCTTCCATTGCAGCGATAAATTCCGCTTTTGCTTCGGGGATGGCTTCTATTTCGGGAGGGGTTATGTATTCGAAATTGCATTTTGAAACGTAGCGCTGGCTCTGAACGGAGAAAGAAGCTATTCTGTGTCTTGTGAGCTGTGCCAAGAGCGCACGGGAAACACCTTCTATTCCGAAAGTGAAGCTTGCGTGTTCAACGGGGCTTTGATGACCGAGGGACGTGAGCATATCAAGGAAGTTTTCCGTCTTTTCGGGTGTCAATCCGTCAAGGAGCGTGTCTATATCGCTTTTTGCATAGCAGAGTTTTGCCGCCGCCGCAACGATCTTATCCGCATCGGGAGTATAGGCAATAAGTTCGACTTTCATTTATTTTGTACCTCTTTTCAATAATTTTTGCTGTTTGTTTACGGTGTGAAGAAATTTGGGCAGATTCATCATTCGCGGTAAGCGAGAGGGCTGTTTTAAGAGTCTCCAGAACCATTCCAATTTCAATTTTATAAATAATTTTGGTGCGCGCTTTGAGTTGCCCGAGTATATGTCAAGGCTTCCGCCAAGGCACGCGATAAGCTTTGCGGACAATGCATCTTTATTTGTACTTGCCCATTTTTCCTGCGCCGGGGCACCGAGGCAAACAAAAAGTATATCAGCGCCGCTATTGTTTATCTCGGCTATAACTTTTTCGTTTTCAGGTCCGTTCTTATCGAAATAGCCGTTGCGAGTTCCGGCTATTTTAAGCATGGAAAAACGCTTTTGAAGTTCTTCTCCTGCTTTTTGTGCGATACCGTCTTTGCCGCCGAGCAAAAAGAGGGAATAGCCTTTTTCTGCGGCAAGCGCCGCACATTTCATGCCGAATTCAACGCCTGCCACTTTTTCTTTGAGTGGCGAGCCTATCTTCTTTGAAGCGAGCACGACACCCTCGCCGTCGGGCAGGATGATATCGGCAGAGCAGACGGCACGCTTAACGCACTCATCTTCAAAGCAAAGCTGTGCTATCTCGGAGTTGGGTGTTACTACCAACGTGGAAAGCCCTTGCTCCAAGCGAGAAAATGCCATTACGGGAGCTTCCGCTTTTGTAATATTATCAAATGGTATATCCAAAATTTTTATTTTGTTCATTATCATGATGAACAATCAGGCAGCAAACAGTGGTGG
>CAZERM010000131.1:0-1684 GCA_964514555.1 uncultured Lachnospiraceae bacterium | reverse complement strand
TTCAGCAACGGAGCCGGGGATACAGAAAGCCTGGAGGCCGATACCGAGGTCGGCAGCAGCGTCAGCAGCTTTCTTGCTGCCGTTCTTAATAGCGATAGCAGCGCCTACTGTGTAAGCCCAAACAGCGTTTTCAAAGCAGATGGGCTGTGTTTCTCTTACGATCTTGTCGCAGTCGATGCCTGCAGCAAGAGTGATTTCTTTGCATTCTTCAATGGAAGAGATGCCGTACTGTGCGAGAACGCCGTTGATCTTCTCAACGCGTCTTTCGTAACCTTCAAACAATGCCATATTCAATTACCTCCTTACTCTTTTCTAGGGTCGATGTACTTAACCGCATCAGCAAATCTGCCGTATGTACCCTTGGATTTTTCGTATGCTTCGTTGGGTTCCATACCTTTTTTGATGAAGTCTGTCATCTTGCCGAGAGAAACGAATTCGTAACCGATAACCTGGTCATCTGCATCGAGAGCCATCTTTGTGCAGTAGCCTTCTGTCATTTCGAGGTAACGAACGCCTTTTGCTTTTGTACCGTACATTGTACCAACCATGGAACGAGCGCCTTTACCAAGGTCTTCCATGCCTGCGCCGATAACGAGACCGCCTTCGGAGAATGCGGACTGTGTACGACCGTAAACGATCTGGAGGAAGAGTTCGCGCATAGCTGTGTTGATAGCGTCGCAAACAAGGTCAGTGTTAAGAGCTTCGAGGATAGTTTTGCCGGGAAGGATCTCTGCTGCCATAGCTGCGGAGTGTGTCATACCGGAGCAACCGATAGTTTCAACGAGAGCTTCTTCGATGATACCGTCTTTAACGTTGAGGGAGAGTTTGCACGCACCCTGCTGAGGAGCGCACCAGCCGATACCGTGTGTATAACCGGAAATATCGGAAATTTGTTTTGCCTGAATCCATTTGCCTTCTTCGGGAAGGGGCGCGGGACCGTGGTTAGGGCCTTTAGCTACGCAGCACATGGATTCAACTTCATGGGAATAAACGAGGTCTGCCATATTTTTTCTCCTTTAAAATATTATTTTACAATTTCGCCGTAAACTACGCCGGAAGCGGCTGCGGCGTTTGCTTCGTCTGTGTCGATGTGCATAGCAGGAGCGAATTTATCGCTTACTCTGACAACAACATCTCCGAAAACGAGAGCACGGGGTGTGGAAAGCTTAACGCTAACGATCTCTTTGTCTGCAACGCCGAGGTCTTTAGCGGCTTCGGGCGTGAGGTGGATGTGTCTTTGCGCGGCAATGACACCTTCTGTGAGTTCAACAGTACCGCAAGGACCAACGAGCGTGCAAGCGCCGGAGCCGGCGATATCACCGGATTCACGAACGGGAGCTGTTACGCCGAGTGTTCTTGCATCTGTGAGAGAAACTTCTACCTGAGAAGCTTTTCTTGCAGGACCGAGAACGGACATTTTAAGCTCGCCCTTTGCACCTTTAACAGTTACTTTTTCTTCGCAAGCAAACTGACCGGGCTGGGAAAGCTCTTTCTTAACGGTGAGAGTATGACCTTCGCCGAAAAGAACTGCGATATGTTCATCGGAAAGATGAATATGTCTTGCAGATGTTTCAACCAGAATTTTGTTTTCCATTGTTTTTTCTCACTTTCCCGACGGCTTATGCCGTCGTAATTTGTAGAATAATAGAAAATGTCGCAATTACTCTATTATATTTATATATTA
>CAZERM010000130.1:0-1719 GCA_964514555.1 uncultured Lachnospiraceae bacterium | reverse complement strand
TTATAATATATCTATAAAATTATATAATAATTTGTTAGTTTTGTCAATACACAAAGAAACAAAACAAACCGTCATCTTAAAGGATGTGATGTGTTGCTCGCGAACTCTGCCGCTTTTGCGGACAGCACTTTTTCAAAGAGGGCGTTAAGTTCATATCAGTAAAAAATGAGGAAATGATGATTTTTGCGATATATTCCACTTGACAATTTTATATGATATGTGTATAATATGAGAATAATTCTCAAATTCGGAGCGCGTTATGAAAGGCGAAAAAAATATATACAGAACATCTCAGCGAGAGATATTGCTCGATTTTCTGCGTTCTCACCCTGATGAGGAATTTTCCACGGAGGAGATAACGAACGCACTTTGCGGTCGTGCCATCGGTAAGAGCACCGTTTACAGGCTCATATCGAAGCTTTGCGATGACGGCGATATCCTGCGTGCTTCGGTGAGCGGCAAAAAAGTGCTTTACAGATATATCGACAAAACGCACGCGTGCGACGAGCATTTTCATTTGAAATGCTGCGAATGCGGCAAGATAATCCACCTCGATTGCGACTTCATGGAGCAGTTGGCAAGCCATATCGCAGGGGAACACGGATTTAAACTTGACCCGAGATCTACCGTCATAAACGGTATATGCGCCGAATGTGAGAAAAAAGGAGAATAAATTACAGATGATTTTAAAATGCGAAAATGTATCGCTTGCATATGACGGCATCACCGTTGCAGAAAATATAGATTTCACCGTGAACGAAGGAGATTATATTTGCGTGCTCGGCGAGAACGGTTCCGGCAAGACAACGCTCATAAAAGCTTTGCTCGGACTTAAAAAAGTATCGAGCGGCAATATAATCTACGGCGACGGAGTTGATGCGAAAAACATCGGATATCTTCCCCAAAAGCAGAGCTTCAGTACGGATTTTCCTGCGAATATTCGCGAGATAGTCCGCACGGGCTTTTTGGGCAAGAGAGGCTTCCGCCCCTTTTATTCCGCGATGGAACGTCAGCGCGCGGAAGAACTTATGGAAACGCTCGGCGTTATGCAATTTGCAAAGCGCTCTTTTTCGGAGCTTTCGGGCGGTCAGCAGAAGAGAGTTTTGCTTGCACGTGCGCTCTGCTCCACGGAAAAGCTTTTGATATTGGACGAGCCGACGGCGGCGCTTGACCCGATCGTTACAGAGGATCTTTATACTATGACAAAGAAGCTCAATACCGAGATAGGGATATCGATAATAATGGTCTCCCACGATGTTGCGGCGGCGGCAAAATATGCCAACCGCATCTTACATATAAAGCACGATCAGCTTTTCTTCGGCGCAACGGAAGATTACCTTGAAACGGACCTCGGCAAAGAGTATATGGGAGGACACGGAAGTGTTGAGTGAATTTTTTGAATATTTGAAGATGGGCTTTGCCATGCGCGCGCTTATAGTAGGTCTTTTGCTTGCTGTTTGTGCGGCGCTTTTGGGTGTTTGCCTTGTACCCAAGCGCTATTCGATGATAGGCGACGGACTTTCCCACGTTGGATTCGGTGCGCTTGCCATAGCTTCTGCTTGCGGCGCGGCTCCCCTCGCTGTGGCGATGCCTGTTGTAATAATCGCCTCGTTATTGCTCCTTCATTTGCGCGAGAACGGAAAGATAAAGGGCGACAGCGCCATAGATATCCGCAGGTGCGCTTGCCATAGGTGTAATGATAGTTTCGCTCATGGGAAG
>CAZERM010000129.1:0-1791 GCA_964514555.1 uncultured Lachnospiraceae bacterium | reverse complement strand
GGATAATATTACACTGTCTTTTAAGCATCGTGCGAACAGAGAGATTTCATTTATGTCTGAGACAACCACTTTGGTGGTTGAGGCGATAAAGACATTAGGAAAGGAACGTATTGATGACAGCATTATTTTAAATTTGAAAAATAGATTGCCTGAAGCGGAGAAGAAAAAAATGTTAGAGGAAGCAACAGGTGTAAGCGAATGGATATACGCGGTGATAAGAAAGGTGTGTGCTGAATAATGAAAGAAGTTGCCAAATTACAAGTAAAAGACAGAACAGAATTATTTCAAGCTACAGCAATTTCAATGGGAATGCAACCCAATGTGATAGAGAAAGATTTTTGGGTATGTTTTATGCTGGATCATCTTTTTCATGATTGTAAGTATAAGAAGGCTTTTGTTTTTAAAGGCGGAACAAGCTTTTCGAAATCGTACCATGTTATAGAGAGATTTTCTGAGGATATAGATTTAATTCTGGATTGGAGAAAAATTATAAATGATGAAGTAAATCCTTGGGATGAAAGGTCAAAAACGAAACAGGATTTATTCAATAAGCAAATTAATTCCGAAGCGGCTAAATTTTATAAAGAGGAATTGGTTCCCCAGTTGAATGTAGAATTGAAAGAAAAACTAGGGGACGGAGAGTGGATTTCGGTTGATACAGAAGATGAAATGGTGGTTAATTTTTATTATCCGCAGATATTTGAGGCAGAGTATTTACGCTCCTGTGTAAGATTGGAAATTGGACCATTGGCAGAATGGATGCCATCTCATGAGACAAGTGTAACTTCATTTGCGGCTGAGAAATATCCTGCGATCTTTGTTCAAAAAGAGACTGCTGTATTAACAATTGATGTGGAACGTACTTTTTGGGAGAAGGTAACAATCTTACATAAAATTGCGCATTTTCCAGAAGGGAAGGTATTGCCTTCAAGATATGCAAGGCATCTATATGATGTGTATAATTTGGGAAACTCATGGGTAAAAGAAAGTGCATTTAAAAGAAAAGAGTTGTTAGAAAAAGATGTGGCATTTAAGCAGAAATTCTATTATGCCAAGGGAGCGCATTATGAAACTGCAACTTTGAGCAGTATCGTACTTTTGCCAGGAGAAGGAATATATAAAGCATTATTAGAAGATTATCAGGCAATGCGAAACATGATATATGGAGAAGTTCCAAATTTTAAGGATATACTTGCATTTCTTGAGAAGTTGCAGGTTGAAATCCATGAGTTGTAGTAATCAGATAGACTGATGGCGGGGGGACAACAGGAGGTGACTGCTGTGTTTAGATTTGAAAAATGTTCTTATGATGAGTTGCAGATAATACGGCACAGAGAGGATTTGTTATTAAGTGGCTGGACATTGCTTGAAAAAGAATATATTGATGAAACTGAAAAGATATATGATGAGGATGGAAATTTGGTTGCTTTAATTAATTACTATTTTTTGAATGAGAATAAAGAGAGAATGATGATTGCATTGTATGAAGTATTCGAATCCTATAGAAACAGAGGTCTTGGCAAAAGGATTGTAGCTCAATTTTTACAAGATTACTATGGAGAAATACATTTGGAACCTTCCGGAGAAAAAAGTGAATCGTTTTGGAAACAGTGTGGATTTGAAAATGGATGCTACTTAGACAGGAGATGCAAATAAAAATTTTTGATATAGATTTTGGTCAAGTAATTTTGAGAAAATGATAAAGGATTTAATGAAGGATTTAGATCAGATTTTGGAGCTTAAATGAAAAAGTAACTGCTAGGACATATTGACACTATATTTTTAAAACCT
>CAZERM010000128.1:0-1830 GCA_964514555.1 uncultured Lachnospiraceae bacterium | reverse complement strand
TTGTAGTAAACATAGGGGGAGTACTGGAAGAACCAATCCTTGCCTGCCATCTTGATGGGGATGATGCGGTGGTTGCTTCTGCCGGGATAGTTGAGCGTGCCTGCGTAGCCTTCACATTCGGGGCAAAGCTGGCATTTTGGATAAGAGTTCTGGGGTGCGTTCTTTGCAGCCGCGATAGCTTTGGGGTCTTTTTCGGGCTTGGAAAGGTTTATTGTGATATCGATATCGCCGTAAACACTGGGAACGGACCATTTAAGGTCTTTTTTAACTCTGTATGTTCTTATGTAGTCTGTGTGGCGAGAGAAGTTATAGTACCAATCTGTCGCTTCCTTGGGGCAAATGGAGTAAAGCTCTTTGAATTTTTCGATAACTTCGCTGGGGCGAGGTGTGAGCGTACCCATTATCTTGGAATCGAAAAGGTCGCGTTCGGTAATGTTGTCATCGATGATACCCTTTTCTGCGGCATAATCGTTGAATTTCTTCAACAATGTTTCAAGGTCATCTGTCTCTTCGCAATCCGTGTCCTCGTAAGAATCGAGTCTGAGTACGGAGAGCAAGGAGTTGATGGCGTAGTTCTTATCACATTCCGCAATAAGACCGTTGCGCGTTGCGTAACCGATGAGCTGTTTGATTTCTGTGTTGATCATTTTTTTGTGTCCTTTCTGAAAAATTGATAATAGTAACACGGTATCATACCGTTATAAAGCTTACGAACTTTGTCGGCTTTTCTGCCGTAAAGGCGCTCGAATCTCTCGTGAGATGTGATAACGTATATTTGCCAATTATCGAGCGTTTTGAAATGTCTGCCCATATCTCTGTAAAGCTTTTCCGCTTCTTCGAGCGTGCCGAGTCTTTCGCCGTAGGGAGGGTTGCAAACGATGGTGCCGCGTCTTCCCTCTGTCGTGATGTCGAGCGCGTTCTTCTGGAACAATTTGATGTGGGAGTTCATGCCTGCTTTGGAAATAGCGGAGCGAGCGTTTTTGAGCGCATCCTCCGAAATATCGGAAGCGTATGCTTCAAACTTGGATTCTTTGTTTATAAGTGAGCGTGCTTCTTCTCTTGCATCCTTCCAAACTTCGGAGGGGATCTGAGAAAATGCTTCCGCAATAAAGCCTCTGCCAAGACCGGGGGCTGTATTCGTCATGATGAGCGAAGCCTCGATCGGAATAGTTGCGGAACCGCAGAAGGGGTCCCAGAACAAAACGTCTTCGCGAGGGCGAGCAGTCTTTGCAAGAGCTGCCGCAAGTGTTTCACGCAAGGGGGAGATGAGCGTCTGGGGGCGATAGCCGCGCTTGTGGAGCGCAACGCCCGAAGTATCTATCATCATGAATACTTCGTCTTTGAGTATAAAGAACTCTATCTGATATTTTGCGCCCGTTTCGCGGAACCAAGAAATACCGTATTTATCGGAAAGTCTTTTAACGGCGGCTTTTTTAACGATACTCTGGCAATCGGGTATGCTGAAGAGCTTGCTCTTTACCGCATGACCTTTAACAGGGAAAGCGTCGTCCTTGCCTACCCATTCTTCCCACGGAAGCGCATAAGTTCCGTCAAAAAGCTCCGTAAATGTCGTAGCGCGCCATCTGCCGAGCAAAATAAACACGCGCTCCGCTGTTCGGAGCCAAAGGTTGCTCTTTGCAACGGCGGAAAGATCTCCTTCAAAGATTATTCTGCCGTCTATAGTTTCAATTCTCTTGTAGCCCAGCGCATCTATCTCTTCGCCGAGCAAATGTTCAAGCCCAAAAAGGCACGTTGCAACAAATTGGTATTTCATCTTATCTCCCAAATCACAAAAATTTTTAGTATTATTTAATTTACTTATTATAACAT
>CAZERM010000127.1:0-1886 GCA_964514555.1 uncultured Lachnospiraceae bacterium | reverse complement strand
GGTATCTTCTTTTCAATATCGATCGTGATATTGAAGTTTTCTATACCTGCGGCTTCAAAAAACACTTTTGCCGCGCGATATGCGATATTTTTTTCGCCGTTGATATCTTCTGCCGAGTTACGGCAAGCAACAGTTATGCTGTTATCCTGCGCTTCCATATCTGCAAAAACATTTACCTTGTCGCAAAGGTCTATCGTTTGCATTACAGATTCGATATCGTGGTATCCGTCCTCGCGGCGAGATCTCACACCGAGAAAAAGATTTATCTTCGCAGGCGCAAGAACAGATATTTTTTTGATGTTTTCCATATGTACTCCGTTAAAATTTATTTAAAAACGCATTATATTATATGCTGATATTATATTTCCGGGCAAAACTTTGCCCTGTTTATTTCAATAATCTTAATTTTATTTTCTCGCAAAACACGGCGACATAAACGCTTTTTACTATGACACCGAAAATTCATACATTATATGTTACCATAAAAACAAAAATTTTGCAACTTATTTTTATGAACATTTGTTTTTTTGGTCGGAACATTCGTATTTTTACGCCGCCCTCGGCGGAGACGAACCACTCGATAAACATAACAAGCTCGGCGCCGCCGCGGATAAGCCTATAATAAATATATTCGCAAAAGGTCAACTATTTTCCTTTTTCCGCACAGAAATGCATATCAAAAAGCAGATGCCGAACCATATCGCGGAATAGAGAGGGCATATCTGCCCCATTACGTTGCCGGGCAACTTATCGTAGTTCCACACATTCATGTGGAAAACTTCATTGACTATAAGCCCTATCAAAAATTCCACTGCCGTTATAAAAACAGCGCCGAGCGAGGCTCTGAGGAATATGCTGTGCTCTTTCATCTTCTTATTTATATATAGCACGGCAACAAAGCTTATGCCGCCTGCCGCTATCATGGACCAATGAGTCCTGCCGCGCCATATCACCTCCAAAAGCCCATATCCGATACCGCCCATCAAAAATTCTATGCTGTATTTCTGCCATGGTTTTAGCTTTCCATCAAAGCGACAACGCAGACATAAGCGAGGAAATGCCCTTTTCGCTTCGTTTAAAGCCTTGCTCTGCACGTTCATTCGGCATCACCCTCTTTATTTATCATCTCTTTTAAGCTTTTCAGAGCGGCAGAAAGACCTCCAAGCTCGTCTATGAGTCCCTTTTCAACGGCGGTCTTGCCGTCTATCACCGTGCCGACATCATTCGTCATATCGGCGGTATTCAAAAGCATATCTGTAAATGCTTCTTCCGTCATCGCCGAATGAGCCACGACAAAATCGGTTACTCGCTTCTGCATCCGCGCAAGGTGATCGAACGATTGCCAAACACCGAGCACCGTCCCCGATATGCGGACGGGATGAAGCGTCATAGTGGCGCTCGGCACAATAAAGGAGCGGCGGCAAGATACCGCTATCGGCACACCTATCGAATGTCCGCCGCCGATTACAAGCGAAACGGTAGGCTTGCTCATCGTGGATAAAAGCTCCGCTATTGCAAGCCCTGCTTCAACATCGCCGCCAACGGTATTCAATATCACGAGCAAGCCTTTTACACTCTCGCTCTGCTCCGCATTGACCAAAAGCGGCAGTATATGCTCATATTTCGTCGCTTTGCTGCCCTGTTGCAGCGCATAATGCCCCTCTATCTGCCCTATTACCGTTATGCAGAATATGCCGTCGTCGTTTCTCGCATCCGATATACCGAGATTCATTATCTCATTTTCGTTTTCTTTTGCGCGATATGTTTTCTCTTTTTCCATCATGTAACAACCTGCTCTTTATAAATATTTTTTTATTTTAACATTATTTTTCGCAAAAAATTTCACTCTTAATCATTTACAAAACAATAAAAATACAGTATAATAT
>CAZERM010000126.1:0-1914 GCA_964514555.1 uncultured Lachnospiraceae bacterium | reverse complement strand
ATACTTGACATATTTTAGAACTTGTGATATAATTTCATACTGCATTATAATTGCTTGTAATTACGACTTTTTGAACAAGAGGTTCCACAAGACGGATTTCAGGCTTTTAATACAATAATTTTCCGCCGGCACGAGGCGCGGCGGACGGCGCAACTCACACAAATTTTTTGAATGGAGTGATTGTATTGAGAACAAAACCGAGACAGCTTGGTAAAGTAACGAGAATGTCGTTTTCAAAAGTAGAAGAGATCTTGGAGATGCCCGATTTCCTTGATATCCAGAAAAAGTCCTATAAATGGCTTTTGGAAAAGGGTATCACAGAAGTTTTGGCAGAAGTTTCCCCGATCGTTGACTATTCGGGCAACCTCGTTATCGAATTCGTAGGCTATAACCTCAGCGAAACACCCAAATGTTCCGTTGAAGAGAGCAAAGAGCGCGACGTAAACTATGCGGCTCCCCTCCGTGTTACAGTAAGACTTACGAACAAATCCACAGGCGAAGTTAAACAGCAGGATATCTTCATGGGCGATTTCCCGCTCATGACAGAAACGGGTACGTTCGTTATCAACGGCGCAGAGCGCGTTGTTGTTTCACAGCTCGTTCGTTCCCCCGGTATGTACTATGACATACAGACCGACAAAGTCGGCAAGAACAGCTATTCCGGCACGGTAATTCCTTACCGCGGCGCATGGCTCGAATACGAAACGGATATGAATGACGTGTTCTATGTTAAGATAGACAAGAACCGCAAGATCCCCGTTACAACGCTTATCCGTGCACTTGACGAAAGCGTTTCCACTTCCACTGACATTAAGACATATTTCGGCGAAGACTCCAAGATCCTTGCTACTCTTGAAAAAGACGGTATGCAGGCAGAAGCCGAAAAATGCGGCACAACACCCTACGAAGAAGCTCTTAAAGAGATCTACAAAAAGATGCGTCCCGGCGAGCCTCCGCTCGTTGAAAGCGCACAGATCCTTCTTAACAACCTCTTCTTCGATCCCAAGAGATATGACCTTGGTAATGTGGGTAGATATAAATATGACAAGAAGCTTGCTTTGGGTAAACGTCTTACAGGCAAGACTCTTACACGTCCCGTTATCAGTCCCATCACAGGCGAGATCCTCTTTGACGCTGAAACAGAACTTACTTTCGATGACGCTATGGTCATCGAAAACGCAGGCGTAAATGAAGCTTACGTTGCTATCGAAGACGGCAAAGAGATGAAGGTATTCGCAAACGGCATGGTAGACCCCGAAAAGGTCATCGGTTGCGACCTTCGTGAAGCCGGTATAAACGAAAAAGTTAAACTCTCCGTTCTTCTTCAGATCCTCGAAGAAGTTGGCGGCGACCTTGACGAACTTAAAAAACAGGCTAAAGACCGTGCAGCGGAACTTTCTCCCAAGCACGTTACAAAGGACGATATCTTTGCGTCCATCAACTATTTGCTCTGCCTTTCCCATAATATCGGTACACCCGATGATATCGACCATTTGGGCAACCGTCGTATCCGCGCGGTAGGCGAGCTTATCCAGAACCAGCTCAGAATCGGTTTCTCCAGAATGGACAAGATCGTTAAAGAACGCATGACCATCCAGGATTCCGACTCCTTGACACCTCAGGCACTCATCAACATCCGCCCCGTAGTTGCGGCTATCCGTGAATTCTTCGGTTCCTCACCGCTTTCTCAGTTCATGGACCAGAACAACCCCTTGGCAGAGCTTACACATAAGCGCCGTCTTTCCGCACTCGGTCCCGGCGGTCTTTCCAGAGACCGTGCTTCCTTCGACGTTCGAGACGTACACTATACGCACTTCGGTCGTATCTGTCCTATCGAAACACCTGAAGGTCCTAACATCGGTCTTATCTCCTACCTTGCAACATATGCAAAGATAAACGATTACGGCTTTATCG
>CAZERM010000125.1:0-2017 GCA_964514555.1 uncultured Lachnospiraceae bacterium | reverse complement strand
GATGTCCGTAGTCATGTGCGTTCTGTCATATTTTACGATCTCAAAGGGGTCCTTTCCTGCTTCCTTGAGTGCGGAGAGCTTGTCGCGGCGCACCTGTAAAATTTCACTGAGCTTTTCTTCAGTGATCTCTTCGTTTACATTGTTGATAACGTCTGTCATTTAAAACCTCCAAAATTTATTTTTATTCATTCTCTGTCTTTTTAACTTCAAGAATCTTGAGTTTGATAGGACCGGAAGGGATCTCTACTGTGATCTCGTCGCCTGCTTTTGTGCCCATGATAGCTTTACCGATGGGGGACTGATCGGAGATCTTATTTTCGAGGACGTTTACTTCGCGAGAACCTACAAGGCTGTATTCAACTTCATCGTCATCTTCTACGTAAAGTACTTTTACCGTAAGACCGATGTTTGCGATGTTTGTGTTGATGTCTTCGTGGTTTACGATCTTAACATGAGCGAGAGTTTCTTCAAGCTCTGCAATCTGAGCTTCGATCTTTGCCTGTTCGTTCTTAGCTTCATCATATTCGCTGTTTTCGGAAAGGTCGCCGTAAGAACGTGCGATACCAACTGCTTCTGCGGCTTCGCGGCGTTTGACGTTTTTCAAATAGTCAAGTTCTTCTTTTATTTTCTGAAATCCTGCTTCAGTAACTGTAGTCTGTTTGGACATGGTCATTCATTCTCCTTGAGATTTATTTTTGTTTTATTTTGTAAGATAAGCTACAGCCGCTTTGAGCTGTGTATCGCTTTCGTAAGGTATAAAGAAAAGGTTTTCGTTTTTATATTCCTCGGGCAAAGCCACCTCTATGTTGGGGTAGATACCTATGCCGTCGTAATTATCGCCGAAAGGCGGATCATAGAAAAACGTGGTTATGGAGATGTAACCTCCGTTGGAAAGGCGCTCGTATGTTTGACCGCAACCTTTGCCGTACGTTTTTTCACCGACTAGAACAGCTTTATCGTAATCGCGAAGGGCGGCTGTAAAAAGTTCCGCCGCGCTTGCCGTGCTGCCGTTCGTAAGAACTACCATGGGCATATCCACTTCGCTCTTGTCGGATTTATATACCTCTATCTCGTTTTTGTCCGCATCGAGCATATGAACGATGGGTCCTTCCGGGAGGAGGTAATCGAGTATCTCAACAATAGCAGTAAGCTCACCGCCCGGGTTTCCGCGCAAATCAAATATGAGCTTTTCACATCCGCCCTCGGAAAGGGTCTTAACTGCGTTTTTAAACTGAGATACCGTTACTTGGTCGAACTGCAATATTCTGATATATCCTATCTTTTCGCCGTTCTCCTCTATAACGGAGGCGATGACCGTTTCGGGCGTATACGCGCCCTTTGTTACGGATATATCGAGGGGTTCGCCGTTTCTTTCGACAACGAGAGAAACAACGCTTCCCTGACCGATAAGGTCTACTGCATCATTATATCCGACATCCGCAACACGCTGACCTCCGACAGAAACTATAAGGTCGCCGTAAGCAAGACCCGCGTTTTCCGCAGGGGAGCCTTTCATAACGTGGGCAACTCTGATAGCGTTTTCGGAGTAAGCGGCGTAAATGCCGATACCGCTTGCGTTACCCTGGCTCTCCAATATCATTTTGAGGTAATCCTCCGGGGAAAGATACGTTGAATATCTATCCTCCACCGCAAAGGACGCAAGCATATAATTTAAAAGATTATCCATGTCAAGATCATAGACATAATCTTTTTTAAACATTTCAAGCGCTTCCAATAAAACAGAAAGTTCCGAAACGTTTTCTTTCGTTTTGTTAAGCTCCAATTTGTATTTTGCAGTCAAAGATACATATGTCGCTTGAAATGTGAACAGCATGGCAAAAAGCACTATAACGACGGTCGTGCCGAGCGATATCTTTTTTTGCTTCTTTTGTTTTTTGCCACATACATTTGGAGAAACGGAATTTTGCTGTGCGGAAACGGTCTCTTGAATGTTTCCGCTCAAATTTTCTTCATGTGTGTTCTGTTCCATAAAAACCTCACAAATATAATATTATAT
>CAZERM010000124.1:0-2064 GCA_964514555.1 uncultured Lachnospiraceae bacterium | reverse complement strand
CCTGTAACACAGGTTGGCGAAGTTAAAGTTCCCGATGCAAGAACTATCGTTATCACACCTTGGGAAAGCAATATGCTCAAAGCAATCGAAAAAGCTATCAACGAGAGCGACCTCGGCATCAATCCCCAGAACGATGGTAAATGCATTCGTCTTTCTTTCCCCGCACTTACAGAGGACAGAAGAAAAGAGATCACAAAACAGGTTACTCGCATGGGCGAAGAAGCTAAGGTTGCTATAAGAAATGTTCGTCGTGATGCAAATGACAAGATCAAAGCAATGAAGAAAAATTCCGAGATTACAGAAGATGAACAGAAAGCTTCCGAAAAAGATGTTCAGACTCTTACTGACAACTACATTGCTAAAATAGACAAGATCACAGAACTCAAAAACAAAGATGTTATGTCTATTTAAGAAATATAGCACGACTTCAAGTAACTGCCGCTTTGTACACGGCGGTTACTGCGATTAAAGGAAACATTGTAATGGAAAAAACAAACGAAATTAAGCATATTGCTTTTATAATGGACGGCAACGGCAGATGGGCAAAAAAACGCTTAATGCCTCGTGAATACGGTCATAAGACCGGTGCAAAAAAGTTCAAAGAGATCGCATCCTATTGTAAAAAGATAGGCATACCTTATGCAACATTTTACGCATTCTCAACTGAAAACTGGAAGAGACCCGAAAATGAGGTCAAAGCCATCATGAAGTTGTTTATGGAATATCTCGATGATGTTGAGAGAGACCTTGACGAAGATGTCGGACTCATATTTCTTGGTTCCAAAGCACCTTTTACCAAAGAGTTGCAGGAACGAATGGAGAACATCGAAAAAAGCACAGCAGATCGCCACAAAAAGCTTTGCATAGCTATGAATTACGGTGGACGTGCTGAGATAGTAGACGCAGTAAACAGTCTGGTAGCAAGCGGAAAGACTGAATTTACCGAAGACGATATTACAAATAATATCTATTCAGGTGTTTGTCCTCCCCCTGACATTATTGTACGAACGGGTGGGGAAATGCGCTTGTCAAACTTTTTGATGTGGCAGTCTGCATATGCGGAATTGTTTTTCACGGACACATTGTGGCCTGACCTTAAAACTTCTGAGATAGACGATATAGTTGCACAATTTAAGAACAGAAAAAGACGATTCGGAGGAGTTTAAATCATGCTTACTCGAGTAGTTACATCTGTCGTAGCGATTGCAATATTGCTCCCTATATTGATATTTTCGGGCACTGTAGCAGGACAATATATTTTTATAACTGCAATGGGTATATTGACATTTGTATCTGTATATGAAATATGTGGTTGCTTTGGTGTCAGAAAAAATTTATATATTTCCATACCGAGTTATATTTATGTCGTTGCGGTAACATTGATATCAATATTTTGGCGTGAAAGCGAACATTATATAGGATATATTGTTTGTGCAGGCTTTGTATTTCTTTTTGCTGTTTTTGCATTGGCAATGTTCCATATGGGCAAAGTAACATATGCACAAGTTGCGGCGCTTGCTTCCACAACATTCTACATATCATGCGGATTTTTGTCTATCATAAATCTGAGATATATCGAATACGGACAATACTTATATTTATTGGTATTCATTGGTGCTTGGGCAACAGACACGGGCGCATATTTTGTCGGAGTATTATTCGGAAAGCATAAGCTTATTCCTCATGTAAGTCCCAAAAAGACTGTTGAGGGTGCTTTCGGTGGAATACTCGGATGTGTGATTGGATATTTGATATTCGGTTTTTGTATGGAAAAGATATACTCTTTGGAAGCTAATTACATTGCTCTTGCGTGTGTAGCGGCAGTTATAGCAATAATATCTCAGATAGGAGACCTTATTGCATCTTATATAAAACGCGAACACAATATAAAAGATTACGGCAATATTTTCCCCGGACACGGCGGTGTTTTGGATAGATTTGACTCTATTATTGCCGTAGCCCCTTTTATTTTGGGAATTGTAATCATTTTAGGCGTAAAACTCATAGCATAAACAGAATAATATAACATTTCTATGAATAATAATTAAAAAAACAAGTACGAGG
>CAZERM010000123.1:0-2077 GCA_964514555.1 uncultured Lachnospiraceae bacterium | reverse complement strand
GGGAGCGACCCACCAAGCGCCGCCGAATATAGCGCCTGCCATCATTGCGATAAAGGGTATCTTTGCACCGCAAGGGATAAATGTTGTTGTCATTATCGTCATTCTGCGGTCGCGTTCGTTTTCAATGGTTCTGCTCGCCATAACGCCGGGGATACCGCAACCTGTACCGATAAGCATAGGAATGAAGGATTTACCGGAAAGACCGAATTTACGGAAGATACGGTCAAGAACGAATGCTATACGGGACATATAACCGCAAGCTTCGAGGAATGCAAGGAAAATAAAGAGTACGAGGATCTGGGGAACGAAGCCGAGTACCGCGCCTACGCCGGCGATGATACCGTCTATGATAAGACCTTTGAGCCAATCTGCACAGTTGATAGCATCAAGTCCTTTTTCCGCAAGAACGGGGATACCGTTTACCCAAACACCGTAGGATGCGGGATCGGGCTCTGCGAAATCGTATTTTTCAGCTGTTTCGATAGCCGCAACGAGGTCGGCTTTTGTAGCTGTTTCTTCTGTGTCTTCCATAGTTTCTTCGTCGTAAACTATGTAATCAACTGTCTGGTCATCGCCAAACTGAGATGCGAAAGAGTTGAGAGCGTCTTTTGCCGCGTTTGCGTCAAAATCTTCTGCTTCGGAGTCGATAGCGGAAGCAAGGTCATCTGTGTCGATGCCGTTTTCGGAAGCGTAATCCATGAACGCGCCGATTATTTCGGAAGCGCCTGCGTATTCTTCGCTTACTTCGCCGTATTCACCGCCGCCGATGCCGAAGAGGTGGAAACCATCACCGAAAAGTCCGTCGTTTGTGAAGTCCGTTACCCATGCGCCTACTGTCGTTACGGAAACGAAGTAAACAACGAACATGATGAGTGCGAATATGGGGAGAGCCGCAAAGCGGTTCGTTACAACTTTGTCGATCTTATCTGAGGTGGAGAGCTTGCCTGCGGATTTTTTTCTGTAGCAAGTCTTGATTATCTCTGCTATATAAACATAGCGTTCGTTTGTGATGATACTTTCCGCGTCATCGTCAAGTTCTTTTTCTGCGTTTGCGATATCTTTTTCGATATGTTCCATTATTTCGGGAGCGATGGAGAGCTGAGAAAGTACTTTTTCGTCGCGTTCGAAGATCTTTATGGCATACCATCTCTGCTGTTCTTCGGGCATACCGTGAACAGCGGCTTCTTCGATGTGAGCGATAGCGTGTTCTACCGCGCCGGAGAATGTGTGCATGGGAACAGTCTTAACTGTCTTAGCCGCTTTGATAGCTTCTTCTGCGGCTTCCATGATACCGTCGCTCTTGAGTGCGGAGATCTCCACTACTTTGCAGCCGAGCACATGAGAGAGCTGATCTGTGTTGATCTTATCGCCGTTCTTGCGAACGATATCCATCATGTTGATGGCGATAACAACGGGGATACCAAGCTCTGTGAGCTGTGTTGTGAGGTAAAGGTTACGTTCAAGGTTAGTACCGTCGATGATATTAAGGATAACATCCGGGCGTTCACCGATAAGGTAATTTCTCGCAACTACTTCTTCGAGAGTATAAGGAGAGAGGGAGTAGATACCGGGAAGGTCAGTAACGATAACGCCATCGTGTTTTTTAAGTTTGCCTTCCTTCTTTTCTACTGTAACACCGGGCCAGTTTCCGACGAACTGATTGGAACCTGTTAAGGCATTAAAAAGTGTGGTCTTACCACAGTTGGGGTTGCCCGCGAGGGCAATTCTGATATTCATATTAGTTCCTTTCTTTGAGGTTAGTATTGGCTAACCCACCGTTCAAAAAAATCGGGGATACCTCCGCCTTAGGGAAATTGAAGAACAATATCTCTTATTCTTCAATTTCGATCATTTCAGCGTCCGCTTTACGAAGCGAAAGTTCGTAACCGCGAACAGTTATTTCAACGGGATCTCCGAGCGGAGCGACCTTGCGTATCGTTACTTCAACGCCCTTTGTGATTCCCATGTCCATGATCCTGCGCTTAACAGCACCTTCGCCATGGAGCTTTACGACCTTAGCGGTCTGACCGATCTTTGCGTCTTTGAGAGTTTTCATAAAGCACCTCCTCTTTATAAA
>CAZERM010000122.1:0-2079 GCA_964514555.1 uncultured Lachnospiraceae bacterium | reverse complement strand
CCTTGTTGTTCGCAAAAAAAGCAAAGAGCATCAATCTTGATGGTGAGATGTATACTCAATGAGATCGGCAACGAATTTAAAAGACGTTTTGCCGATAAGCAGATCACAAAGGTGCTCACTATCGAAGCATCAGGCATCGCTATAGCATATGCCGCGGCTCAAGCATTCAATGTACCCTTGTTGTTCGCAAAAAAAGCAAAGAGCATCAATCTTGATGGTGAGATGTATACCGCAGAGGTAGAATCATTTACTCACAAAAACAAAAACCAAATAATTGTTTCAAAAAAGTTTTTGACAGCTGACGACAAAGTCTTGATTGTCGATGACTTCCTTGCAAACGGTTGCGCTCTCATGGGACTTATCTCTATTGCAAAATCTGCGGGAGCTTCCGTTGAAGGTATCGGCATCTGCATCGAAAAAGGCTTCCAGAGCGGCGGTAGGATCATCCGCAACCTCGGCTATCAGCTCGAATCCCTCGCTATAGTTGACAGCATGGATCCGACAACAAAGACTATAACATTCAGGGAGCAATAAAATATGAAGAAATTTTTCAAAAAACATAGCTCCTCTTCTGCTTCCGTAGATAATATATATAATCTCGATGGCAGAGTTCCCGTTCTTCGCGCTATACCCTTTGGACTCCAGCACATACTTTCAATGTTCGTTGCAAATATAGCTCCAATAATCATAGTTGCAAGCGCTTGCGGTCTTTCCGCGCAGGATACTACACGTTTGATACAGACAGCCATGATCATTGCGGGTATAGGTACACTCATTCAGATATTCCCTATCTGGCGCGTAGGCTCCAGATTACCTATAGTAATGGGTATCAGTTTTACATTCGTTTCAGTGTTCTGTTACGTAGGTCCTAAATACGGCTATGAGACTGTTATAGGGGCTATAATCGTCGGCGGTATAATAGAGGGCTTACTTGGCTTCTTCGCTAAATATTGGCGCCGTATAATCACTCCCCTTGTTGCAGCCTGCGTAGTAACGGCTATTGGCTTCTCTCTCCTTTCCGTTGGTGCAAATTCTTTTGCGGGCGGTACGGGAAGTGCTGATTTCGGTTCTTGGCAGAACTGGCTCCTCGGCGGCATAACATTGCTTGCTTGTATCCTCTTTAACATATTTGCAAAAGGTCATGTAAAACAGCTCTCTGTTTTGTTCGGTCTTGTAGTTGGTTATATCCTCGCTATCTGCCTTGGAAAAGTTGATTTTTCCGCTTTGAAGGATATATCCGTTATTTCCTTGCCTCAGATAATGCCATATAAGCCTACATTTAATATAAGCGCTATTATTGCCGTAACAATGATATTCCTTGTTTCCGCAACAGAAACTATCGGTGATACTTCTGCAATGACTTCTTCTGTTTTGAATAGAGAAGCAACTGACAAAGAGATTACTGGTGCTCTCACTTGCGATGGCCTTGTAAGCTCTCTTTCCGCTTGCCTCGGTTGTATGCCTATCACATCATTCAGCCAAAACATCGGCCTTATTTCCATGACAAAAGTCGTAAACCGCTTTACTATTGCGACAGGCGCAGTTATTATGATAATCGCAGGTATATTCCCTGCTGTCGGCGCAGTGCTTGCAACACTTCCCGAAGCTGTTCTCGGCGGTTGCACTATTATGATGTTCGGTAACATCGTAATCAGCGGTTTGCAGATGATAAGCAACTGTGGCTTCTCTCAAAGAAATATCACAATTGCAGCTCTTTCTCTCAGCGTTGGTCTCGGCTTTACACAGGTTCCTGAAATGTTCGCTATATTCCCTGACATCTTGAGAACTGTTTTCGCTGAAAACTGCGTAGCTGTTGTATTTATCGTTTCCATAGTGCTTGACCTTATCATGCCCAAGGAAAAGAAGAAAGAAACAAAGTAATGCATCTAAATAATCGACCCGAAAATAGACTTTTCGGGTCGATTTACAAGCCAAAAAAACTTTTTCAAAAAAATTAAACTTTTTTTGAAAAACCTATTGACAAATTGGAACGTCTGTGATAAAATAATAATCGTTGCGAGGGCCTTTAGCTCAGTTGGTTAGAGCAACCGGCTCATAACCGGTCGGTCTGGGGTTCGA
>CAZERM010000121.1:0-2081 GCA_964514555.1 uncultured Lachnospiraceae bacterium | reverse complement strand
AGTCAAGCGGTCTATATTCTGTTACAGCTTTTAGATAAGCTTCGGGGTTGCCGTTCAAAATCAGATCGGCGTATGCAATCGGGTCATTGTAGATAAGATAATCAAGCTCTGACCGCTGATACATATTGTCAGCCACCTCATTCTCAACCGCAATGGTATCAATGGTAATCATAGTGCCGTCTGAGAAATTCAGTTCCACGCAGACCGTATAAAAGCATAATAATAGATTTTTCATAGTAAATTCTCCGTGCTTTCAATGGTTTTGAGATAGAAAAAAGAACGATGTTAAGTCTTTCGACTCGACATCGTTCTTTTCGTACTGTTTTCCAATCCTGCAAGACAGATGCCATAAAATTTTAATTTTTACGGAATTACTATCTTATCAGCACACGGGGAATGCTCCGTGTCTTTTTTATAAGAACGCCCTTTATCGACATTCTCGTTTTTATAAGCATTTCGCCGCTTCGGACAACAGCGAAACAGAAGCGTTCTTCTTTGCAGCTATTTTAAGAAAAAGGCTTCTCTTGGCTTTACATTTGTTAGTCGCACATAAAAAGCATTTTTCTCACGCATAATAAAAAATATATTTTTTTACAAATAAATCATTTACTTTTTGCGCTCCAAATGGTATCATATAGTTATATCTATGCCGCGCCGAAAAAGTGCGGCACTCAGAAATTCTTTATGGAGGTTCTTATTATCATGGCTAGAAAGAAAATTTCCATGGACGGCAACACAGCCGCGGCGCACGTTTCGTATGCGTTCACAGAGGTTGCCGCTATCTACCCCATCACTCCCTCGAGTGTAATGGCGGAGCTCACAGACTCCTGGTCTGCCACGGGTCTTAAAAACATTTTGGGCGAAAACGTCAAGGTTATGGAGATGCAGTCCGAAGCAGGCGCAGCGGGCACTGTTCACGGCTCTCTCGCAGCAGGTGCTCTCACAACGACCTATACGGCTTCTCAGGGCTTGCTCCTTATGATTCCCAATATGTATAAGATCGCCGGCGAACTTCTTCCCTGCGTTATCCACGTTTCGGCAAGAACAGTTGCTTCTCATGCGCTCAATATCTTCGGCGATCATTCCGACGTATATGCTTGCCGTCAGACGGGCTTTGCAATGCTTTGCGAATCCAATCCTCAGGAAGTAATGGACCTTGGTGCCGTTGCTCACCTTTCCACTATCAAGGGCAGAGTTCCCTTTATCAACTTCTTTGACGGCTTCCGCACATCTCACGAGATCCAGAAGATCGAAGTTTGGGATTATGCCGATCTCGAAGAAATGGTCGATAAAGACGCTATTGCGGCTTTCCGCTCTCGTGCCCTCAACCCCAATCATCCCGTTCTCCGCGGCTCCGCTGAAAACGGCGATATCTTCTTCCAGCACAGAGAAGCTTGTAACACATATTACGAAGCTCTCCCTGCTATCGTTGAAGAATATATGGACAAGGTAAACGCTAAGATAGGCACAAACTATAAACTCTTCAACTACTACGGTGCTCCCGATGCTGAAAAAGTTATCATCGCCATGGGCTCCGTTTGCGACGTTACGGAAGAAGTTATCGATTATATGCTCGCAAAAGGTGAAAAGGTCGGTCTTGTTAAAGTTCGCCTTTACAGACCTTTCCGTGCGGACAAGCTCATCGAAGCTCTCCCCGAAACAGTTAAAAAGATCGCCGTTCTCGACAGAACAAAAGAACCCGGCTCTCTCGGCGAGCCCCTCTACCTTGATGTTGTTACAGCACTTGCAACGAACGGAAAAGGCAATATCAAAGTTGTCGGCGGCAGATACGGTCTCGGTTCCAAGGATACAACTCCCGCATCTATCCTTGCGACATTTGCAAACCTCGACCTCGAAGAGCCTAAGAACAACTTCACTATCGGTATCGTGGATGATGTTACAAACCTCTCTCTTCCCGAAACGACAGCTCCCGATACAGCTCCCGAAGGCACTATCTCCTGCAAATTCTGGGGTCTCGGCGGCGACGGCACAGTCGGTGCAAACAAAAACTCTATCAAGATCATCGGCGACCATACCGATAAGTATGTTCAGGCATACTTCCAGTATGACTCCAAAAAGAC
>CAZERM010000120.1:0-2104 GCA_964514555.1 uncultured Lachnospiraceae bacterium | reverse complement strand
TCCCCATTGGCACCGGTCCGCTCTCTGCTTGGGCTGGCGTGACCGAGGACTGCATTTCGTTTGTCAATTCCAACGATAACAAGTATTTCTTCCAATCGGAGAAATGCAAGGATCATGTGTATGTTGCAAACGATGATATCTATGTGCTGACTTACCGTGAGGGACAGGTCGTAAATGTCGAGCAATACGAAAACGACGTTGCCTATCTGTCCGGAACGAACGCATCTTAATCTTAATTTTGATTACGGAAAGGGAGAAAAACGAATATGAAGCGCTTTCAAAGGATCTTATCCCTGCTTTTAGCCGTGTTTACGGTCTTGGCGACCGGCGTCTTGACCTCTACCCTTGCATTTGCCGAAGGCACGACCAATGAGGCAAAGATCGGCAATACCGAATATGCCACGCTGGAGGCGGCGATCGACGCCGCGCAGGACGGGGATACCATTACCCTGCTGCGCGATGTGACCGTTGGCTTGGATAACAAGGCGGTCAAAAACAGCATTACCATCGACGGAACCGATAAGCAGTACAAGATCGTTTCTACAAAAAACACCTATATGTTCCACTTCTATCAGGATTATACGCTGAAGAATTTGAAGATCGAATCCAGCCACGGCTATCGGCAGTACAACACCGCAGGTAAGACTAATATCGGTACGCTGGATAATGTAGAGTGGACGCTGGGCGGCGGTCTGCTGGTCAATATTCAAGGCTCTGCCGGTGTGCCGCAGGTCTTTAACATCGTAAACTCCACCATTACCAAAACGGCTGTGGCTGGCGACCCGATGATCGCTACCTACTCGCACCAAAATTGGGCAAAGCCCGGCGTTGAGGACATCACCATCAATGTGGAGAACTCCACGCTCAACCAGAATGGTGGAGCAACAAACGGTCATGTCGGCAATACCTCTATGTTCTTTTTCTGCTGTGCGAAAACGGCGACCTTGAACCTAAAGGGCAACACTGTGTTGAACTATAAGCCGATGGGGAAGGTAAGCGCTGCCGCGCCGATGTTTGCGTACGAATGCCCAACGGCTTTGAATCTGGAAGCTGGCGTCAAATTGAATTTGCTTGGCAGCACTGCCGAAACGGACAAAAACTCGTTTGTTTATAAGCACGGCGCAACCGGCTCGTTTGCCGTTACGGACGCAGGCGCAGAATGGAACGCGACCAAGGCAGTTGCAAAAAGCGGTATCCTAATGCCGGTGATGGACAGCTACAACGGCGAGAGCATTGCGGCATGGTTCCTCAAGGACGGCACAGAATCGGTGCTTGCAACCGGCTCCCCGTTCCAATATGAGGCAAAATCCGACACCGTATCGGTCCACTTTTCCACCTTTACCTACAAGGCAAGCGATTTTGTCATGCAGGCAGGCGCTTCCATTCGTACCGAGGCGCCCATGGGGCTTTCCTTTACGGCAGTGATCTCCAAGAGCCTTTACGAAATGATCGACGAGATCGGCTCCGGCGTGACCTATGAGATGTATTTGGTCAAAAAGTCCGATCTGGATGCGACCAAGTTGGGCGGCGACACCTATCGCCTGAACCTGCTGGGCGACCGCGATAAGCTCAAGGTCAACCGGATCCTGTGGAGCGAGAGCGAGGACGGCAAGTCGATGCTGATGCGCGGCTGTGTATACAGCATCAAGGATGCAAGCGAGGAATATGTAATGATCGCCAGCTTGACCTATATGCAGGGCGAGGAGGAGATCACATACAGCACAGAGATCAACGAGGCAGACCATGTGCGCTCCTTGGCAGGTGTCGCGGCGGCTGCGATCAAGGATAGCGCGTATGCCGACAACGCATACCTCAAGTCGCTTGCCGGCAAGCATTGAGACGATATTGCTGAAAGAAAGGAAATAAGATCATGAAAAGAACTGTCATTGCGATCTGCTTACTGCTTCTTCTTGCGCTGACCTTAACCGCTTGCACGGGTCTTGGCACCGGCGGCGATACGACCGTTGCCGGTACGGAGTCTGGTACGCCTGCCACCGGAGAGGTGACAAGTGCCCCCGGCGAGGAGCAGACCTCTGCCCCCACCGAGCAAGGCTCCTATAACTACGACGAGCTGGACACCGACGATAATTGGACACCCTTCTAT
>CAZERM010000119.1:0-2123 GCA_964514555.1 uncultured Lachnospiraceae bacterium | reverse complement strand
TCATAGACGCACCCTCACTTATTCTTCTGAGTGCTTCACCGAGATCTTTTGCACCGCAGACAAAAGGTACGGAAAATTCGGTTTTGTCTATGTGATATTTATCATCTGCCGGAGATAATACTTCGCTTTCGTCGATAAAATCTATTTCGATTGCCTCAAGTATCTGTGCTTCCGCAAAATGTCCAATCCTGCATTTTGCCATAACGGGAATAGATACGGCTTCCTGTATGCCTTTTATCATTTTTGGATCACTCATTCTTGATACTCCGCCTGCGGCACGAATGTCGGCGGGAATTCTCTCAAGTGCCATAACCGCACACGCTCCGGCTTTTTCCGCAATAACAGCCTGTTTGGGAGTGGTTACATCCATGATAACTCCGCCCTTTAACATTTGAGCTAAATTTTTGTTTAATTCATATCTTTTTTCACTCATTTTCCAAAACTCCTTTACAAAAATGTTTAATTGTATTATAATAAATAAGTGGATATATGTAAATATTCAAAAAAGGAGAATTTTATATACGCAGATGAAGTATAAAATTGATAGAAATTCAAAGAAAACAAAATATATGCAGCTTTACGAACAGCTTAAAGCAGATATAATAAGCGGTGTTTACGGATATAATGCCAAACTGCCGTCAAGACGAATGCTTGCTGATGAAACCGATGTTAGCGTAATGTCGGCAAAACATGCGTATGAGTTTTTGGTCGATGAGGGGTATGCCGAAGCAAGAGAACGGAGCGGGTATTATGTTATATACAAGGAAAAGGATTTTAACTCCAATGCCGAAATTGATTTGGTTCATACGCAGCACCACAGTACGAACAACGGAGAAATGTCGTTCCCTTTTTCGGTGATTGCCAAAACTATGCGTAGGGTGCTGTCCGAATACGGCGAGGAAATACTTGTGAAATCGGATAACAGCGGATGTTTTGAATTGAGATGTGCTATATCGGCATATCTTAAACGAAGCAACGGTTTATCGGTAAGACCGGAACAGGTTGTTGTCGGTTCGGGTGCGGAGTATTTATACAGTCTTATTGCTCAATTACTCGGTAAAAATCGTATTTTTGCAATCGAGGATCCGTCGTATGATAAAATCGGCAAGGTGTATAAAGCAAACGGTGTTCGATATGAGATGTTAAAACTCGGAAAAGACGGAATACAAACAAGTGAATTGGAAAGAACAAAGGCAAGTGTTTTGCACATTACGCCGTTTAACAGTTTTCCGAGCGGGATAACCGCAACTGCGTCAAAAAGGCATGAGTATATACAATGGGCAAAAGAAAGAGATGGATACATAATAGAAGACAACTATGAGTCTGAGCTTACGGTATCAAAAAAGAATGAGGATACCGTATTTTCTCTTTCGGAAGGAAAAGGTGTGATATATCTTAATACCTTTTCAAAAACAATTGCTCCGTCGCTTCGTATGGGATATATGATATTGCCGAAAGAATTGACGGAGGCGTTTAACGAAAAAATAGGATTCTATTCATGCACCGTACCACTTTTTGAACAGTTTGTTCTTACGGAGCTTATCAATAACGGCGATTTTGAAAGACATATAAACAGAATAAGACGGAAAAAGAGAAAAGAGATGGGAAAATGATTTTTTTCGGCAAATAAAGGCTGTGTACATAAAACTTGCGACGTAAGCGTAAAAAGATTTATATATTTTTTAGCAAAAGCCTTGATAAAAACAATAGAATGTGATATAATATAAATAGAAGTTGACACAAAAATGTTGCAAGTATGAGGTGAGAGTATGATTGAACGGCAATTTTATCTTGACCGGCTTATTCGAAATATGTGGAATGGGGAAATAAAGGTAATAACCGGCATAAGAAGATGCGGTAAATCGGTTTTACTGTTCGATTTGTTTTACGAATATCTGTTGAAACAAGGAGTAAAAAAAGAAGAAATAATTAAAATAGAGCTTGATCAGCGTAAATATTATAAATTCAGAAATCCTGTATCGTTGTGCGAGTATGTGGAATCGACAGTGACGGCGAATGAAGAAAAAAAATTCTATCTTTTTGTCGATGAAGTGCAATTTACTCAAAAAATAACCGATAAAGAAAACGGAAATATCGAAGTTACGATTTATGATATGTTAAAC
>CAZERM010000118.1:0-2186 GCA_964514555.1 uncultured Lachnospiraceae bacterium | reverse complement strand
CCGTCATGGTGGCAAGAAACGGATACTATTCTTGATAAAGGTATTGACAATATATATTATAATATAGTTAGTATTTGGAAGGTGGAAGTATCCATGAAAAAATTTTTAGCATTATTTGTTTCTTTGATCATGAGCGTGTCTTTAGCCGCTTGTTCCAAAACAGGAAAATATTCCGTGCTTGAAATCAAGAAATATGACAACCTTTCGGGAGCTAAACACAAATCGGAGATAACTCTCGACATAGAAGAATATACCAACAGATCCGCGAGCGACTACGAGGTAGTAAATGTACGCTATTTGAAGATACCCAAGTACAAAGCGTTGTATGATCTCGAATTTGTCCGTAAAATAGACGGCACAAATACATCCGACAAAGCTTATATCGGTGTCAGCGTATTTGGTGATGTTGTATCTCATCTTTTCGTTTCCCTCGGCGAGATGGCGGATGCAAAACTTCCGACGACCGATGAAATGCAGAAGATAAAAGAAAATATCTACACAAAACTTGAAGCAAAATATGCTTCCGCCGCAAAGCTTACCGAATCCACAAAATTGTTAATATACATCGATTGAACAAAAAAGCAGAAAGCCAAATGCTTTCTGCTTTTTACTGTTTTTTATAAATTATTTCACCTGCTAAGACTTACGGCAGGAGCAAGCACCTGACCTACATTGTAGTCATATATTTTGGCGAAAAAATACGTACCCGCCCATTGCCCATAGCAACGATTTTGTCATTGATAAAGAAAAGCTTTATACTACACTTCGAAAAAATATATCGCGTAGTTGCCCAAATTTATCGGCATCGTACGCACTTCCGTGTCGTCCGCATATACCGTCGAGGAAACGGAAGCATACCCCTCTTTGCCGTCCAGCACTATCTTGTATATCGTTGTATCGGCGTTGCTGCTCTCCTCTTTGTATGTTCCCTTGTAGACTGCGCCGTTCGTGTTATCGGTGAGCGTGATATGACCTCCCGAAGCCGTCAATATCATATCCACTACTTTTGCTTCGGGGTTTTGACTGTCGATCTCTCCCACCGCCAAAACATCATACTGCGTATCGTCAAAATACACCACCTGATCCAGTTTCCAAGCATTATCCTTGATATCGGGCGAATCAATGCTCACGTTTTTGCAACCTGCCGAAAATATCAACAACAATGATAATGTAAAAATTAAAGCCGCTTTCTTTTTCATTTTTATCTCCTTTGTGTTTTATATATTCCCAACGCCGAGATTCCGGCAAGCAAAATGCTTCCCAATATATTTTTTATTTCAAAATTTGCGTTGCTTATATAGATATATGTGGGACGGTCCGCGCCGCCTATTATGCTGACGCCCACGGTGCCGTTCATATCAGCCATCATCTTTAAAAAATATATCTGCTCTACTGCCGTTTTCGCTATGGAGCAAAGAGCCAGCGCGCCTAATATTATAAAGATAACGCGCCACATCTTGCGCTTTTTTTCGTTGTGCTTTGCAAATTGCTCGTTCAAAAGTTCGAGTTTCGCGGAAAGCGCACGTATCTCCGATGTGTCGCACACCTCCACGCTCTCGCCGAGCAATATATTCACCGTCGTATCTAATTCCTCCGCTATCCTTATGAGCATCTCCGCATCGGGCACAGACAAGCCTTTTTCCCATTTTGAAACGGTCTGCCTCACCACATTGAGCTTTACGGCAAGCTCCTCTTGCGACATTCCCTTTGCTTTGCGAAGGTTCTTTATATTTTCGCTTAACATTTCCCGCTCCTTTCAATATCTTTAAATAGATTATACATCAAAAATGCCGTTGCTTCAAGCAACGGTCGTTAACATTTCGCTTTTTTTCGCCGATATATGAAAATATCCCCCGAAAGTAAGACCTCGAGGGATACGCTTTTATTTATGTTCCGACAGACGACGGATACAATTTCTCTCTTTCAATGATACTCTTCCGTCCTTGTCATATTTAAACGAGTTCTTTACGGAATTGAAATTTTTGATATTTTTCGAAAAAATGCGTATAAAACAAAAAAATCCTGCACATCAGTGCAGGATAATGTTGGAGCGGATTACGGGGCTCGAACCCGCCACCTCGACCTTGGCAAGGTCGCGCTCTACCAAATGAGCTAAATCCGCATTTTTTGGTGCCTCCGATCGGAATCGAACCAACGACACGGGGATTTTCAGTCCCCTGCTCTAC
>CAZERM010000117.1:0-2334 GCA_964514555.1 uncultured Lachnospiraceae bacterium | reverse complement strand
GTATATATCAGTATTATAATTATTAACGAGAAAAAAGTCAAGAAACGACTTTTTATAACATCAGGAGGAAACACAAATGAACAAAGACCTAACCGTTGGAAAACCTTCATCGGTGCTTTGGAAGTTCTGCTTGCCGCTTTTCGGAAGCGTCATCTTCCAACAGCTTTATAATTTGGCAGACAGCTTTGTGGCAGGTCGCTTTATCGGCGAATCAGCGGCGGCCGCTGTCGGCAACAGCTACGAGATAACGCTCATATTCATAGCGTTCGCTTTCGGCTGTAACATCGGTTGTTCCGTTATCACATCAAAATGCTTCGGTGCAAAACGCTACGCCGACCTTAAAACGACCGTATACACAACTCTTATAGCGAGCGGCTTCCTTTGCGCCGTGCTCATGCTCGTCGGATTCTTCTTCGGCGGTTCGCTTTTGGAGCTTATAAGGACTCCCGCGGACGTTTTCGACGATTCTCTTGCTTACCTTGAGATATACGTCCTCAGCTTGCCTTTCGTATTCTACTATAACGTAGCAACAGGTATCTTCTCCGCTTTGGGAGATTCCAAAACTCCGTTTATCTTCCTTGCTTGCTCGTCCGTTGCGAACATCGGCGCGGATATCCTTTTTGTAACCGCATTCGATATGGGCGTTTCCGGCGTTGCTTGGGCAACATTGATCTGCCAGGGCATAAGTTGTGTGCTCGCCATCTTCTTTGTTTTGAAGCGTTTTTCAAAGATACAAACAGAGAAAAAAGCAAAGATATTCTCTTGGCGCATACTAGGTGAAGTAGCAGTCGTTGCTATCCCCAGCATATTCCAGCAAAGCTTTATATCCGTCGGCAACATCATCATCCAGGGCATCATCAACGGTTTCGGCCCCGGCGTTATGGCAGGTTACTCCGCAACCGTAAAACTCAACAACCTCGTTATCACATCCATGACGACTATCGGCAACGGTATCTCCAACTACACGGCGCAGAACCTCGGCGCACAAAAGACAGAGCGCATCAAAGAGGGCTTCCGCGCAGGCGTGAAGATGGTTTGGACACTTTGCGTGCCGCTCGTGCTCATCTACCTTTTTGCAGGCAAATATTTCATCTATGCATTTATCGACTCCCCCAGTGATGACGCAATAAACACAGGCGTTGCGTTTCTCCGCACGGTCGCTCCGTTCTACTTCATCATCGCATTTAAGATGGTTTCGGACGGTATCCTTCGCGGCTCGGGCACGATGGGAAAATTCTTGATAGCAACATTTACGGACCTTTTCTTGCGCGTAGTTCTTGCGAAAATATTCTCAATTCCGCTCGGCTCAAACGGCATCTGGCTCGCTTGGCCCATCGGTTGGACGCTCTCTACGATACTCTCTTATATATTCTATCGCATGAAGAAGTTCGAAACAGGAGGCTCCAAGCAAGAAACATCTAAAGCAACATCAGCTAAATAAGAAACCATTTTATCTGATATATACATCAGGGAGGAAGTCATATGTGGTTAATACTCGCGTTATTATCGGCAACATTCGCCGCGCTTACTTCTATTTTGGCTAAAGTCGGCATAGACGGCGTAAACTCTACCCTCGCAACGGCAATAAGGACATTTGTCGTGCTCATCATGTCATGGGGCATGGTGTTCATCACGCACACGCAAAGCGGTATTTTGGATATCAGCAGAAAGAGCTGGATATTCCTTATATTGTCGGGTCTTGCGACGGGCGCATCATGGCTCTGCTACTATAAAGCGTTGCAGGTCGGCGATGCTTCAAAGGTAGTCCCCATAGATAAACTCAGCGTTATAATCACTCTCGTTCTGGCATTTGTATTCTTAAAAGAAGATTTCACCGCAAAATCTTTTATAGGTTGCATCTTGATAGGTGCAGGAACTCTCCTCATGGTAATATAAACAAAATAAGTATCGCCCCAAGCGTTTTTACTTGCGCTTGAGGCGATATTTTTATATTCTGATAGTATGCATATTATTTGCCGAGGCGTATCATCTCGTCAACGCACTTTCTCGCAGAAGCGATAAGCTCGCTCGACATTATCATCTCTTCTCCGCCCTCACCTTTCACACAACGCAGAACATCCGCAAGCGTTGTTGCGAACATATTGTGGCAAACGCAATCTTTTGAAAGCGGAACGAATATTTTGTCGGGACATTCAAATTTAAGATGTTCAACTATACTGTTCTCCGTACCGATAATAAAGCTTTTATTGTCGCTCTTTTTGGCAAAGTCCATTATCTCGGTCGTACTGCCGACAAAATCAGCCTGCTCCGTAACTATCGGCAAACATTCGGGGTGAACGAGCAATTTTGCTTCGGGGTATTCTTCCCTTGCAC
>CAZERM010000116.1:0-2335 GCA_964514555.1 uncultured Lachnospiraceae bacterium | reverse complement strand
ACCGGATACGTTTGCGCCGCCCTGCTCTATATGAGTGTCATATTTATCGGGGAACGTCTGAACGAATTCGTCGGCGCAGGCAAGCTTGCTTGCGTGGAGTATCTCTTCGTCAGTTGCATCTTCTTTACCCCAACGAAGGTTTTCTTTGATGGTACCGGAGAAGAGCACGTTCTTCTGCAAAACTACCGCAACGGAATCACGGAGCGCTTTAACATCGTATTCACGAACGTCTTTTCCGCCAACGCGAACGCTGCCGCAAGTAGCGTCATAAAGTCTGGGGATAAGGTGAACGAGCGTTGTTTTAGATGCGCCCGTACCGCCGATAACGCCGACTGTTTCGCCGGATCTGATATCGAGGTTCACACCTGAAAGACAAAGTTTGTTTTTGTCCTTTGCATAGCTGAAATCAACATTTTCAAAGGAGATGGAACCGTCTTTGATCTCTGTTTCAGCGTTTTCGGGGCTTACGATATCGCTTTCTTCATCAAGCACTTCGGAGATACGTTCCATAGAAGCGCGAGAGATAGTGATAGTAACGAAAACGAAAGAGAGCATCATAAGGTTCATAAGTATCTGCGAAGCATAGGAGATGAGCGTCATGAGCAAGCCCGTTGTCATACCGTTTGCCGCGTTATTGCCGGACTGCACGATGAAGTGAGCCGCAAACCAAGATATGAGCAATATGCAAACATACATACAAGTCTGCATAAGAGGGGAGTTGAACGCGAGTATCTTCTCTGCTTTGGAGAAGTTCTTGTAGATATCGCCGGAAACATTGTTGAACTTTTCTTTCTCATGTTCCTCGCGAACGAAGCTCTTTACAACACGGATACCGTGAAGGTTTTCCGCAACGACGTTGTTGAGCTTATCATAAAGTTTGAATACTTTTTCAAATATAGGGTGTGCTTTTGTAATAATAAAGAGCAAGCCGCCGCCCAAAACGGGGATGATGCACAAAAAGATGCAAGAAAGCGGTGCGCTTATCGTAAATGACATTACGATAGCGAAAATGAGCATCATAGGTGCACGCACAGCCGTGCGTATTACCATCTGGAACGAGTTCTGCACGTTATTTACGTCTGTTGTAAGACGTGTAACGATGCTGGCAGGTGAAAATTTATCGATGTTGTTAAAGGAATAATCCTGGATCTTGTAGTAAAGATCATGGCGAAGGTTAGCCGCAAAACCTGCGGAAGCTTTTGCAGCGGTCATACCGGATAACATACCGAAAACAAGCGCGCCGATACATACGAGCGCAAGAAGCAAGCCCATCTTCCAAGTATAGGAGATGTCGCCCGCTTCGATACCGTTATCGATAAGCTTAGACATGATATAAGGGATAAGAACGTCCATTATGGCTTCGAATGCTATCAATACAGGTGTCAAAATAGCGTAGATCTTATATTCTCTAACGCTTCTCAATAGTTTTTTAATCATAAGTTAAAATACCTCCAAAGAAAAAAACAGATCAAATGCTTTCTATAAATTTAACAAATGCCTCTCTGCCCTGTTCGGTGCATTTATAAACGCCTGCGTCTTCGAGAACGCGGATAAATGTATTACCTATTTCCTTGTGAAGTATGTCTGTAATATTGTCTTCGGTAAATGTGTACTTATCCTTGAAGTTAGCGAACCATTCTGCGTGTTTGCTGATCTCTTCAACGGAAGAAATGTCTGTGCCTGCGAGAACTGCTTCTGCAAGTGTAGCCATCTCTTTCTTGAGACGAGCGGGAAGAACGGCAAGGCCCATTACCTCGATAAGACCGATGTTCTCTTTTTTGATGTTGTGGAGTTCGGCATGAGGATGGTAAACACCCAAGGGGTGCTGTTCTGTTGTGATGTTGTTGCGGAGAACGAGGTCGAGTTCGTATTTGCCATCTCTCATTCTTGCGATAGGTGTAATAGTGTTGTGCGGAACATCGTCCGTATAAGCAAAGATAAATGCTTCTTCATCCGTATATTCGCGCCATGCCTGCAAGATCATGTCCGCAAGGTCGATAAGGTTTTCTTTGTTTTCGCTCGCAAGACGAATAACGGAAAGGGGCCATTTTACGATGCCCGCTTCAACGTCGGGAAATTCAGCGAATTCAAGTTTCTTTTCGATAGGAGCCTTTTCCATTGCAAACGTATATCTGCCGCCCTGCATATGGTCATGAGCGAGGATAGAACCGCCTACGATGGGAAGATCGGCATTGGAACCGATAAAATAGTGGGGGAAGATAGTGATGAAATCGAGCATCTTAACAAAAGAGCTTCTGTCTATCTTCATAGGTGTATGTTCACCGGAAAGAGCGATGCAATGCTCGTTGTAGTAAACATAGGGGGAGTACTGGAA
>CAZERM010000115.1:0-2378 GCA_964514555.1 uncultured Lachnospiraceae bacterium | reverse complement strand
ATATAATATATTTCGCAAGAAATAAATACTTTTTCAAAAAAACTTTAACAAAAATTTTTGTTTTTTGCTTTTTATATTGATATAGTCGTCAATAACATGTTATAATGTATATAATAAAACATCAATAAACAAAAAACGGAGATGATTTTAAATTTATGAAGAGTACACTTTCTAAAGTAAGTAAATTGATAAGCGCTCTTGCCAAAAATTATACTCACGAAAAAACAAGTGCTGTTATACTTGTTGCGGGCAAAGGAACTCGCGCAGGCGGCGAAAAAACAAAACAACTTACCGAAATAGACGGTATTCCTGTTGCGATAAGAACTATACTTACCTTTCAGAAATCCGATTTTATAGATGAAATAATAATCGTTGCATCAGAAAACGAGGTTTCTGTATATAGTGATTATATCGAAAAATACAGTTTAACAAAAGTTACAAAAATAATACCCGGCGGAGCGTGCCGCGCAGAATCCGCTAAAAAAGGTTTTTATGCTACGGATAAAAAAACAAAATTCGTTGCCATACACGATGGCGCAAGATGCGCTGTTACTACCGATCAGATAGAGTCAGTTGCAAGAGGTGCATATAAACATGGAGCGGCTATTGCGGCAACTCAATCAACTGATACCATAAAAAGAGCGGACAAGGAGGGCTTTGTTGCAAAAACGGTAGACAGAAGATATATCTGGCGAGCACAGACCCCTCAAATATTTTTAAAGTCTTTATATGAAGTTGCTCTCGCAAAAGCAGGAGATGCATATGTATATGCCACGGATGATGCTTCTTTGGCCGAAGCATCGGGATTTAAAGTAAAGCTTGTTGAATGTGGGAACAACAATATTAAAATAACTTATAAAGAAGATTTTGAACGCATACGTCATATAATCGATATGCAGGAAAAGGAAGGTGAAAACAAATGAGATTCAGAATAGGACATGGTTACGATGTGCATAAGCTGGTAGAAGGCAGAGATCTTATCCTCGGCGGAGTTAAGATAGAGCACGTAAAAGGATTGCTCGGTCATTCCGATGCGGATGTTCTTTGCCATGCTATATCCGATGCCATACTTGGAGCTTGCGCTCAAAGAGATATCGGATATCATTTCCCTGATACCGATCAATCGATAAAAGGAATTTCAAGCTTGGTTATCTTGGCTAAGTGCAAAGACATTCTCGCTTCATGCGGATATGAGATATCCAATATAGATGCAACAGTGATAGCTCAAAAGCCCAAGCTTTCCCCTTTTATCGATAAAATGAGAAAAAACATAGCCGATACTCTCAATATTCCGGAGGAAAGTATAAATATTAAAGCTACCACGGAAGAAAAGCTCGGTTTTACGGGAAATGAAGAAGGCATAGCCGCACACGCGGTTTGTCTTATAAATAATTTGACAAATAATTAAAAATATTCGAAATCGCAAGAAATGACATTTTCAGACAACATTCGACAAAGTTCCTATAAAATACGCTTCGAAAAGAGGTTTATTATCGAATTTTGTAGTTCGATTTGTGCTAAATTTACAGAATATTCCCCGAAAATTCGCAACAAAATTTTCCATTTAAATATTGCTTTTTAACCCATATTATGGTAAGATATTGTTGTAAATGATTTTGAATATTCAAAAAGCGACAGATTATAATTAACGAAATTGGAGAAAAAGCTCATGGAAGAAAAAATCAAAATACTTATTGCAGACGAAAACAACGACTTCAGAATAGCGTTGAAAGAAAACCTTGTACATATCGGTGTAGAGATAGTAGAAGAAGCATCCAGCGGAATAGACGTTCTCACAAAGATCAAAAGATCCACACCCGATATCGTACTTATCGACGTATGGCTTCCTAAAATGGATACCATACAAGTCATCAAAAAATCTAAAACTCTTTTCCAAAATGCCTTGATGGCTCCCGACTTTATAGTGTTCTCGTATTGCTTAAATCAGAATATCTTTATGGAAGCTATTGATGCAGGTGCTTCATACTGTATGCAGAAACCGTTCGACTACAGTATACTTGAAGACAGAATACTCCGCATATACAAGAACCGCAAGAGTGCATTTGATTCTCAGCTCGGCGGTGATCGTCCGTATTCTATGGAACCCGCTGATCTTGAATCACAAGTTACATCGGTGATCCATAAGATAGGTGTACCTGCACATATCAAAGGATATCAGTATTTGAGAACGGCAATAATGATGGCGGTTAGAGATAACGACCTCATAAATTCCGTTACAAAGATCCTCTATCCCACTGTCGCAAAGCAATATAAAACAACCGCTTCGCGTGTTGAACGTGCAATACGCCACGCAATAGAAGTTGCTTGGGACAGAGGAGATTTGGAAACGCTTAATTCGTATTTCGGATATACTATAC
>CAZERM010000114.1:0-2522 GCA_964514555.1 uncultured Lachnospiraceae bacterium | reverse complement strand
ATATATTATATCATATAATATAATACTTTTCAAGCGGTGGGACTGACGTTTTTAGGGCGTTTTTCTCGCTATTACTTTTTATAAGGAAAAAAGCATACGGAGGTTCTTTTTAAATGCTTAATTCACTTTATGAAAGATTGTCGGCGCAATCTTCTGTTGCGGTCATAATCATATCCGTTGCGATAATGTTGTTCTGCGGATTCTTGATGACTCGTGTAACAAAAAAATTAAAACTGCCGAATGTTACAGCTTATATCGTAACAGGTATACTCATTGGTCCTTTTTGCCTTGACCTTATCCCTGCAAGTATAGTAGAGGGCACAGAATTTCTTGCCGATATCGCACTCGCGTTCATTGCGTTCAGCACGGGCGAATTTTTCAAGTTCTCGAAGCTTAAAAACAACGCAGGCAAGGTAATAATCATAACACTTGCGGAATCCCTTTTGGCTTCTGTTTTGATATTCATACTCACATACGGTATACTTCACCTCAGCTTGTCTTTCTCCATAGTTTTGGCGGCTCTTGCTTCCGCAACCGCTCCTGCTTCGACTATGATGACGATAAGACAGACAAAATCGAAGGGCGACTTCGTTGACACGCTCTTGCAGGTAGTTGCATACGACGATATCGTTGCGCTCCTTGCGTACAGCGTTGCTATATCCATCGCTGTTACAGCCTCTTCCGGTGCCGCATTCAGTATCGGAAACATAATCATACCTATCGTGAAAAACATAGGCATACTCGCTTTGGGTTGTGTATTCGGCTTCTCCATGAAGCTTATGATACAGAAGAAGAGATCTACCGATAACAGATTGATCATCGCCATCGCGCACCTTTTTGCTTTCTGTGGCATTTGCGCGGTGTTCAACATCTCTCCGCTTCTCGGTTGTATGTCCATGGGTACGATATACATAAACATCACGGACGACGATAAGCTCTTTAAACAGCTCAACTATTTCAGTCCTCCCATACTCTTGCTCTTCTTTGTTCGTTCGGGTCTTTCCTTTGACCTCAACGCGCTTATAAATCCCTCCGGCGTAATCGGCGGCGTACCGCTCCTTGTTGTCGGTGTGCTTTATTTCATAGTGAGAATAATAGGTAAATACGCAGGCGCATTTCTTGGCTGTCTTGTTGCCAAAAAGCCCAAGAACGTAAGAAATTATCTCGGCTTGGCGCTCATACCGCAGGCGGGCGTTGCCATAGGTCTTGCGGCTGTCGGTGCACGAGAATTGGGCGGTGAAGCAGGAAACGCCTTGGAGACCGTTATATTGGCTTCCAGCGTGCTTTACGAGCTTATAGGCCCTGCTTGCGCGAAGCTTTCGCTTTATCTTTCCAAGTCATACTCCACGAAGCTTGAGGACCTTGCACCCGTTCCGGAGCACACGGAGGAAGGCATACAAAAGACTACTGTCGATATACTCGTAGAACGCATACAGAAGATACAAGAAGACTTGGCACACGAAGCCGAGAATGAAGACGAGCGAGCGTTTACTGAGGCGGCAGAAGAACAATTTCCGTCGGTAAGACAAAATATTTCGGGAGGAACAAACAAATGATAGATCCTATTTCAAATCTTTTGGGCGAATGGTCGCAAACATTGAATGCGTGGAGCGTGTTGTTCAGAATCTTGCTTGCTGTGTGCATATCGGCTATAATCGGCTGTGAACGCTCCAGCAAACGTCATTCCGCGGGTCTTCGTACATTCATACTTGTTTCTCTTGCAACAACGATAATAATGATATTGGATATATTCCTTATGGAAAGCTCCGAGATAGACTTTTATCTGCTCTCCTGCGCCGGTATAATCGGTGTTGCGGTAATAAGCGTACATTCTCTTTTGGTAAGCTCCAAGAGCCAGATAAAGGGCTTGACGACGGCTGCAGGTCTTTGGACTTGCGCCATCATCGGTCTTACTTGCGGCGCGGGATTTTACACCGTAACAATCATTGCGGCGGCTATCCTTATCGCTTGCCTTTCTTTCTTCCCGGCATTGGAACGCTACCTCAAAAACCGTTCCAACCATTTTGAGATACACCTTGAACTCAAGAGCAGCAAATATTTGCAGAACTTTGTAAGCACGCTTCGCCGACTTGGACTTACCATAGACGATATAGAAGCAAACCCTGCGTACAAAGCCTCGGGCTTGAGCGTTTACACGATAGCGCTTTCCGTTAAAAGCCCCGAGCTTAAAAAGTACAAGACTCACACGGAGATAATAGAGGCTCTCAGAACATTGGACTATATCAATCATATAGAAGAAATGTGGTTGTAATATGAAAATATCCTTTGGCGGTTTTATTCGTCAAAGGATATTTTTTTGCTTTTCTTGGGTTACAAGAAAAGTCGGCAAAAGGTTATTTCGACTTTTTCTTATTTAAAGAAGTTTTAAGCTTTTCTTTATCTGAAAGAAAAGCTGTAATAATCGATATAAAACAAAAAAAGTCCTATCTTTCGATAGGACTTTTTCTTTGGTGAAGTGGACGATTGAATGTCCGAACTATTTGCCATATATTCGATTTCTT
>CAZERM010000113.1:0-2594 GCA_964514555.1 uncultured Lachnospiraceae bacterium | reverse complement strand
TGGAAATTTTCCCGCAGATTCTGAAAAATGTCCGTGTGCATGATAAACAGGCGGCTCAGGATGATCCGGCTGTGCAGGCGGAAACTGCAAAAGTTGCTGAAGCTTTAGGCAGCGACGGTCGGATTCTGCTTCGTCAGTCCGGCACAGAGCCAGTGGTTCGTGTAATGGTAGAGGCGGCGACGGAAGAATTGTGTGAAAAATATGTGGACCAGGTGATTGATGTTATGAAAAAACAGGGTCATGTATTATAAAAATATACGAATTACTTGCCAGCGGCCATAAAGTGTGTTAAAATATAAGAACGTTGCGACGAGTAGGTCGGAATATTCCCCGGATAGCAGTCTGCATCCGGGGATTTTGCGAATCTGTGAGTTTAATGGGGTAAAGTGATAATGTGTTCACGAATTACCATTCGTCAGGAGGAATCTATATAGTAAAGGAATGATGAAAGATGGGGTTAGACCTAAAAGGGTAACGATCTTTATTGTCCAGAAATATGGCGTGGTTTACCGACTCCGAAGCCTAGGTTAGGCTTTACAGACATTTAAAGAGCAGAAGATTTCTGCATAGGACAGTAAAAATTAAGAACATTCAGGAGGAAGAAATCATGTTAAATTATAAAAGATATAAAAGAGTCCCTGTAGTAAATTATCCGGAGAGAGAATGGCCGAATAAGCAGATTGAAAAAGCGCCGGTATGGTGCAGCGTTGACCTGCGTGACGGCAACCAGGCATTGATTGAGCCGATGGTTGTAGAAGAAAAGATTGAATTCTTTAATATGCTTGTAAAATTAGGTTTCAAGGAAATTGAAATCGGTTTTCCGGCAGCATCTCAGATTGAGTTTGATTTCCTGAGACAGCTGGTTGAGCGCAAGATGATTCCGGATGATGTGCGCGTACAGGTTCTGGTTCAGTGCCGTGAGCATTTGATTAAGAGAACATTTGAGGCAATTCAGGGAATCAAAAAAGTAGTTGTACATATTTACAATTCTACTTCTACATTACAGCGAGATGTTGTGTTCCATAAGAGCATGGAAGAAGTAAAACAGATTGCAATCGAAGGTACAGAAATGGTTAAAAAATATGCCGATATGTACGATGGTGATCTGATGCTGGAGTATTCTCCGGAAAGTTTTACCGGAACAGAATTGGAATATGCATTAGAGGTTTGTCATGCGGTTATGGATACTTGGGGTAAGGCAACACCTGAAAAACCGATTATCTTTAACCTCCCGTCTACCGTAGAGATGACAACGCCGAATGTTTATGCAGACCAGATTGAATGGATGAATAAGCATTTCAAAAACCGTGACAGCATCATTTTAAGTGTACATCCGCATAATGACCGCGGTACCGGAATCGCAGCAACAGAATTAGCAATGCTGGCTGGTGCTGATCGTGTAGAGGGTACACTGTTTGGTAATGGTGAACGTACCGGTAACGTAGATATTTTAACCTTAGCTTACAATATGTTCTCTCAGGGAATTAATCCTGAACTGGAAATTGAAAATATCCGCAGCATTGCAGAAGTTTATGAGCGCTGCACGAAGATGAGCATTGATATGCGTCATCCATATGCAGGAAAATTGGTATTTACCGCATTTTCCGGCTCTCATCAGGATGCAATCAACAAAGGTATGCAGGCACTCAATGCACGCGGCGGCGAAATTTGGGAAGTTCCGTATCTGCCGATCGATCCGGCGGACATTGGACGCCAGTACGAGCCAATCGTTCGTATCAACAGCCAGTCCGGAAAAGGCGGCGTAGCGTTCGTTATGGATACCTTCTTTGGATTTAAACTGCCGAAAGGAATGCATAAAGAATTTGCTGATGTTATTCAGAAGATTTCAGAGACTCAGGGTGAGGTTGCTCCAGAGCAGATTATGGAAGAATTCAATAAGAATTATCTGGATCGCAAAGAGCCGATTCATTTCCGCAAGTGTCAGATTAGTGATACCGAAGTGGAAGAGGGTGTATATGCAACCCTTGCCAAGGTTACTTACACTGATCATGGCGTAATGAAGACCTTTGAAGGCGTAGGAAATGGTCCGATCGATGCAGTGCAGCGTGGTCTTGAAGAAGAACTTGGCATTGAGATCAAGGTGCTGGATTACAACGAGCATGCATTAGGAGCAGGTTCTAACGCTCAGGCAGCTTCCTATATCCATTTGATGGATAAACACAGTGGAAAAGTAACGTATGTGTTGGTGTGAGCTCTAACATTACGAGAGCATCTCTGCGCGGTATCTTCAGCGCAGTAAACCGCTTGTTCTACTAAGGGTTAGAATTGAAACAGAAGATGGAATGATGAGCAGGCTGCCGATGACGGCAGCCTGTTTTGATATTTGGAGTTTGAAACAGCTTTTTTTGCGTTTGGAGTTCGTGTGGTCGGGTTTAAGCGTTTTGTGGGATTTATGACCCTGAAATATTCGAAAACGATCCTGGTTAAATGGCCCCGTTTTCTTTGCGTTTGACATATGATGGGAACTTTGTCATAAATTCGCGAAAAAAGTTGAAAAAAGCAGTTGACATTTGTTTGCAGGTGTGATATTCTATATCTCGCCGCTGATGAAGCGGCAACAACCTCAAGAAAGT
>CAZERM010000112.1:0-2632 GCA_964514555.1 uncultured Lachnospiraceae bacterium | reverse complement strand
ACCCAGACGCCGCAAGGGTTTCCGAAGACGAAAGTTCTGTGGGACACACGATCAAAAAGATGATAGAGTCCTATGAACAGGGCATGAAATAAGCCGTAACAGTTGAATAGAAAGAGCTACCGTGAGCCGATCGAACGACTTGCGGTAGCTTGTTTTTTAGTTTTGTGTATACCAACACGGAACGATGTCATTATTCAAATGAACCAAAAGTTTATGCTTCGCTAACATAAAAGAGATTCTGTATACATTATTTTCATGCTATAATTAAAAACAATATTTCAGCATGATTGACAATTAGCCAACTTCACTGTATAATTGATATGATAGAATAAAAAAGTACGAAATAAAGAGGGAAAAGCATGAAAATAATCGAAAATAAAAATTTTCCGAACGAAAGAGATTTGTACGGAGCAAATGATATTTGCTTGAAAAATTGCACTTTTGACGGCAAAGAAGACGGCGAATCCGCGCTCAAGGAAGCGAAAGATATAAAGATGGAAGCTTGCTTTATGAATCTTCGCTATCCGCTTTGGCACGATGAGCGCGTGGAGATGGACAATGTTAAGATGACAGACAAATGCCGCGCCGCTCTTTGGTACAGCGATGATATCGTTATAAAAAATTCAAATTTGCTCGGCATCAAAGCCTTGCGCGAATGCAAACGCATAAAGATAAGCAACACAAAAGTCGTTTCTCCCGAATTCGGTTGGAAGAGCCATGAGATAGACATAGAAGACTCTAAACTTGAAAGCGAATATCTGTTTTTGATGGCTTCCGACATAAACCTCAAAAAAGTAAATTTCAAAGGAAAATATTCTTTCCAGTACGTGGAGAATGCCGTTATAGAAGATTGTATGCTCGACACAAAGGATGCTTTTTGGCACTCCAAGAACATAACAGTTAAAAATTCAGTTGTTAAGGGCGAATATCTCGCTTGGTACTCCGACGGACTCACGCTCATCAACTGCAAGATAATCGGCACACAGCCTTTCTGCTACTGCACGAACTTGAAACTTATCGATTGCACGATGGAAGAGACGGACTTTTCTTTTGAATATTCCGATGTTGAAGCGACTGTTAACAGCGATATCCTTTCAGTTAAGAATCCGAGAAGCGGCTATATCACGTGCGACAGCATCGGCGAGCTTATATATACGGACGACAGCAAGTACAAATGCAAGTGCAAGATAACGGAAAAAGTAAAGAAAAAGTAATAAGGCTTTTTCGCCGCACATCTTAAGGGAGACCATTGGTCTCCCTTTTTTATTTTTACCTTCTATAAACTTTTCTTTCGGATAAAGAAAAGATTATTGGACATAAGAAAAGTTTATAGAAGCCTTGAAAACACTTTGGCAAAGTGATATAATAATATTATCTGACGCTGAAAAACAGCGGCAAGATCTATGCTATACGAGGGAAGGCGAAATATTTGCGAAAAAATCTGAAGCACACGGTCAATTTGGCTTTTGTGTCAACTATACCCATCTTTGCAGGTTATATAATGCTCGGCATGGGCTTCGGCATCCTGCTTTCGGAGCAGGGATACGGTCCCATTTGGGCTTTGTTCATGAGCATTTTTATGTTTGCAGGCTCTATGCAGTATGTCGGCGTAAACCTTTTGGCGGCAGGCGCAAGCCTTATCTCGACCGCAGTAATGACACTTATGGTAAACGCGCGCCATCTTTTTTACGGTATCTCTATGATAGATAAATACCGTGGCGCAGGAAAAAAGAAATTTTACATGATATTCGGCTTGACGGACGAAACATATTCGCTCCTTTGCGATGCTAAAGTTCCCGATGATGTCGATTTTCATACATACAGCTTTTTTGTAACATTGTTCGACCATTGCTATTGGATAGCAGGTTGCGTTTTGGGCGCTATAATCGGAACCGTTGTTCCGTTTGAGTTTAACGGCATAGAATTTGTTTTGACGGCGCTGTTTGTTTCGATATTTACGGAGCAGTGGCTCTCTACAAAGGACCATGTTCCTGCGATAATAGGTGTTGGCTCTACGGCGCTCTGCCTTATCATATTCGGAAGCGAAAATTTCCTTATTCCGTCCATGATAGTTATTATCCTTGCACTTGCGGTGCTCGGAAAGATAAGAAAGGATAAAGAAAAATGACGACCGAAAAGATGATCCACTCTATCCTCATCATCGCTGTTGCGAGCATAGTAACGCTCATTTTGCGTGGCGCACCGTTTATTATTTTCGGCGGAAAAAGAAAAACGCCTGCGTTCGTTTCGTGGCTCGGCAAAGTTTTGCCGTATTCCGTTATGGGAATGTTGCTTATCTATTGCATGAAAGATGTTTCTTTCGTTGCCGCACCGCACGGAATCCCTGAACTTATAGCGTGTGCGATAACGGCGCTTTTGCACGTTTGGAAGCGCAATTCTCTTTTGAGCATCGGTGTGGGCACCGTTTCTTACATGATAATAACGGCTTTGCTCCCTATGATAATGTGAAAATATAAAAATAAAAGGATGATTGCTTTGGCAATCATCCTTTTTTGCTTGTTTGATTGAAGATCAGAATCCCAACGGAGAGTTATTTCCGCGGTCGTTGCGTTCGCATTCACGAGCGAGTTCTTCGTCGCGTTTGCGGCGCTCTTCTTCCTCGCGGCGGAGG
>CAZERM010000111.1:0-2642 GCA_964514555.1 uncultured Lachnospiraceae bacterium | reverse complement strand
CAGATATAATTATCGAAGCACCAGGATATTTTCAAATTTCCAATGTTACCGCAGAAAAAATAACGATCAAATTGATACCAATACAAATTATAAATTAAGATTATGTCAAAATACATTATAAACAATATTAAATTATCATATAAAACATCAAGTGATGCGGCGATAAAAGCCGCAGAAAAGTCTTTTTCTAAATTCTTTTCAAAGAATAGTATCAAATCTTTAACAATAAGCAAAAAATCTTTGGATGCAAGAAAAAGAGATAACATAAACTTCGTTTATTCGGTAGCGGCTGATATTGCCGATGAAAAAGAGTTTCCCGAAAAGCGTTTGCTTTCCGAAAATATAATAAAAATCTCCGAAGAGCCTCTCGCTCCCATGTTCGGCGACAAAAAAATGTCTGCTCGACCTATAGTCGTAGGATTTGGTCCATGCGGTATGTTTTGCGCGCTTATGCTTGCGGAATACGGATACCGTCCTATAGTTATAGAACGCGGCTCTGATATAGAACCTCGTGAAAAAGCTGTAGAAAAGTTCTTAACGGAACAGATATTGGATGAAAATTCAAATATTCAGTTTGGTGCAGGCGGTGCAGGTACATTTTCCGACGGCAAGCTTGTAACGAGAATAAACGACAAAAAATGCTCCTATGTTTTAAAAACAATGGTAGAGCTTGGCGCACCTGCTCATATTTTATATGAAGCAAAACCTCATATCGGAACCGACGTACTTAAAACTGTCGTAACAAATATGAGAAAAAGACTTGAAAGTCTCGGCGCCGATATATATTTTAACACTTGCTTTACAGGATTTACAGCATCCGCAGGAAATGTCTCCAAGATATCGACCGATAAGGGCGAATTTGAATGTTCCGCTTTGATATTGGCTTTGGGTCATAGCGCAAGAGATACATTTGATATGCTTATGAAAGAAGATCTTCTATTTATTCCCAAGGCATTCTCCGTGGGTTTGCGTATAGAGCATTTGCAGGAAGAAATAGATAGAGGTCTTTACGGAGATAACGCAGGCGACCCGCTTCTCCCTAAAGGAGAATACAATCTTTCTCACAGAGAAGGAAACAGGGGCGTATATACATTCTGTATGTGCCCCGGCGGCAGTGTTATTGCGGCAGCAAGTGAAAAATTCGGAGTGGTAACAAATGGCATGAGCAAATATGCACGTGATGGTAAAAATGCAAACTCTGCCGTTGCTGTAAGCATTTTGCCCGATGATTTCGGAAACTCAGTTTCAAAAGCAATAGAATTTCAAAGAAATTTGGAAAGAAAAGCTTTTGCTTTGGGCGGAAGCAATTACTACGCTCCGTCAGAGACCGTCGGAGATTTCTTAAATGGATTCCGCGGCACCGAACCTTCAAAAGTTTCTCCCACATATATGGACGGAAAGGTGAATATTACAGACCTTGATAAACTGTTACCGTCATATGTTTCTGAATTTTTGAAAAAAGGACTCGATGACTTTGGTAGAAAGTTGCCTGGATTCGATGCTCCGTATGCTATGCTGACAGGCATAGAATCAAGAACTTCTTCTCCTGTCAGAATAATGAGAAACGGTGATTATACTGCGGTGGGATATGATAATATCTATCCTTGCGGCGAAGGTGCAGGTTATGCAGGAGGCATAACAAGTGCCGCTGTTGACGGAATAAACTGTGCCTTGGAAGTAATGGCAAAATATAAATACGAATGAAGGATATGAAATGAACGGTTCTAAAAAATGGGTTGTAAAACAGCAAGATGAAGATATTGTAAAACAACTGTCTTCATCACTCGGTGTAACCGACATAACGGCCAGATTACTTATAAACAGAGGATATGTCGAAAAAGAAAAAGCTGAAGCTTTTCTTTCAAAATCGGATACTTGTTTATATGACCCATTTCTTTTGAAAGACATGGATAAAGCCGTTGCAAGAATCAAAAAAGCTATAGACAGACACGAGAAGATAACTATATACGGCGACTATGATGTAGACGGCATAACATCCGTTTCTATGCTTTATATGTACCTTGATTCTCAGGGAGCGAGTGTGGAATATTTCATTCCATCAAGAGATACTGACGGATATGGATTAAATAAATCAACTATAGATGACATATTCGAACAAGGCACAAAACTTATAATAACTGTTGATACCGGTATTACAGCGATAGAAGAAACTGAATATATAAATTCATTGGGAATCGATATCGTTATAACGGATCATCATCATTGCAGACCCGAGTTGCCGCAAGCTTGCGCGGTTGTAAACCCAAGAAGAGAAGATTGCACATATCCTTTTAAGGATCTTGCAGGCGTAGGCGTTGCTTTTAAATTAGTATGTGCGCTCGAGCTTGATCATGCAAACAATGGCGAATATAATATATCCACTGTAAAGGATATGTGCTATAAATATATAGATCTTGTTACCATCGGAACAATTGCAGATGTAATGCCGTTGGTGGATGAGAACCGTATAATGGTTTTCATGGGTCTGTCTCTCTTGGAAGATACCGATAAAATAGGCATTCGTGCATTGTTTGAAGCCGCAGGATATGATCTCGATAAAAAAGACAAAAAGATCACTTCATCTGTTATCGGTTTTACTATTGCTCCCCGTATAAACGCGGCAGGCAGAATCAGCACTGCAG
>CAZERM010000110.1:0-2660 GCA_964514555.1 uncultured Lachnospiraceae bacterium | reverse complement strand
TCAACGAATACACGGAAAAATGGAAAGCGGCTGAAAACATAGACTATTCACTCTACGGCACGCCCCTTGAAAGCACGACTTATAAATTCTCCAAATGCTTGCAGAAGCGTTTTGGCATCGTTAAGGGCGTAACCGACAAGAATTATATAACAAACAGCTACCATGTTCACGTTACGGAACAGATAGACGCTTTCGAAAAGCTCTCTCTTGAAGCGAAGTTCCAGGAGCTTTCTCCCGGCGGCGCTATCTCTTATGTTGAAGTTCCGAACATGGACGGAAATATCGACGCAGTCATATCTGTTATGCAGTTTATATATGAAAATATCATGTATGCGGAGCTTAACACAAAAAGCGACTATTGCCAGGTATGCGGCTATGACGGCGAGATACAGATAATCAACGATGACGAGGGCAAGCTCGTTTGGGAATGTCCTCATTGCCATAATCGCGACCAATCCAAGATGAATGTTGCGCGCCGCACTTGCGGTTACATCGGCACCCAGTATTGGAACCAGGGCCGCACCCAGGAGATCAAGGAAAGGGTACTCCACCTCTGATGAATTACTGTGAGATAAAAAAGAATGATATAGCAAACGGTTTAGGTGTCAGAACCACATTGTTCGTTTCGGGCTGTACGCATCAATGCAAGGGCTGTTTTCAGCCGCAGACATGGAATTTTGCATACGGCAAAGCATTTACTCATGACGTGGAGAACGCTATATTGGCATCCCTTGAGCCGTATTATATCTCGGGGCTTACGCTTTTGGGCGGTGAGCCTTTTGAACCGAGAAACCAAGAAGATCTGCTTTCTTTTTTGCATCGCGTAAAAAAGGCTTATCCGAAAAAGAATATATGGGCATTTTCCGGCTACACATTGGAACAGCTTTTGGGCAAAGAGCCTTCTCGCGCAAGGTGCAAGTACACGGACGAGATGCTCTCTCTTATAGATGTGCTCGTTGACGGCGAATTTGAGGAGGACAAAAAGGATATATCCTTGCGCTTCCGCGGTTCTTCTAACCAGCGCATAATAGACATGAAAAAAACTCTCGAATCGGGAGAGATAGTGTCATTCGAACTTAATTAAATCTTATAAAAAGGTAGGTAAAATGACATGGCAATTCCGGTAGCAGTCAAACGTATTGCAGATTTTGAAAATATGGGCTTCGGTGTATTTGTTCACTTTGGTCTTTACTCGTTGCTCGGCAGAGGCGAATGGGTACAGCACATAGAAAAGATACCCTCCGAAGAATACACAAAACTTGTAAATGATTTCACTGTTGAAGATTTTGATGCAAGAAAATTGGCTTCCGCGGCAAAAGCGGCGGGTGCAAAATACATGATCTTGACAACGCGCCATCACGACGGTTTCTCCCTCTTTGACACAAAGGGCTTGAACACATATGACGCGCCCCACTCCGCTTGTGGCAGAGATCTTGTGCGCGAATTTACGGATGCTTGCCGTGAATTTGATATAGTTCCTTTCCTCTATCATACGACAGCGGACTGGTACAACCCCGATTTCAGAAGCAACTTCCCCAAATATTTGCAGTATCTCCGCGATTCCGTAGAGATTCTCTGCACACAGTACGGCAAGATAGGCGGTCTTTGGTTTGACGGCAACTGGTGGTACAAGGACAGAGATTGGGAAGAAGACGCACTCTATGCAGTCATCAGAAAGCATCAGCCCGATGCGATAATCGTGAACAATACGGGACTTTCCGCTCGCGGTGCGCTCGGCAACTGCGAAATAGACAGCGTTACATTCGAGCAGGGCAGACCTACTCCCATGGATCGCGAAGGCATGGAGAAATACCTTGCGGCTGAGATGTGCCACACAATGAACGCACATTGGGGCTTTGGTAACAGAGACTACAACTATAAATCCTTGGCTCACCTTATCGAAACTCTTTGCGCTTGCCGCAAAGTCGGTGCAAACTACCTTTTGAACGTAGGACCTACGGGCAAGGGCGATATACCCATGATGCAGGAAGCTTTGCTTCACGGCATCGGCGATTGGATAAATGTTGTCGGCGATGCTATTTACAAAGGCAAGCCGTGCGGTGTTACTGGCGAGGGCAAAAACTTTGCGCTTGCCGCAGGAAACAAGATGTATTTCTTCGTGCATGACCTTGCCAGCGTTGGCGATGCCAATGTTACAGTAGAGGGCGGCGGCACAGGCAACAAACTCTTTACAGGTGTAAACGGCAAGATCAAAAATATCCATTGGACGGATAACAACAAAGCTCTTGAATTTACTCAGGAAAACGGCAACGTAACCATAGATTGCGACGGTTACCCCTACGGCACGAACCTTGTTGTTCGTATCGCGGAAGCTGAATTGGAATAATTCAAAATAGATGTTCGGCGCTGTGCGTTTTACATGGCGCCGAATAAAAAATAAAGTTTTTCGAAAAAACTTTTAAAAAACTATTGCATTTTAAAATCAATTGTGATATAATATTAAACGTATTCGAAATGGCCCGTTGGTCAAGCGGCTAAGACGTCGCCCTCTCAAGGCTGAATCATGGGTTCGATTCCCGTATGGGTCACCAATAACGTATCTGTTCGAACTAAAGTAACAGATAGATACAAAATCAATCAGAAAATAAAATCTGGTTGATTTTTTTGTTGCTTAAAACAATATTAAAATCATCAAATAT
>CAZERM010000109.1:0-2793 GCA_964514555.1 uncultured Lachnospiraceae bacterium | reverse complement strand
TTTTGTTTTTTCTCTCTCCTTTTGAGCTTTTTCCTTAGCAAAAAAGCGAGAGAAAACGAAAGAACTCTTGCGGAGATACACTCCGCAAGAGTTCAGATCATACATAATTATTTTGTTTCCGCAACAGCGGCAGCTTTAGTTGTATCGCTATCATCGCTCTTCTGGTAAAGTTTACGAAGGATGATAGGTGTAACAAAGCTGGATACTATTATAAGGATAACGATGAAAGGCATAATGCTTGTGCTTATCATGCCGTATTCTACGCCCTTCTGAGCACAGACGAGCGCAACCTCCGCACGTGCCATCATACCGATACCTACTTTAAACGAATCTATCTTGCCGTATTTGCAGAGCATAGCCGCGCCGCCGCAACCGATCACCTTGCCGAAAAGTCCAGCAAGTATAAAGAATATACCAAAGAGGACTATCTTACCATCTATCATACCAAATTCTGTCGTGATACCGATATTGGCAAAGAAAACGGGTGTAAACAACATATAGCCCATGATATCCGATCTTCTTTCAATATAATCGGACTCGGGGTTACCCGAAAGAACTATACCTGCAACGAAAGCACCTGTGATATCGGCAACGCCGAACCACTCTTCGCTCGCATAAGCGGCAAAGAAGCAGAGAGCCACGCCGAATATAGGCAACATTCTGTGGTGAGGGAACTTCTTTTCTATAACAGCAAATATCTTGTTGCATATGATACCGAATATAACCGCAACGATAAAGAAGAGAACCGTTTTGAGGATGACCATCCACGGAGATTCTGCCGCACCGCCGTTTTCGCTGAATCCGATAACGATGGAAAGCACGATAACGCCGATGATATCGTCAAGTATCGCCGCCGCCATGATAGTATTTCCTATCTTGCCTTTCAGTTTGCCCATCTCGCTGAGCGTTGCCACCGTAACGCTGACGGATGTCGCCGTGAGGATAACTCCATAGAAAGCGTTGCTGAGCATGACTTCTTTGTCGCCAACGCCGTTAAAGAGGCAAGCAACGAGGAAACCGAGACCCATGGGAACGATAACGCCTGCCATCGTGATAACTATAGCCGGCTTACCGATAGCTTTGATGCTCTTGAGGTCTGTTCCGAGACCTGCGTTGAACATGATGAGTATAACACCGATCTTTGAAATAAAACCAAGACCTTCGAGTGCATCGGGTGTTATAAGATCCTGGCTGGGTATGTATTTGATAAGACCTATTATGATACCTGCCAAAAGCATACCGACGACCTTCGGCATATTGATGCGCTCGCAACCCTTTACCAAGAGTTTGGAGAGCAGCATTATCAGAGCCAAAGGCAATAAGACACTGTAATATTCCATAAAAATAGACCTCCTTGTTAGTCATCTTAATGTTATCACCAACCAAGATAAAAGTCAAGAGTATTTATATATATATAATATAATAATGAAATAACTTTATTTTTTAGTTTTTTTGCATATCGACTTTTAATAAGTATTGTGATAGAATAAAAATACAAAAAATAATCTTTTCAAAAGATTATCAAAGGAGATATTCTGATGAATAATACAAAAGAATACGCAAAAAAACTTCTTACATACCTCGATAACGCTCCCACTCCGTTCCAGTCTGTGGACGAACTTGAAAAAATGCTCCTCGAAGCAGGCGCTTGCGAGCTTATCGAAAGCGAAGAATGGAATATTGAAAAAGGCAAGCTCTATTATATGAAGAAAGCAGGCACACAGCTCGTTGCTTTCCGTATCGCGGGCGAACCCAAAAAGACAGGCTTCCACATCGGCGCAGCACACCATGACGCACCCGCGTTCCGTATAAAGACAGTCCCCTCCTCGATCGACGGCGGATATGAGCGCCTTATGCTCGAAGGTTACGGCGGCCTTATCGTTCACGGCTGGCTCGATCGTCCCCTTTCACTTGCAGGCAGAGTTTACGTTAAAGACTCCGAAAGCGCAGACGGCTTCCGCGGTTTGAACATCAACATCAAAAAACCCTTGGTCGTTATCCCCAGCTCCGCTCCTCATGTTAAAAAAGATGTAAACAAAAACGCAGAATACAGCATCCAGAAAGAGATGCTCCCCTTCTTTGCAAAGTCCGATAAAGAAACTTTCACAAAATTCCTCGCAGACTACATCGGTGTTGAAGAATCAGATATACTCAGCTATGAGATAGCTCCTTATGATTCCGAGCCCGGATGCTTTATCGGTGCAAACGAAGAATTTATTTCCACGTCCAGACTTGATGACTGCGCTATGGCTCACGCCATCATCACAGGTATGTGCAATTCAAATTGTTCCACGGAGAACGCTATTGCCGCTATCTTCGACCACGAAGAGATTGGCTCAGGCTCCGACAGAGGCGCTAAATCAAACACTATCATGCAGATTGTAGACCGTATCTGCGAAAAACTCGGCTATAACACAGAAGAAAAATATCGTTCCCTTGCAAATACTATCGCATTCTCCGCGGATATGGCTCACGCAACTCATCCCTCTTATGCTCACTTGCAGGATACAAAGCTCCCTGTTAAGCTCGGCGGCGGCCCTGTACTCAAGATATCTCAGAGCCAGAACTACTCCACATCCGCTCGCGGTTCCGCTTTCTTCCGCACACTTTGCGAGAAGAACAACATCCCTTATCAGCAGTTCAACAATAACAGCGACGTTCGCGGCGGCGGCACTATCGGACCGATGATATCTGCAAACTGCGGCATCTGCTCCGTTGACGTAGGCAACCCCACGCTTGCTATGCACGCTGTACGTGAGCTTGGCGGCACGGATGACGGTTACTACATGGCAA
>CAZERM010000108.1:0-2802 GCA_964514555.1 uncultured Lachnospiraceae bacterium | reverse complement strand
GGTCAGCACGGTGTTAACATCGCTGCTTTCACAAAAGAATTCAACGAACGTACAAAGAACGATATGGGTCTTATCATCCCCGTAGTTATCACTGTTTACGCAGACCGTTCTTTCTCTTTCATCACAAAAACTCCCCCTGCTGCAGTTCTTATTAAAAAGGCTTGCGGTATCGAAACAGCTTCTGCTGCTCCCAACAAAACAAAAGTTGCCAGCATCACAAAAGCTCAGGTTGAAGAAATCGCTAAAACAAAACTCCCTGACCTCAACGCTACTTCCATCGAATCTGCTATGAGCATGATCGCTGGTACAGCACGTAGCATGGGTATCACGGTAGTTGACTGAAAGGAGGAGAATTAACAATGTTTAAAGGTAAGAAATATCAGGATAGCGTAAAGCTCGTTGACACATCCAAGCTTTACGACGCTAACGAAGCTCTCGACCTCGTATGTCAGACTTCCAAAGCAAAATTCGATGAAACTATCGAACTTCACATCCGTCTCGGTGTAGACAGCCGTTACGCAGACCAGCAGGTTCGCGGTGCAGTTGTTCTTCCCAACGGTACAGGTAAAAAGGTTAAAACACTCGTATTCGCAAAAGGCGACAAAGCAGAAGCTGCTAAAGCTGCCGGCGCAGATTACGTTGGTGCTGAAGACATGGTTGCTAAGATCACAACAGAAAACTGGTTCGACTTCGACGTAGTTATCGCTTCTCCCGACATGATGGGCGTTATCGGTAAGCTCGGTAAAGTTCTCGGTCCTAAGGGTCTTATGCCTAACCCCAAAGCAGGCACAGTTACTCCCGACGTTGCTCGTGCAGTAACAGAAGCTAAAGCAGGTAAGGTTGAATACCGTCTTGATAAGACAAACATCATCCACTGCCCCATCGGTAAGGCTTCCTTCGGTGCTGAAAAGCTCCAGGCTAACTTTGATGCTCTTATGGGCGCTGTTATCAAAGCTAGACCCGCTGCTTGCAAAGGTCAGTACGTTAAGAGCTGCGTTGTAGCTTCTACAATGGGCCCCGGCGTTAAGATCAACTCCGCTAAGTTCGGCGCATAAGTTTGAAATAAAAACAGTTAAAAAGGAATCTGCTTTCGCAGGTTCCTTTTTTGTATAAAAAAGCGGCGACCAAAAGTCGCCACTAAATTACATCCGCATATACAAAAGCACCCCGACAGATCTTTGATCTCTGTCGGGGCTTATTATTTGTCAGCCTTATATTGTAACTGTCTGCATAGCGCCGATCTTGATATCTTCGTCGCCGTGAGAAACCCAAACGTCTGTGTCCGTGGGGTTGTAGAATGTCTTGCCGTTTGCGGAGATGCGGATAGCTTTTGTAGCCTGGATATAGTCATATACTTCGATGTTTGTAGCGAACCAAATGCCGTATTCATGTTCGGAAAGGAGCTTCAATTTAGCTTCGAACTGTTCCCATTGAACAGGTGCATCGGGGTTGTCAAATTCATATGCATGACCCCAGATATAGAGCAAGCCGCCTGCGCGCCACGGAGCCTTTTCTACGTTGTACATGAATCTTCTGATAGCATCGTCTGATTCATTGTGGTGTGTTGTGGGGTTCCATTTCAAGAAATCCGTGGGAGGCATAAAGCCGTTTATCTGAGAATTTACCGTTCTTGCATAAACAAGACCTGCTGTTTTGAGTGCCTGAACAGTGTTGTCGTCGAACGTGCCGAAAGGATATGCATGACCGCGAATGATCTGACCCCAAACAGGTTCCATTATCTCTCTGTCTTTGATAAGCTCGTCAAACTGCTGTTTCATGCCCATCTGATTGAGGTGAGGATGAGAATATGCATGGGAAGCTATCTCGTGTCCTGCGTAAACCTCTTTGAGGTTGCCCAAGTTGATGGGGCGTTCGGGGTTATCCAAGCCTTTGGACGGTATGTTAAAAGTACATTTGATACCGTACTTGTTAAAGAGCTGAACAAGGCGGATATCCTGCTTGCAACCGTCGTCATAGCTGAACGTGCAAGCATATTTTTTGCCGCCGGGAAATCTGTTAAAGAATACCATAATAAAAAATTCTCCTTTGCTGATTTTTTTCATTACAACTACATTATATCACAATCATTTTAATTTGCAATAAAAATATCCGAAATCGCTTTACAAAATGTGAAAATTGTATTATTATTAAATAGTAAACATAATTTATATTCGGAGGGTTAAAACCATGAAAATTTTGCTCACAGGCGGTGCGGGCTACATCGGCTCTCATACTGCCATCGAACTTATGAACGCAGGATACGATGTTGTTATCTGCGATGACTTTTCAAACAGCAAGCCTGAAGCTGTAAAGAGAATTCAGACTATCTCCGGTAAAGAATTTCCTTTCTATGAGATAGACGTTGCAGACAAGGCTGCTCTTACAAAGGTTTTCGATAACGAAGAAATCGGCGCTGTTATCCACTTCGCGGGCTTCAAAGCAGTTGGCGAATCCGTTGCAAAGCCTATCGCTTACTACAGAAACAACCTTGATACAACTCTTACATTGCTCGAAGTAATGAAAGAGCATGATGTTAAAAATATCATCTTCAGCTCCTCCGCAACAGTATACGGCGCACCCGACGAAGTGCCGATCAAAGAAACAGCTGTTGTCGGCAGATGCACGAACCCCTACGGTTGGACTAAATACATGATCGAACGCATCCTCGAAGGCGTTTGCATTTCCGATAAGACATTCTCTGCCGTTCTTCTCCGTTACTTCAACCCCGTTGGTGCTCACATCTCCGGTCTCATCGGTGAAGATCCCCAGGGTATACCGAACAACCTTATGCCCTATATCTCT
>CAZERM010000107.1:0-2804 GCA_964514555.1 uncultured Lachnospiraceae bacterium | reverse complement strand
CGCAACGGTAACATCCTTGCCTATCCTTGCCAAACCGTCTGCAAGACCGATAGTCGTTGTCGTCTTGCCTTCACCCGCCGGGGTGGGGGTGATGGCAGTAACGAGGATGAGCTTACCGTTTTCTTTTTTGCTTTCGGAAAGGAGGGAAAGATCTATTTTAGCTTTATATCTGCCGTAGTATTCGAGGTAATTTTCGTCGATACCTGCGGTCTTTGCAATCTCGGAAATGTGCTTCATTTCCACGGACTGAGCTATTTCAATATCTGTTTTCATCTGTATCCTCCGTAGTGAATTTTATTTGAAGTATTTAACGGCGGAGCGGAACATACCCATTTCGAATACGCCGTCTACGTTCTTGTAAAGACCGTTGCCGATACGCTCGGAATGGCCCATCTTACCGAAGACTCTGCCGTCGGGGGAAGTGATACCTTCAACAGCTCCGATAGAGTTGTTGGGGTTGAAGAGAATGTTGCTTGTGGGGTTGCCGTCGAGGTCAACGTACTGTGTAGCGATCTGACCGTTTTCGGCAAGTTTAGCAAGGAGAGCTTCATCGCAGAGGAAGCGACCTTCGCCGTGAGAGATCGGCACTGTGTAAACATCGCCTACGTTTGTTTCAGCAAGCCAAGGAGACTTGTTGGAAGCGATTCTCGTACGAACGAGTCTGGACTGATGTCTGCCGATGGAGTTGAATGTAAGTGTGGGGCAGGATTCGTCTGTGTCGATGATCTTGCCGTAGGGAACGAGACCGAGTTTGATGAGTGCCTGGAAACCGTTGCAGATACCGCACATCAAACCGTCGCGTTTTTCAAGAAGTTCTGTAACTGCTTCTTTAACAGCCGCATTTCTGAAGAATGCGGTGATGAACTTACCGCTGCCGTCGGGTTCGTCGCCGCCGGAGAAGCCGCCGGGAACGAAGATGATCTGAGAATCTTTAACCTTAGCTGCAAATTCGTCAACGGAAGCTGCGATAGCATCGGAAGAGAGGTTTCTTACAACGAACAATTCTGCGTTTGCGCCTGCATCTTCGAGAACGCGAGCGGAATCGTATTCACAGTTAGTACCGGGGAAGATCGGGATAAGAACTGTGGGTTTTGCAACCTTGATAGCGGGAGCAACGCGTTTTTCTGCGCTGTAAGCGTAAGAAATGAGTTCTTTCTTGTCTTCTTTAGCGTTTGTGGGGAATACGGGTTCGAGTTTGTTTTCGTAGATGGAGAGGAGTTCGCAGAGGCAAAGTTTAGCGTCGCCCTTAACGATAGCGCCTTTGTCTGTTGTCTTACCAACGAGGATAGCGCCTTCGGGAACTGTGTCGTCTGCCATTTCGAGAACGAATGCACCGTAGTTGTAGCCCCAGATATCGTCAGCAGAGATGCCGTCTGCATAGTCGAAGCCGAGCTTGTTACCGAAGCACATCTTCATAACAGCTTCTGCTACGCCGCCGTATGTGGGTGTGTAAGCGGCAACTGCTTTGCCTGTGGATGTAAGAGCATATACCTTTGCAAAGAGATCCATAAGGGATGTTGCATCGGGAAGTTTCTTTTCGTTATATTCGGGTTTAACGAGGTAAACATTATGACCTGCACCCTTGAATTCGGGAGAAACGATGTTCTGAACCTTTTCTGTTGTAACAGCGAAGGAAACGAGCGTGGGAGGTACATCGAGGGCGTCGAAAGAACCACTCATGGAGTCTTTACCGCCGATAGCCGCGATGCCGAGGTCGAGCTGTGCATCGAGCGCGCCGAGAAGTGCTGCGAAGGGTTTGCCCCAACGCTTGCCTTCGTTACGAGGCTTTTCAAAATATTCCTGGAATGTGAGGTATACATCCTTATATTCCGCACCCGTAGCAACGAGTTTAGCCGCAGATTCAACTACTGCGAGGTATGCGCCGTGGTAAGGGCTCTTTTCGGAGATGAAGGGGTTGTAACCGTAAGCCATAAGGGAACAATCGTCTGTGTGGCCATGTTCAAGAGAGATCTTGTGTGTCATAGCCTGGATAGGTGTGAGCTGGTGCTTACCGCCGAAAGGCATAAGTACTGTGCCTGCACCGATAGTGGAGTCAAAGCGTTCGGAAAGACCGCGTTTGGAGCAAACATTGAGGTCTCCTGCGAGAGCTTTGTATTTTTCAGCGAAATCGCCTGTTGTGTCTTTGTCAAATGCCTTGGGTGCTTCGGGAGCAACATTTGTGTGTTTTTCCGCACCGTTGGAGTTGAGGAACTCACGAGAAAGGTCAACGATCTTCTTGCCGTTCCATGTCATTGTGAGTCTGGGTTCTTCTGTAACCTTTGCAACAACTGTTGCTTCGAGGTTTTCTTTAGCTGCGAGAGCGAGGAATTTATCAACGTCTTTGGGTTCAACGGCAACAGCCATTCTTTCCTGAGATTCGCTGATAGCGAGTTCTGTGCCGTCAAGACCTTCGTATTTCTTGGGAACAGCGTTGAGGTCTATTGCAAGACCGTCCGCAAGTTCACCGATAGCAACGGAAACACCGCCTGCACCAAAGTCGTTACATCTCTTGATAAGGAGAGAAGCTTCGGGGTTACGGAAGAGTCTCTGGAGCTTGCGTTCTTCGGGAGCGTTACCTTTCTGAACTTCAGCGCCGCAAGTTTCAAGGGATGTTGCTGTGTGAGATTTGGAGGAACCTGTTGCACCGCCGCAACCGTCGCGACCTGTTCTGCCGCCGAGGAGGATAACAACGTCGCCAGGATCGGGACATTCGCGACGAACATTAGCCTGGGGAGCAGCCGCGATAACAGCGCCGATCTCCATGCGTTTTGCCGCATAGCCGGGGTGGTAGATCTCGTCTACTT
>CAZERM010000106.1:0-3005 GCA_964514555.1 uncultured Lachnospiraceae bacterium | reverse complement strand
ATTGCTTGAAAAGATTCAAATTTTGACAGAAGCATTGATTTAAATTATAATTTGTGATATCATAAATATATAATATACGCTTTTGGTTTTAAATTTTTAACATCTTGATGAGCGGTAAAACAGAAATATATAAGAACACGCTTATCTTGTATTTTAGGGTGCAAAAGATAGGCGTGTTTTTTGCGCAGAAAGGGAATCTTATGGCAAAATCAAAAACAGTAAAGATATTGTCTTTACTAATGAGCCTCATATTTGCACTGTTCGCTTTTTCGGCGTGCGACAATGTGAGCGGAACAGATGACGAAGGTCTTCCCGAACTCATAATAGGCACTGATATGTATGACCCGTATTATTATCTTGACGAGGACGGCAACCCTACCGGAATAGACGTTGAGATAGCAAAGGAAGCTTGCCGCCGCATGGGATACGAACCTGTTTTCAAAAGCATAGATTGGCTCAACAAGAACGATGCTTTCGGAGTGGAGGACATCGATTGCATTTGGACTTGTTTCAGCATGAATGGCAGAGAAAATCTATATCAATGGGCAGGACCTTATTGCTACGATAAGCAAGTAGTTGCCGTTTTGGCAGATTCCAAGATATACACTCTCGATGACCTCACAGGTGAGACGGTCGGAGTTCAGATGGACTCTTTGCCCGAGCAGATATTGAGCGAGAGAACAGACGAGCGCATACCCGACGTAGGCAAGATATATTGTCTTACGACGCTCAAAGAATCCATATCCGCGCTTCGCAGACAGTATATTTCCGCGTGCATTGGTCATGAAGCGGCGCTTCGAGCCATGCTCGAAGATATGGGCGTTGAATACCGCGTATTGAAGGAACCGCTCGTTGTATCTAAAACGGGCGTTGCCTTTAAGCTTGGCGACACGAGAGGCATATGCGAAAAATTGCAGGAGACATTAGACGAGATGATAGAGGACGGAACCATAGATGAGATACTCGTTCGTTACGGACTCGAAAAATTGGGGGATGCTTGGAGATGACTGCAAAACATAGAAGAAAGATAAAAAAAGTATTTTGGAGAACCGTTTTGGGGATTGTTTTAACGATAGTTTTTGCCGGAATACAATATTTTATCGCATTAAGTGATGTAGAGGACCTGCGCGAGAGCACGACGAACACGCTCAAACAACAATGCAAGAGCTTTGAAAACATTCAGGCAGTTGACCGTATGTCAAGCCTTTTCAAGATGAGCAACAGCATTATTGAATTGAGCTATAATTTTATGTATTACCCCGAATTTGTAATGGATGAATACCTTGAATCTTATGTTACATCAATGCGATTTTCAGGTATAGCGGTTCTTGATGAAAATTTGGCACTCGAGGCTTCGGGCTATACAAGATTTTATGAAGACAACCTTTGGAAAGAAAATTATTACCCCGGTTGCTTTGAAAGTATGTTGACGCACAAAAACAAAGTGTTTATGGAGCGTATAACCGTTGACGGCAATGTTTACGACGTTTGCGCCGTTGCTCGCCAGGAAAAACCCGGTGTCATCATAGCTTATTACGGCCATCCCTCGGGTCTTCTCGAAGATAACAAAATGGATCTTATAAATCTTTTGGAAGGCATCATAATGGACCTTGACGGCGACTTTTTGATAGAGCACAACGGAAGTCTCCTTTCCAAAGATAAAGATATAGATGATTTTCAGGAGCTTATATCACATTCGGATGATATACTCGTGAGCGACAAGCTCTCACCCATCTATTATAACGACCAGCATTATCTTGCTTCGCAAACGCTCAGCGGAGAATATTCGATATATGTTTATTTCCCGATAACGGCAGTATTTAAGGATGCCGTTCTGAATGTGGTTATTTTTGTGCTTTTATATGTTGGTCTTTGGCTCACAATGAGCGTACTCAAGAGCCGATCTTTGCGCGAAAAACAGAAACAGCTCGAAGAGACTAACAAAAAGTTGAGCGAATCCATGAACATTTTGCAATCGTTGCAGAACCTTTATTTTACGATATTTTATGTTGATATCTCAAAGAATCAATACGAGACTATCTTTGCCGCTCCTTGGATAAGCTCCATCGTACCGTTCAGAGGCAAGTTTACCGAATCTCTCGGCAGACTTATCAACATCGCCGTGGACAAAGGGTTCAGAGAAGAGCTGATGCAGCTTTTGACGGTCGAAAATATCAAAGATGTATTGAAAGCGAAGAACATAACGGAAGCAAGACAGAGCTTCTATATGGACTACCTTGTAAACAGAAACGGTAAAGACGGCAAAAAAGTTTGGTGCCGTGTTACCATAACGATAGTTGACGTCGGAAACGACATGATGCCGTCCCATGTTCTTGTGATGATTCAGGATGTAAACACGGAAAAAGCAAAAGAAGCAGCATACCAAGAAGAGATATTGCAAAAGGCGGCGGAAGCGCAGGCGGCAAACCACGCAAAATCCGCGTTCTTGTTCAATATGTCCCACGATATGCGAACACCTATGAACGCGATACTCGGTTATTCCAATCTTGCGCTTCAGAACCTTGATGATAAAGACAAGCTCAAACATTATATGGATAACATAAAGATATCGGGCGAGAGGATGCTCTCTCTTGTCAACGATGTTCTTGAGCTTGCGCGCATCGAAAACGACAGGATCGTTATAGATAATCATATATGCCCCGCAGGCGAGGTCATCAGAGATTCGCTCGTTATAATCGAGCCTCTTGTAAAAGAGAAGAACCAGACCATCACGCTCAACAAAAATATCATATATCCGTACCTTTGCATAGATAAACCGCATCTTTCTCAGATAACGCTCAACATACTCAGCAATGCGGTGAAATTTACGCCCGAAGGCGGTCATATCGAATGTACCGTCAGCCATTTGCAGGGTGAAAAAGAGGGCGAATGCATAACGGAAGTTATAATAGCCGACAACGGCATCGGTATGTCGAAAGATTTCGTGCCGCATATCTTCGAGATGTTCGAGCGTGAACGCTCCAGCACCGTAAGCGGTATCACAG
>CAZERM010000105.1:0-3045 GCA_964514555.1 uncultured Lachnospiraceae bacterium | reverse complement strand
GGCTACTATAAACGCAAAAATGGTTGGCGACCTCAAAAAACAGACAGGCGCTGGTCTTATGGACTGCAAAAAAGCGCTCGTTGAAGCTGACGGCGACGTTGATAAAGCAATAAAAATTCTTCGTGAAAAAGGTCTTTCCGCTGCCGCTAAAAAGGCAGACAGAATCGCTGCTGACGGTCTCGTTGACATCATGAAAGACGGCGACATTACAGCAATGGTAGAAGTTAACACGGAAACAGACTTCGTTGCTAAGAACGCTACATTCCAGGAATTCGTAAAAGGTCTTCTCAGAACTATCATCGCTAGCAGACCTGCAAATATTGAAGCTCTCAATGCTTGCAAATTCGACGGCACAGAATACACTGTTGAAGAAACAGTTAAAGACAAGATCTTCACAATCGGTGAAAAGATTTCCGTTCGTCGTTTCGTTGTTGTTGAAGGTACAACAAGCACATATATCCACGGTACAGGCGTAACAGGTGTTATCGTTAAATTCGTTGCTGATGACGCTGCTGTAAATAATGAAGGCTTTGCTGAATTCGCAAAGAACATTGCTCTTCAGATCGCTGCATACCCTACACCTTACCTCAACAGAGAATCTGTTCCTTCTAGCATCGTTGCATCTGAAAAAGAAGTTATCACTAACCAGATGAAGAACGATCCTAAGATGGCTAACAAACCCGAAAAGGTTCTCGAAGGTATCGTAATGGGCAAGATTGGCAAATTCTACGAAGAAAACTGCCTCCTCGACAAAGAATATGTTAAGGACGACAGCATGAAAGTTTCTCAGTACGTTGCATCCTGCGCTAAAGCTTTCGGCGGCAAAATTGAAGTTGTTGGCTTCGAAAGATTCGAAAAAGGCGAAGGCATTGAAAAGAGAGAAGATAACCTCGACGAAGAAGTTGCAAAAATGCTCGGCAAATAATTGCTATATTAAAAGAGAGTGTGAAAACACTCTCTTTTTTGTTTTTGAGCCTGCATAGCATATATTTTCAAACAAATATGATAAATCTCATTTGTTTATAATGTAGTTCAGTATTACTACATCAAAAACCCGAAGAACCATTATTAAACATTCGAAATTTGATGTTTATTAACACACAAAGTAAAATAATGAAGATCTTAAATATAACTATTAAGAACGAAGGCTATATTCATTGTAAATCTGCATTTTATTCTTCTGAAGATATATTATCTCTCACAGAGTATATTTTTACCAAAGGAATCAATATGCTTAACGGAGATATTGATTCAGGGGTTTGGGCAATAAGTTATTTACTATCTATGATGTATAAATACACACCTCAAGATTATTGAATAAAGTGGTTATTTTCCAAAAGGAAAAATATTTAATAATGTCATAAATAATAAAAATAGCATCTCATAAAGCAAAAAATCCCCTTGTTCGGGGATTTTTGCTTTTTATTATATTATTTTATATCATGCAATGTTACACTGCACAGGGATGCGTTTTTCCACTTTGTAGATGTGTTTGAAACCAAGCTCTTTAAGCATGGAAATCGTTTCCGTGAAGCCATTTGCAGCTTTTTCTACATTATGTTCATCGCTGGCAAGAGTAATAAGATAGCCTCCCATATCACGGTACATTTCGATGAATTTGCGCTCAGGAAGAAGCACGTCAAACGAACTGCCTACACCGGAAGTATTTACTTCAAGTGCTATACCGTGGTCTACTACAAAGCGCAATATCTTCTTTATTTTATCATTATAAATGTCTATATCAACGTCTTTATGATATTTGCCGTTTACATAACGAAGCGGTACAGTAAGATGTGTCATGATATCGCAAGGCATAGTCGTGATGGTCTCCCAAAGTTCATCAAAGTAAACATCCATAAAATCGAGAACTGTTTCTTTATCCCAATCCGTGAAGTCAATGAGAGAGAAGGGACGAGAATCTTTAGGATATCTTACGGTATGAACAGAACCGAGTACAACGTCAAAATCACACATTGTTATAAGGTTGTGTACTACATCCATATGCCAAATAGCTTCACCAGGTTCTACACCTCTGAAAACGTCGAGCTTGCCTTTATATTTTTCACGCATTTCAAGTGCATCTTTGTTGGATTGTATAATATTTGCGTAAAGATCCATCTTTCCGTAATAGCATATATCACAATGATCCGTGAATGCACAACCACCTATGCCTCGTTCGATATTTTTCTGACAAAGTTCATCAGGGTCGGAAACAGCATCGTGTGAATTTTTTGTGTGAGAATGCATATCGGGAATATAACCGATATTTTTATCGTGTTTGAATTTACCCGTTGTTTCGATAATATCTGCGTCGAGCTCATTAGCGGCATAATCATAATCGTCATAGCTATTTGTATCGTCGGAATAAGATATGCCAAGTGAACCGAATTTTTTGATCTGCTCGCAAATAGCTTTCGATGAATGATTGGGCACCCAAACAGTGATAGCATTTTCACACGCAAAACGCTTGATGTAGGGCAGGAGATCTTTGTCTATATATCCGGTATAGTGTATCTCACATTCGGGCAACAAGGGCGTGAAATCCTTTATAGCGCCTATCGAATTGAATGTGAAAGCAAATTTCGCATCCGATGCCTTGGCTATATCAAGCAAAGTCAGCTGTGCGCTTTCGGGAAGAAAACGGAATTTGTCGGAAACATTTACTACCATTCCCGATTTCGCCGCAAAATCAACTATTTTAGAGAAGAGCGGAAGGTCTTCTGCTTTGAATTTAGGAAGGAAATATACACCAAAATCATAGCTGCGAGCTTCGTCATATGTTATATCAGATACTTTTATATCCTGTTTGAATTCTTTACCACTGCCTTTGCGAGCTGTGCGATTTATAGTTTCATCATGAAGTGCAACTATTTTTCCGTCTTTTGTTACAGCAGGGTCAAGTGTTATGATATCATAGCCTTGAGCTGCTGCATAGCGAAAAGCGCTCATTGTATTTTCAGGTGCTTCGGCACTAACACCTCTATAAGCTTGAAGTTTTATCATAAAGATATTCTCCTTTTATCATTTGTATAAAACTATTATATA
>CAZERM010000104.1:0-3106 GCA_964514555.1 uncultured Lachnospiraceae bacterium | reverse complement strand
AAAATACGGCGTGAACTGCTATATAGTTTCCGATGAGAAACAAAAAGTATGCGTCGTTATAGATCCCGCTTCGCCCGAGATACTTGCTTGCTTGGATGCTCTCGAGCTTCGCCCCATGTGCATACTTTTGACGCACGGACATTTCGACCATGTAAGTTACCTCGATGATATCGCCGCGCGTTACAACGTGCCTGTCTACATCCACAAGGATGACGAGGAGCTTCTTTCCGATGGCGCAAAAAATGCCTCTGTCTTTTTCGAAGGTGCGCCGAGCGTTTCGAAAGTTCAAGCGCACACGCTTTCCGATGGAGACAGGATAGACATCGGCTCCGTTTGCCTTGAGGTGCTCAGCACTCCCGGACATACGAAAGGTTGCGTATGCTATTTCTGCGATGATGTTGTATTCACGGGCGATACGATATTTGCAAACGGCTACGGCAGAACGGACCTTTACAGCGGCGACTATACTCAAATGGTACAAACGATACAAGCTCTTTTGCCGAAACTCGCGGGTAAAACGATATACCCCGGACACGGCGCAACAAGAAAATTTTAACTTTAAAATATAACTTTTTTTGGAGGACAATATAACAATGGATTTTAATTATCTTGCCGATCTGCTTTTTCCGAACATAACGGAAACTCCCGAGGATATCGAAAAAAGATTTCCTCCCAGAGATCTCCCCGAAGGCGCAAAAGTAACTCGTTTTGCTCCCAGCCCCACAGGTTTCGTTCATTTCGGCGGTCTTTTCCCGTCGATGGTCGCTGAACGCCTTGCTCATCAGTCCGGTGGTGTTTTCTACCTTCGTATAGAAGACACGGACGCAAAGAGAGAAGTTGAGGGCGCGGCAGAAGGTCTTATCCGCACGCTCGCTACTTACGGCATCAACTTTGACGAGGGCGCTATCCTTGACGAAAGCGGCAAAGTTGCCGACCACGGTATATACGGACCCTACAAGCAGAGCATGAGAGGACCTATCTATCAGACATTTGCCAAAAAGCTCGTAAGCGAAGGAAAAGCTTACCCCTGCTTCACAACTGAAGAAGAACTCGACGAGCTTCAGCAGACAAATAAGAAAGAAGAGATAAAGAACACTAACTGGCAGGAAGAAGCGGAAGCTCGCAGAGCAGAGATGCTTGCCAGAAGAAACTTCACCATCGAAGAAGTTGAAGAACACCTCAAAGCAGGTCATCCCTTCGTTATAAGAATACTCGCTATGGGCGACCCCGAAAAGAAGACAAAGTTTACAGACCTTGTAAAGGGCGCTTTGGAGATCCCCGAAAACGACGAAGACTTCGTTTTGCTTAAATCCGACGGTATTCCCACATACCACTTCGCTCATGCTATTGATGACCACTTTATGGGTACTACACACGTTATCCGCGGCGAAGAATGGCTTCCCAGCCTTGCAAAACATATCCAGCTTTTCTCTTATCTCGGATTCAAACTTCCTAAATATATGCACATCGCGCAGATCATGCGCCTTGATGAAAACGGCAACAAGAAGAAACTCTCTAAACGTGATATGGGCGCTAACATGGACGATTACACAAGAATGGGTTACTCTCCCGAGGCTGTTTGTGAATATGTTATGACGCTCCTTAACTCCAACTACGAGGAATGGCACGCACAGAATATCGACAAGCCTTATACGGAATTTCCGTTCAATATTAAAAAGATGTCCGTTTCAGGTTGTCTTTTCGACTTTGGCAAACTCAATGACGTTTCCAAAAACATCATCTCCAGAATGAGCGCAGACGAAGTATACGACAAAGTTCTTGTTTGGGCAAAACAGTTTGACGAAGAATTTGCAGCAGAACTTGCAGCTGACGCGGACTTTGCAAAGAAGATACTCGCAATAGGCAGAGGCGGCAAAAAGCCGAGAAAAGATATCGCTACATGGGTAGACGTTAAACCTTACATGGGATTTTTCTATGACAAATACTTTACAATGGTAGATGGTTACGCAGAAAGCTTCTCCACGGAAGATATAAAGAATACTCTCGTATCCTTCCTCGAAACATATGATTACTCAGACGAGATGAACGTTTGGTTCGATAAGATAAAGAAGATCGCGGACAGCAGGGGCTTTGCTTCCGATATGAAAGCATATAAAGCAGATCCCACAGCGTTTAAGGGCAATGTAGCAGACATCAGTTCCTTTATCCGTGTAGCCGTAACAGGCAAACAGAACGCCCCCGATCTTTACACTGTAATGCAGATAATCGGCGAACAGAAAACTCGCCAGAGAATAGAAAACGCAATTAAAGCTCTTTGATTAAGAAAGGATTTTATAAAATGAGTGAAGTTTCAAATAATTTCTTGTATGAACTTATAGATGAAGATATTGCAAATGGCAAAGTAAAAGCAGACGAGATACATACTCGTTTCCCTCCCGAACCCAACGGTTATCTTCATATCGGACACTGCAAAGCGATGATCATCGACTTCGGCACGGCTCGCAAATACGGCGGTAAATGTAACCTCCGTATGGACGACACAAACCCTGCAAAAGAAGATACTGAATTTGTAGATGCTATCAAGGAAGACATCAAATGGCTCGGATTTGACTGGGAAGATAGATTTTTCTATGGTTCCGACTATTTCGAAAAAGACTATGAGCTTGCTGTCGGTCTTATCAAAAAAGGTCTTGCTTATGTATGTGAGCTTACACCCGAAGAATTTCGCGACCCCAAATATGCAGGCGACCTTACACATCCTGCAGTATCTCCTTACCGCGACAGACCCATCGAGGAAAGCCTTGACCTTTTCGAACGTATGAAGAACGGCGAATTCCCCGAAGGTAAATACACTCTCCGTGCAAAAATAGACCTTGCTTCCGGCAACTTCTGTATGCGCGACCCCGTTATCTATCGTATCAAATACGTTGAACACCACAGACAGGGCACAAAATGGTGCATATTCCCCATGTATGACTTTGCACACCCTGTTCAGGATGCTCTCGAAGGAATCACACATTCTCTTTGCTCCCTTGAATATGAGATACACCGTCCGCTCTATGATTGGGTCATCAACAATGTAGATCTTGAATACAAACCTTGTCCTCCTCGTCAGATCGAATTTGCAAGACTTAACCTTACTCAC
>CAZERM010000103.1:0-3229 GCA_964514555.1 uncultured Lachnospiraceae bacterium | reverse complement strand
TTGCTCGTTCGTCCGCCAAGATTTTATCGTCTTCCACCGGGTCTTCATGCATATGAATATCAATAAATCCAGGACAGACAATTTTGCCGCTTGCATCAATCACTTGATCTGCCTCTACAAGTTCTCGCGTAACAGCCGCAATCTTTCCATCTTCTATTAAAAGATTCAAATGCCCTTTTACACGATTAGCCGGATCTATGACCAATCCGTTAGAAATTAATTTTTTCAACTTTTTTCACCGACCTTCCTTTTTCTTCTTTACCTTGAGACAGTCCTATAAGATGCATTTTTTGTGCCAATTCTATTTTTTGTTTTGTTTAGTGAATTTTTCGGTCATTTTTACTTATTGCACCTTATTTAGTGTACCTTATTTTGTGCCTTATTGATCTTTTTTATGGCAAATTTTACTCCCAGAGACCATTTATGTTCGTTTTTTTGAACGCGTTCATTCATTTTTTCGAACACATGAATCATAGCAGCTTAACCAAAAGCCTTCCGATATATCATTCGAAAGGCTTTGCTCATAAATTATGCTGATTATTCTCAGCCACCAAATAGTTTATTTTTGTAATTACTATGACCAAACTCCGACAGACGTTTTCGTTGTGTTTCTTCATAACATATCTGTGTTATGTCACGCATTACCGCCTGTGCCTTACGTACATCTGTATGCGATGCCGCCATCGATAGGACAAACGGTGTATCAAAATACAATATTCCTCCGTCAATAATTTCGTCCATATCATAACCTGTTTGATGTGCAATTCTTGCATTCTCATTAAAAAGATAAGGTAGTATATTACTTCTCTGATGTTTTTCCATAAGCATTAGCATTTCCTCGCTGGCTGCAGGAGAAACTATCTGTCCTTTATACATTCGTTCAAAAATATTAGCCATTTCTTTAATCGAAATAGTGTTGTTTTTTCCTTTAGGAATCATATCATACTCAAATATTTTTCGGTTAACGCACATATTTGAATATCCAAATTCACTAAAAGTCTGATTTATATACTCCATTCCCAATTTTTCAATCAAGATATTGCAAGCTTGATTATCCGCAACTACAATCATAATTCTGCACAAATCAATCATAGTCAGCTTCAGCCCCTCCTCAAAAAACTGCAATATTCCATAGGAAGGCTCTCCTTCAGGTAAGACTATCTCTTTTTTCCGCAGTACATGTACAGAATCGCGTTCCATCTTGTGCTCCTCAAAAGCTTTGAAACATGCAATCAAGGTCATCAATTTTACTGTTCCCGATGCCGGAAATACATCGCAGTTTCCACAAAAAAACTTATGGCCGCTCTCTAAATTGATGAAGCTTATTCCCATATTCCCTTCCAGACCCGCGATTCGATCCTGAATCAAATTCATAATCATTCCTTTTCCTCCACATCCTTAATTCCGTATTTGTTTATTTTTTCAAATAAGCTTGTCCTTCCTATACCCAAATGTTTTGCCGTCTTGATTTTAGAGCCTTCGTACATTGCCAAAGTTTTTTCTATCACATTTCTCTCAAAGGTCTCTTTTTGCTGTTTTAGCGACATCTGTTCAATATTTTTAAACCCGATGTTCATATCCATACTAATATCAATATCCTCTGGATAGATTACCTTTCCGTTCGACAAAATACACGCTTTTTCCAACACATTTTCCAATTCCCTTATATTTCCTGGCCAATCATACTCTTCCATTTTCTCTACAGCATCAGGACTAAGCACCTGTTGATTCACATCCAAGCGATTGCAAATATCCGGAATCAAATCGGCTGCAATTCGTTGAATGACTTCTTTTTGCTCACGAAGAGGCAGTAAGTGTATTGGAAACACATGAATGCGATAGTATAAATCCTCACGGAACTTACGTTCTGCGACAAGTTCTTGCAAATTCTGATTAGTTGCTGCTACAATTCGAACATTCGCCATTTTCTTTTTTGTACCGCCCACACGAAAATATGTCTTACTTTGCATAACCTCCAGAAGTTTTCCCTGTAAAGACAAAGGTAACTCCGATATTTCGTCCAAGAACAAAGTTCCGCCTTCTGCAAGTTCAAAATATCCGCCCCTGCCACCTTTTTTCGCACCTGTAAAAGCTCCTTCTTCGTATCCAAACAATTCACTTTCGATAAGATTGTAGGGTATCGCAGCACAATTTACATGAACGAACGGTGCTTGACTTCGTTTGCTATTTCTATGAATTTCCTTGGCTAGAAATGATTTTCCAGTGCCACTTTCTCCCGTCAAAAGAATCGTTGTATTCGTAACCGAAGATTTTTGCAAGAGATATCTGATTTTTTCTGTCTTTTCGCTTTCTCCCCAAAGTCCAAACTGCACTTCACTACGAATCCTTTTGTGCCTCGCAGCAGTCCCCATAGCATGATACAGATTTGCATCTATCCTAATATCATTCAGCAGTTCGTCCATCGTTTGTACAAGCCACAGCTTATGCGCTTTGAAACTCTCAATAGAACTTAATCGTCTGACGAGTACATCATTTTTCATTGATATGAAACGGTACTCTTCCTCTTCCAGAGACTTCATTACTGTAATCATTTCTGGGCGAATGACATCATCTAATGTCAACTGTATCCTCCTCGTTTTTTCGGAGTTCCAATAGTACGGCCAAATTTTACCATCAAAAATATCATATATTGATATTTTTGATGTTCCTTTTTCGTGTGTACGAAAAAATTTCACCCCGCTTCGGTTAAAGATTATCATCGGTATCACTCCATTGGTACTACTGCGAATGCGCTGATTATCCATACGAATTTCAATCTGCTGCTCATCTTCTTCACTAAAAAAGACATCTACTCTGTGGCCATGGTAAATAGTTTGTAACAAGGTTTCTTTTCCTTGCAAGATCTTATCCCATGTTTTCAACAAAAAAGGGCTCTCAAAATTTTCTGCAGCTCCTATAAGTATCGCACTGCCATTTTGAGGCAACTTGCAACCACTCACATGTTCTATCTTTGTTTTATCATATCTGTTCAATTGGACTATATCTGGCAAAACTATAAGATAAAAATCCCCCGCACTCATTTGCCCCGATGCATATCCCACAGGGGAAAACATATCTTTTTTTAAAACAATACTCAGCAAATCCGCACCAATATGTATAATTCGGTAATTTTCATCCGTAATAATCCATTTGTTAAAATTCATCTATTGCTCCCGTCTTTTTCTTAATAAAATTATATATTTGCAAATTATTTTACATTATTATACAA
>CAZERM010000102.1:0-3251 GCA_964514555.1 uncultured Lachnospiraceae bacterium | reverse complement strand
GCGTTGACGTAGAGATCGCCAGAGAAGCTATGCGTCTTGCATCTCACAAGCTCCCCATCAAATGTAAATTCGTAGTAAAAGACGCAGAGGAGGAATAATACAGTGAAAGCAACAGAACTCAGAAGCATGACTTCCGCTGAACTCACCTCTAAGCTCAAAGAACTCAAGGGCGAACTTTTCAACCTTCGCTTCCAGAATGCAATCAATCAGCTTGAAAACCCCCACAAGATCACGGAAGTTAAGCACGATATTGCAAGAGTTATGACTGTTCTTCGTGAGAAGAACGCTGAATAAGCTGTAAGAGAGGAGAAAAGTCATGGAAGCTACAAGAAATTTGAGAAAGACCAGAGTAGGTTTGGTCGTATCCGACAAAATGGATAAAACGATCGTAGTTGCTGTTACAGATAATGTAAAGCACCCTAAATACGGCAAAATTCTTAAAAGAACAACAAAATTCAAAGCGCATGATGAAAACAACGAGTGCGCTGTAGGCGACAGAGTTAAAATAATGGAAACAAGACCTCTTTCTAAAGATAAGAGATGGAGACTTGTTGAAATTATTGAAAAAGCAAAATAATTTTATTTCATTTCGTGCGGCACATAAAAATAAGTCCGCACGGCATGAATGGTTTAGGAGGAAAGCAGAGTGATACAACAGCAGTCACTTATGAAAGTAGCCGACAACACCGGCGCAAAAGAACTTATGTGTATCCGTGTGCTCGGCGGTAGCGGCAGAAGATATGCCAATATCGGAGATGTAGTTGTTGCCTGCGTTAAGAAGGCGGCAGCCGGCGGTACTGTTAAAAAAGGTGAAGTTGTTAAAGCGGTTATTGTTCGTTCCGTTAAGGGCGTACACCGCGCAGACGGCTCTTACCTCAAGTTCGATGAAAACGCAGCAGTTATCATCAGAGACGATAAAACACCCAGAGGAACTCGTATATTTGGACCCGTAGCTCGCGAGCTTCGTGAGAAAGATTACCTTAAGATCCTTTCTCTCGCTCCCGAAGTACTTTAATGGAGGAATCGAAAAGATGAAGACAGTTCATATTAAAAAAGATGATACCGTTATAGTTCTTTCCGGCGACGATAAGGGCAAGCAGGGCAAAGTAATCGCGGTATCCCCTGAAGAAGGTAAAGCCATCGTTGAAGGCATCAACAAACAGAAAAAACACATGAAGCCCAGAAGACAGGGCGAAACAGGTGGCATCGTTGACGTTGACGGCGCTATCTACACATCCAAGCTCCAGCTCGTTTGCTCTAAATGCGGCAAGGGCGTTCGCGTTGGATACAAAACAGAAAACGGCAAAAAAGTTCGCGTTTGCAAAAAATGCGGCGCCGAAATTTAATGCGGAGGTAAAGGACAATGGCAGCAAGAATGAAAGAATTTTATAAGTCGGATGTCGCTCCCGCATTGATGAAGAAATTCAACTACAAGAGCCCTATGCAGATCCCCAAGTTTGATAAGATCGTTATCAACGTTGGTGCAGGTGAAGCTAAAGATAACGCAAAAGCTATCGACAGCATCATCGCAGATCTCGCAGCAATCACAGGTCAGAAACCTGTTCCCACATTTGCAAAGAAATCCGTTGCAAACTTCAAACTCAGAAAGGGCATGAAGATCGGCGTTAAAGTTACACTTCGCGGCGACAAGATGTATGAGTTCATGGATAGACTCTTCAACATCGCACTTCCTCGCGTACGTGACTTCAAGGGTATCAACCCCAACGCTTTTGACGGCCGCGGTAACTACTCCCTCGGTCTCAAAGAGCAGATCATATTCCCCGAAATCGACTACGATAAAGTTGACAAGGTTCGCGGTATGGACATCGTTTTCGTAACGACAGCACATAACGACGAAGAAGCAAAAGAGCTCCTCACACTCATGGGCGCTCCCTTTGCAAGATGACGGAGGAGATTAAATTATGGCAAAAACTTCTATGAAGCTCAAACAGCAGAAACCCCAGAAGTATTCCACAAGAGAATACACAAGATGCAAGATCTGCGGTAGACCCCATGGTTACCTCCGCAAATTCGGCATCTGCCGTATCTGCTTCCGTGAGCTCGCATACAAAGGTCAGATTCCCGGCGTAAAGAAATCCAGCTGGTAATCATATAAAAACAAAGCTCCAATCTTACCGGAAGGAAAACCCGAAAGGGTTTTAACCACCGATATGCCGCCGAGCGTCAGCTCGGCAGCAAGGATTAAGCGCAAGGGAAGAGATTCCCGAAACTTTAAATAACTTGCATAAAAATAAGGAGAAAATTCAAAATGCAGATTTCAGACGTAATCGCTGATATGCTTACGCGTATCAGAAACGCAAACAACGCAAAACACGAAACAGTTGATGTTCCTGCTTCGGGCGTAAAGAAAGCTATTGCTGATATCCTCGTTGAAGAAGGATACATCAAAGGCTACCAGATCATCGAAGACGGCAAACAGGGTATCATCAGAATTACTCTTAAATACGGCCGCGGCAAAGAAAAAACGATCCAGGGTCTCCGTAGAATTTCCAAACCGGGTCTCCGCATCTACTCTAACTGCGAAGATATCCCGAACGTAATGAACGGTCTTGGAACAGTTATTATTTCTACATCCAAGGGTATCATGACCGGCAAAAAGGCTCGCAGCCTCAATGTTGGTGGCGAAATCCTTGCCTTTGTATGGTAATGGGAGGTAAACAGTAATGTCAAGAATAGGCAGAAAAGAAATTACCGTTCCCGCAGGTGTTGAAGTTAAACTCGACGGACACATCATCACTGTTAAGGGTCCTAAGGGCACTTTGGAACGCGAACTTCACAAAAACATGAAAGTTACAGTTGACGGCGCTACAATCAAGGTTGAACGCCCCGACGATGACAAATTGAACAGATCTCTCCACGGTCTTACACGTACACTTATCGACAACATGATCGTTGGTGTTACAGAAGGCTACTCCAAGAAACTTGAACTTGTTGGTGTTGGTTACAAGGTTGCTAAGAACGGCAAATCTCTCGTTCTTAACCTCGGTCATTCTCACCCCATCACATTCAATGAAGATGACAAGATCACTTTCGAAGTACCCGATTCTTCCACGATCATCGTAAAAGGCTACGACAAGCAGCTCGTTGGTGCTATCGCAGCTCAGATCCGTGAAAAGAGACCGCCTGAACCGTACCTCGGCAAAGGTGTTAAATATGAAGGCGAACACATTCGCCGCAAAGCCGGTAAGACCGGTAAATAATGAAAGGAGTGGAGTAACATGGTATCTAGA
>CAZERM010000101.1:0-3294 GCA_964514555.1 uncultured Lachnospiraceae bacterium | reverse complement strand
AGCGAAAGAATGTACTTTAGCAAAGTTCTTTTTGCTTACTTTTTCTCCGAAAGAAGAGTTTGAGATGATTTGAGGCAAGCAATCAGTGCCGCTCGCCATGGCTGAAGCGAAAGAATGTACTTTAGCAAAGTTCTTTTTGCTTACTTTTTCTCCGAAAGAAAAAGTAAGTTATTCTGTGCGAAGCGCTTCAACAGGGTCTTTCTTCGCGGCAATGCCAGAAGGGATGAAGCCTGAGATGAGTGTGAGCGCCATGCTGATGACAACGAGGATTATCGCACCTGCTATCGGGAGGGAAGCAATGCCGCTGATGCCTGTGATGGATTTGATTATCATGTTTATCGGTATGTTGAGAAGCGCTGTTATGATGATACCGAACATACCCGATGCAAAACCGATGAGGAGCGTTTCTGCGTTGAATACGCGGCGAACGTCTTTCTTGGAAGCACCTATGGCACGAAGCACACCGATCTCTTTTGTACGTTCAAGCACGGAGATGTATGTGATGATGCCTATCATGATAGAGGAAACTATAAGTGAGATGGAAACGAATGCAATGAGGATATAGCTTATCGCATTGATGATCGTCGTAACGGAGGACATGATGAGTTTTATATAGTCCGTGTAAGATATCTTGTTGCTTTCGGAAACGCCTGCGTTGTAATCGTCGATGAGCGCGGCTATCTCGTCCTTGGCCTCGAATGTGGAAGCATAGATGCTTATCATAGAGGGACTGTCGATGTCGAAAACGCCGAGCGTGCTGAGGTTTTCGTCGTATGTGCTTTCGGAGAAAGAGGCAGGGAGGTATGTTTCGTGCAAGGGCGCAAGCTCTGCTTCACTTGCGGATGCAACGTATTTGTCGAGCATTGCGGCAAGGTCGGAAATGCCCATCTGAGAGAGCTGTTCGGAAACTTTTGCGGCATATTCAGCCTGTACCTGCATAGCGAGCATCTCGGACATAGCGCCCGTTATCTCTTCGTCGGACATATCGGCGAGATATTTGCGAATGGTCTCTTCGGGCATATTCATTTCAGTTGCGTATGCGCCGATGATCACTTCTTCCATGGATTCTCTTGTGGGGAAGTTTTTGAGAACTTCCGCAACGGACGCTTCGAGCTGTGCTTGGGGCATCTGCTGTGCTATCTCGGAATAGATGACAGCTTTCTGGCTTTCGGGGAGTGTTGCGAAATATTCTTTTACAAGACGAGCCTTTTCTTCGTTTGTGGGTTCAACGTAATCGTCTGTCTTAAAGGGAAGACCCGTGAAAACGTCTTTTGTCATATCGCTCTGCTGTGCTTTTACGATATCGCTTTCGCTTACTTTGCCTGCGATGTGCTCCGTGAGAGCGTATGTGTAGCCGATGGATCCTGTGATGGAAGCGGCAACGGCTTCTTCATTGGGGCGGATGATGCCGACTATCTTGATGTCCTCTGCGTTCTTGAGTATATAAGACATATATGTGTCATTGTCGCGCATATCGTCCCATGTGTCTGTCTGCTCGTTGTACTGATAGTAATCCGTGGGCATAACGAGCTTGAATGTTGTGGAGAGGATGTCGGAATATTCCCAATATTCCTGCTTGGTTTCGATCTCCTTGCCGGAGAGAGCTGCGCTGATGATATCGTTCATCTCTTCTTCGCTCTTGAAGCCGAGCATACAGAGAACAAAGTCGCTTACTTCGTTGTTTTTGTCTACAACGAGAACTACTTCGTTGTAATTTGCGGGCCAAGTACCGTCAACGAGGTCATACTGTTCTTTTACAAGGTCGTTTATGTACTGACCGTTCTTGCCGGGCATCATCTGGCTCCAAATATCGTATGTGCCCATGCTCATCATAGGAGAGGAGGAAGATGCTCCGCTGCCCATCATGTTGTCCATGAGTGTGGAGGGGTTGAGTTTGCGTATGTTGTTGATGTCGGAAGAGTAGATGTTGAGGTCCATATCATAGCCGTAGATAACGGATGTGATGGACTCGTTTGATATATTGCTGTCAAGGAATTTTTTGAAATCTTTGAGGTTGTTCGTTACTGTTTCGGCGTTTGTAAGAGAGTTCATCATGTCATAGAGGATGACACTGGAGTAAACTTTGTCTTTGTCATGTGTAACACCTCCCGAGGTCTGAGATGTTAGCGAGGATATAAGTGAGGTCATGTCAACGGATTCTGCCTGTATCATGATGGGGTAGGAAGAAAGCGTGTCCTCCTGCACTCTGTTGATATAGAGCTGCAAGCCATTTGAAATAGAGAGTATGAGCGCTATGCCGATGATACCGATGGAGCCTGCGAAGCTCGTGAGTATCGTGCGCGCCTTTTTCGTCATAAGGTTGTTGAGCGAGAGGGAGAATGCCGTGAAGAAAGACATGGAAGTTTTCTTTTCGGCTTTGCGCTGTGCCTTTTTCTGCGTGCGAGTCATTTCGGGAGCCGCTTTTGCTTTTGCCGCCTTCTCGTCCGCTTTGAAGGGGGCTGTGTCATCTATCATCTTGCCGTCGAGGAAGCGAACTATTCTTGTCGAATACTGTTCTGCAAGCTCGGGGTTGTGAGTTACCATGATAACGAGTCTGTCTTTTGCGATCTCCTTGAGAAGATCCATTATTTGCACGCTCGTTGCGGAGTCGAGCGCACCCGTCGGTTCGTCCGCAAGAAGTATTCTCGGGTTGTTTACGAGAGCACGAGCGATGGCAACACGCTGCATCTGACCGCCGGACATTTGGTTGGGCTTTTTGTGCATCTGATTTTTAAGACCGACTTTTTCAAGCGCTTCCATCGCTCTTTTACGGCGCTCCGCTTTCGAAACACCCGAAAGAGTGAGCGCAAGCTCTACGTTTGAAAGGACAGTCTGATGAGAGATGAGGTTGTAGCTTTGGAATACAAAGCCTATCTTGTGGTTGCGGTATGTATCCCAATCTCTGTCGTTAAATTCTTTTGTCGATCTTCCGTCGATGATGAGGTCGCCGTCCGTGTAGCCGTCAAGACCGCCGATGATGTTGAGAAGTGTTGTCTTGCCGCAGCCCGAGGGACCGAGTATAGAAACAAATTCGCTTTCGCGGAAGTCGATATTTATTCCGCGGAGAGCGTCCACGGTCTCGTCGCCCGTGTGATACTGCTTTACTATGTTTTTAAGTTGAAGCATATTCTTATCCCCTGTTTATAAAGTTTGATATAATTATTATAAACCTCTTTTCTTTATATTTTGTTGATAATATGTAAACTTTTATATTTAACATCGACATTTTTTTATTTGCAAGTTTTTATGGAATTTTGATGTTGCTTTAATTGCGATTTTATAGTATAATTATAT
>CAZERM010000100.1:0-3342 GCA_964514555.1 uncultured Lachnospiraceae bacterium | reverse complement strand
ATGTACAAAGGGAGTACAGATTTAAATAAGCGAAAGTTCACTCATAAAACATAAAATCCTACGGATAAGGAGATTTTATGCTTTTTTAATTAGATTGTTAAGTTTAACGATGGCCACGCTAAATCCAAACTTTCGAGGTTCGCTTTTTTGTTGCAAAAATCAAATGAATATTGTATAAAAAATTGACAGTTTGTCGGATTTGTGATAAACTATCTTTGCTTGACTTTATTATGTTTTGCAACTATATTATCGTGGAGTGTGTTTTATGAGAACAAGCGGAATACTTTTGCATATTTCTTCGCTTCCTTCCGAATACGGAATAGGTACTTTCGGTAAAGAAGCTTATCGTTTTGTCGATTTTCTTGAACAGGCAGGACAGACCTATTGGCAGATACTTCCGATAGGTATTACAGGATATGGTGATTCTCCATATCAATCATTTTCTTCTTTTGCAGGAAACCCATATTTTATAGACCCAAATCTGCTTTGCGAACAAGGTCTTCTTAAAAAGAGCGATTATAATACTCTTGATTTCGGTAAAGACCCCGATAAAGTAGATTTCGGAAAACTTTATGAAAACAGATACAAGATGCTTCGCAAAGCTTATAATAACTTTGATAAAGCAGATACTGAATTTAAAACATTCTGCAAAAACAATTCTTTTTGGCTTGATGACTTCGCAATGTTTATGGCGCTTAAAAACGACCACAACGGCGCATCGTGGTCAACATGGGATAAAGATATCAAACATCGCGAAAAGGCGGCTATGGCGGCTGTAAATGAGCGTCTTGCAGAAGAAATAGACTTTTATCGCGTGATAGAATACTTATTCTTTAAGCAATGGTTCGAATTAAAAGCTTATGCTAATGAAAAGGGAATAAAGATAATTGGTGATATTCCGATATACGTTTCGTTCGATAGCGCTGATGTATGGTCTAACCCAAGCGATTTTGAATTGGATACATCACTTGAACCTATCAATGTAGCTGGATGTCCTCCTGATGCTTTCTCTGCAGACGGTCAGCGCTGGGGCAACCCTCTTTATAATTGGAAAAAGATGAAGCGGGAAGGATTCCCTTGGTGGTGCAGAAGAATAGAATTTTCAGCAAAGATATTTGATGTACTTCGCATAGATCATTTCAGAGGCTTTGAAGCGTACTGGTCCATTCCTGCTGCCGATAAAACTGCGAAAGGCGGCAAATGGGTAAAGGGTCCCGGTAATGCTTTATTTGCAGAACTTGAAAGACGATTTGGCAAACTTCCCATAATAGCAGAAGACCTCGGCTTCATGACGGAGGGTGTTAAGAAGTTACTTAAAAAGACAGGCTTCCCTGGAATGAAGGTATTGGAATTTGCATTTGATCCCGACGATGAAAGCGAATATTTACCGTATAATATAGGCAAGAATTCTGTTGCATATATAGGAACACATGATAACGAACCTGCTATGCTTTGGTTTGCAAACGCACCAAAGAAAACTACCGAATTCGCAAAAGAATATATGAATCTTACGGAGAAGGAAGGCTATAACTGGGGATTTATACGCACATTACTTTCTTGCCCTGCTGATACGGTCATAATACAGATGCAGGATCTCTTGGGACTTTCAAAGGGAACAAGAATGAATTCTCCTGCTGCCGCAAACGGTAACTGGATATGGCGAGTAAGAGGCGAATGTATAAATGATTGGTTATCCGAAATAATCTTCGATAAAACAAAATTATACGGACGCGCAACAAGAAAAACATTCTTGGAAGAAGTGCTCGATGATACAGATGAGGAAGTAAGCGAGGAAGAAACCAAAGACTAATTTTATATTAGATTTTTGTTAATAGATCGTTTATACCAAGTTTTATTTATGAAGTTATAATAACTTGATGATACAATGTCAAATAATACAATGTACGAAAGGAAATCTTAAATTTTTATGAGAAAAGCAAAAAACATTATTTGTCGCGTAACAGCCATATCACTCGTTGCTGTAATGTGCTTAGCGGCATTTACATCATGCGGTAAAAAGCCGAGCGAAGTTGATGTATTAAAGACAGAACATTTCAGCGTCACTGCAGGAATGCTCGCATACGCGGCATATGATAGCTATTATGAATACTTGAATTACTATGGCGAAGCATTATTTTCCTCTTACTTTGGAATAGATACCTCTGTTTCTCTTAATGAACAGTACTATAACAAAGAAAAGGGAACTACATGGTATGACGTTTTCGTAGAAGATGCAATAAGCGGAACATTCATGAGCGCACTTCCTCTTTGTGAAGCGGCTATTGCAGAAGGTATAGAGCTTAATGAAGTTGATAATAAGTATATAGACAACAGCATTGCGGAATTGGACTCATTGGCAAAGAAGCAGAACATGACATTAGTAGATTATATAGAATCTCTCTATGGCAAAGGCGTTACCGAAAACGATATACGCAAAACATATGAAATGTTTCGTCTTGCAAATAAGAAACTCATGAAAGACTATGACCTTGCAGAAGTTACGGAAGAAGAGTTTAACGCTTATGTAGCAAAAGACTCCGATTCATATCTTTGCAGAGATGTTATATCTTTTAAATTGACACTTTCCAATGACGCAGATAAAAACGACAAGATAAAAGAATACGCGTCAAAGATAGCTGCTACAACTAATAGAGATGAATTTACAACTGCCGTTAAAGAGTTTATCGATTCTGAATATTGTGTAGATGATATAACAGATATAGATAAAGCAATAGTATCCACATATTATCAGAACAGTAAAGAAGACAGCAACAAAACAGAACTTGATAAATGGATGTTTAAATCAAAAACTGTTATAGGCTCAACTTATGTGAATGAAAGCAGTACAGACTGTACAGTATATATGGCGGTATCCGAATCAGCAAAAAACATGAGCGAAACAAGAAATATGAAACATATTCTTTTTGATGCTGACATATACAACTCTTTGGACAACGCAAAAAATCTTGCATATACAGTTTTCGAAGAATGGACAAACAGTGGAAAAACAGACGAAAAGTTTAAAGAACTTGCCATGAAGTACACAACAGATTACGCAAGTGCTTTTTCAGGCGGATATTACGCAAATGTTGCTAAAGGAGACCTTGTAACAGAACTTGATGAATGGTTATTCGATGACTCTCGCAAGAACGGAGATTCTACTGTTATCACTTTCGAATACGGTATACACATAATGATTTATTGCGGAGAAGGCGAACCTTTCTGGAAAGTATCTGTTATAGAAAGCATTAAAGATGAAAAAGCATCCGAAATGTTAGAAGACTATACAGAACTTTATAAGGTAGAAAAACTTCAAAATAACTTTAAATATATACCTTGTAT
>CAZERM010000099.1:0-3432 GCA_964514555.1 uncultured Lachnospiraceae bacterium | reverse complement strand
CTATTTGCTTTAGAAGTAAGAGGCAATTTTTTCTTCTTGAAAAAAGGTATTGCGACATATACGAATTGATAGAAATAGCACAATAAAAATAATAACGCAATGATCAAAACAGTCGTTTCCAGAACCTTCATAATTACTCCTAAAAAATTTATATATATATTATAATCTGTTTTCTATTAACAAACAATCAAAAAAATCATTAAGAAATCATTAAGCCATAAGCCAAAAAACAAATTTTGTTTATTTTTAATAAGCATGGAATTATGCCGATACCACTGAGTAATATCGGCATAATCGTTTTTTGTTATTCTTTATTTATCCATTCTCGAAACGAGATAAGGAATAGCCTGCTCGAAGTTTACGCCGTATTTTCTGTCGGGCGCGTTGTCAAGCGTGGCTTTGATGCTTTCGATAGTGAAATCGGAAGCTATCTTGAGAGAATCCGCGATGCTTCTTCCGCGCATCATTGCACCGAGGAACGTGGAGGCGAAAAGGTCGCCCGTACCGTGGAAGCTCTGTGATATGCGCTCGTGGAAATAGGAGAAATATTCTCCGCTTTCGCTGTTATAATACATAACACCGAGCTTGCCCTCTTCAAAGCTTACGCCCGTCAAAACAGCTATCTTGCAGCCGAGACCCGTAAGCTTTTTGAGGATATCTTTTATGTATTCTTCGCTGTAACCGCTTTCGATATAGGGTTCATCAAGCATAAATGTTGCTTCTGTAAGATTGGGAACTATAATATCCGCTTTGCCGCAAAGTTTGCTCATGCGCTTTGCAAAATCCACCGTGAAACCCGTATAGAGCTTGCCGCCGTCCGCCATCGCGGGATCGACGAGAACGAGGTTATCGTCCGTCTTGAAATCTGCAATGAGCTTTTCCGTGAGTTCGATCTGTTCGAAAGAACCGAGGTAGCCCGTGTATATAGCGTCAAAATCTATGCCTTCGTTCTTCCAATGAGCGCAGATAGGAGCTATCTCGTTCGTAAGATCGTGGAAGGTGAAATTTTTAAACATCGTGTGCGTAGAAAGCACTGCCGTGGGAATAACGGCTGCTTCCGTACCCATAGCGGATATTACGGGCAATGCCACCGTAAGGGAGCATTTGCCCACACAAGAAATATCTTGTATAGTAACTATTCTTTTCATTTTATTTATACCTGATTTCGAAAAATTATTTTTTATTCAAGCTCAAATGCGCCTGTATAAAGCTGATAATATTTACCCTTTTCTGCGATCAATTTGTCATGGTTGCCGCGTTCGATTATTCTGCCACGTTCAAGAACCATGATAACATCGGAGTTTCTTACCGTAGAGAGTCTGTGTGCGATAACGAATACAGTTCTGCCGTACATGAGCGAGTCCATACCTGCGGAAACGATAGCTTCCGTTCTCGTATCGATGCTGGATGTCGCTTCGTCAAGGATCATAACAGGGGGATCGGCAACAGCCGCACGTGCAATAGCGAGGAGCTGGCGCTGACCCTGAGAAAGGTTTGCACCGCCGCCCGTGAGCATCGTATCGTAGCCCTGCGGTAAACGCATGATAAATTCGTGAGCGTTCGCAAGAACCGCCGCTGCTTCAACTTCCTCGTCGGTAGCATCGAGCTTACCGTAGCGGATGTTTTCTCTTACAGTACCCGTAAAGAGGTTCGTTTCCTGAAGAACGATGCCGAGGGAGCGACGAAGATCGTCCTTCTTGATCTTGTTGATGTTGATGCCATCATATCTGATCTTACCGTCGGCAATGTCATAGAATCTGTTGATAAGGTTCGTGATAGTCGTTTTACCCGCACCTGTTGCGCCTACGAAAGCAACTTTCTGACCGGGTTCGGCAAATACGCTTACGTCATGAAGGACTGTCTTTCCTTCAACGTAACCGAAGTCTACGTCTGTCAAGCGAACGTCGCCGCGCAAGAGAGTGTATGTTACGCTGCCATCTGCGGAATGAGGATGTTTCCACGCCCATGTACCTGTGCGTTCGTCTGTTTCAACGAGGTTGCCGTCGTGGTCATATGTTGCATTTACGAGAGTAACATAACCATCGTCAACTTCGCTGGGTTCATCCATCATATTGAAGATTCGACCTGCGCCTGCCAAAGCCATAACAACGGAGTTTATCTGCTGAGAAACCTGTGTGATAGGTCTTGTAAAGCTTCTGGAAAGTTCAAGGAAGGAGATGATACCACCGATAGTGAGCGCAGGGTTGGGGTCATTCATCGTGCTGATAGCGATCGCGCCGCCTACACAAGCAAGGAGAACATACTGCAAATAACCGAGGTTACCCATGATAGGCATAAGGATATTTGCAAATTTGTTCGCGTTTGTCGCATTTTCGCGAAGCTCTTCGTTGAGCTTATCAAATTCTTCTTTGGATTTTTCTTCGTGGTTGAATACTTTGACTACTTTCTGACCGTTTATCATCTCTTCGATATAACCGTCAACTTCACCGAAAGCTTTCTGCTGTGCCATGAAGTACTTACCGCTCTTACCGCCGACATACTTTGTGATAAGAAGCATAAGACCTACCGTAAGGAGCATAAAAAGCGTAAGCGGAACGTTCGTTTTGATCATAGCAACGAAAACTATGATAACAGTTACGAACGTATTGATGATCTGCGGAATGCTCTGCGCTATCATCTGCTCGAGCGTATCCGTATCATTCGTATAGCGGCTCATAAGGTCGCCGAAGGAGTTTGTATCAAAATATTTGATGGGCAATGTCTGCATATGAGCGAACATACCGTCGCGTATCTTTTTAAGAACGCCCTGCGATATAAGCACCATGAGGTATTGGCAGACAAAGTTGCCCACGATACCTACAACGTATATCGCCGCTATCTTCAAAATGGCAACGAGAAGCGAACCGTAATTTTCAACGCCGCTCGTGATCATAGGAGTTATATGATCGTCAATAAGCTTTTCAAGGAACATGATGCCGTAAACACTTGCAAAAGAGCTTACGATAGTGCCTATAATGGCAATAGCGAAAAATACTCTGTATTTGCCCTTGATATAAGACAAAACTCTGCCGATAACTTTAAAATCGACCTTGGGCATCTTCATCTGGGGTTTGTTTGCTTTCTTACTCATTACGCCATCGCTCCTTTCTGCTGAGATGTGTATACTTCTTTGTAGATGCTGTTGCGTTCGAGAAGCTCGTCATGTGTACCGACATCGTTTATCTTGCCGTCGTCAAGAACGATGATCTTATCTGCATCCTGAACAGATGAGATTCTCTGCGCGATGATGATCTTTGTTGTATCGGGGATCTCTTCGCGGAATGCTTTTCTGATCTTGGCATCCGTTGCCGTATCGACAGCACTCGTGGAGTCGTCGAGGATAAGTATCTTCGGCTTCTTGAGGAGCGCACGAGCAATACAAAGTCTCTGCTTCTGACCACCGGATACGTTTGTTCCGCCCTGCTCTATATG
>CAZERM010000098.1:0-3455 GCA_964514555.1 uncultured Lachnospiraceae bacterium | reverse complement strand
AGAATATTATAGCAAAATAAAAAAATCTTTACAATAGGAGAAATAATTTTTGCGAAAAAAGTTTTTTAACAATAAAAATGATGTGCGCCTATCTGAAAAGCGAAGCGCCTGTTTTGCGATATCCACGTATTAGTCGCAAGGCGCGGCTCCATAAAATAAAGCACTTTCTCGTCAACGGAATATCCCTCAAGGCATATCTTCGCCGCCGCAACGGAATCAGCGTTCGGCGTATTGTATATGGTTCCGCTCGATGTGGGCGCAAATTGCGTGCCGTGCTTTTGGTCAAATATCACTTCATATATAGTATTTGGAAAAATATCGCTCTTTACTCTGTTGAGCACCACGTTACCGACGGCTATCTTGCCAAGGAAAGGTTCTGCGCCGCTCTCCGCATATATTATGCGAGAAAGCCAATATACTTCTCCCTCGTCGTAATATTCCGTGCCCGATGTGGGAACTGTGCCTTTGTCCGTTATCCTTACGGTATAGTCGCTTCGCCATTCCACCTCGCTTGCAAAAGCGGATGATATCAGCCGCACGGGAAGATATAACCTATCATCGATATTGAGCACTTTTTCGTCGCAGGCAAAATATCTTCCGTTTGCTATGATGTAATTGTCGCCCTCTTTTATGTAGATGATCGTGCCGCGCGCTTTTACGGTCGCGGTCTTTGTTTTTTGCTCCCATGATATGCTCTCCGCCCCGAAAAGCTCGCATATGGCGCGCAAAGGAACGTATGTTGTGTCGTTTATCAATCTCGGATGGTCTGATGTTTGAAGTTTTTCGCCGTTTATATAAACGCTTATCTCCCTGTACGATGCGCCGTATATCGGCAAGGACAACAGCAGAGCAAGCGCAAAACATAAAACGAGCGCTGTTTTTTTCTTCATATATTCACCTCTTTTTTGATATTTCGGAAAGCGTATCCGCCTTCCTCATATATTGTATCATACGGCGCGGTGATGTCTCAACGCACAATATATGGAAAGCTTTTTTTGAGTATTTTTGCAAAAGTTAAATTTTTTCAATAAAAAATCAAAAAAACTATTGCTTTTTTCGAAAAAGTATTGTATAATGCTAGATGTAATTTCGCCGGTGTGGTGGAATTGGCAGACGCGCCGGACTCAAAATCCGGTGGTAGCGATACCATGCGGGTTCGACCCCCGCCACCGGCACCAGATCCCGTTTTCGTAAGAGAACGGGATTTTTTGCTTTATATATCGAAAATACTAATGATATCGCCGGATCATCGGCTTATCGGAGGGCGCATGGAAGCACAAAGAAAATACAATATCGACCTTTTGCGTATACTCGCCTGCTTTATGGTGGTCTTGCTCCACGTTGCGGCAGATAATTGGTACTACGTTCCCTATGATTCCGCGGAATGGATGGCTTTCAACTTGTATGACATCGCCACAAGAAGCGCTGTTCCGATATTCTTTATGATAAGCGGTGCAATGTTCCTTTCAAAAAACACTTTGTCATTAAAAAAGCTTTTTTGTCGAAATATAGCGAGATTGGTCTTTGTATATTTTCTTTGGTCCGCATTATATGCCATTGACACGATAGGATTAAAAGAGCTTTTGCCTTCTCTGTCCTCGGGCTACTTCTTCTCTGCCGTAATGGATTCGAAATATCATCTTTGGTATCTGCCCGAGTTGATATCGATATATTTTATATTGCCGTTGCTTTTCGCGGTAAAAAACATCGAGCACGGCAAATATTTAAAATATATCCTTTGCCTTTTCTTCGCGCTGGAGATATTGCCCGCATTTATGAACGTATTTCCGTTTTTGCAGGAAGCAAAAGCCGTTATCGAAAGATTCGTGTTTCCTTTTCCTCAATATCTCGGATATTTCATATTGGGATATGTGATATATGAAAATATCGATGTATTCAAGCGCATACGATCTGTTTTTTTGGCGATAGGTCTTGTCGTTATCGTGGGGTCGCTCACCATTATCAATTATATTATAAGCGTTGTCCGCGATGTTCCGTCCGAAATGTTCTATAACAGTTTTTTCATCGCTTCATTTTTGGAGGCGTGCGCTCTTTTTATCTTGTTTTTGCGTATACCTTGCGAAAAGATACCTCCAAAGATAGCTCCGCTCATAGCGCGGACTTCCAAATACACTTTGTTCGTATATCTGCTCCACCCATTCGTATTGGAACATTTGAATATCCATTTCGGCATAAACTCGCTTTGCGGATATCCGTTTCTTTCCGTCCCCGCAATATCGCTCGCGATATTTATTATATGTTTCGCAACAGCATTCATTATAGACAAGATACCTTTTATAAAAAAGATATTTATTTGATAGTTCAAAGGAGAGCCATATGAAGATAAGAACAGCAACACTTTCGGATATGCCCGATATACTCCGCGTTTACGCTTATGCTCGCGAATACATGAAAGAACACGGCAACCCCGACCAATGGGGCGATACATACCCCACAGAAGAGATAATACTCTCCGATATAAAACTCGGTCAGCTCTTTGTTTGCCTCGAAGAGGAGGCTATACACGGCGTTTTTGCCTTCATAGAGGGCGATGACCCGACATATGCCGTTATTGAAGACGGAAAATGGCCCGATGACGAGCCTTACAATGTAATGCACCGCATGGCAAGCGATGGCGCTGTGCGCGGTATAGGCAGAGCGGCGCTCGATTTTTGCAAATCCCACGGCAAAAACGTCCGCGCGGATACGCACAAGAAAAATATCACTATGCAGAATATGCTCGCCAAAAACGGATTTATCCCCTGCGGCATCATCCACGTTGAAAACGGAAGCGAACGCATAGCATATCAATTTACAAAATAAAAACACGGTCGCTTTAAAGCGACCGTGTTCTATTTATAATATCAAATTATTTCTTGTCGTTGCCGAAGTAGCGGTTGAGCAAGCCTTCGAAAGCTCTGCCGTGTCTAGCTTCGTCCTTTGCCATTTCATGAACTGTGTCATGGATAGCGTCGAGGTTAGCGAGTTTTGCGCGGCGAGCGAGGTCAAACTTACCTGCTGTTGCGCCGTTTTCAGCTTCTACTCTCATTTCGAGGTTCTTCTTTGTAGAGGGTGTTACAACTTCGCCGAGGATCTCTGCAAATTTTGCAGCGTGTTCAGCTTCTTCGAGCGCTGCTTTTTCCCAGTAAAGACCGATCTCGGGGTAACCTTCTCTGAAAGCTACGCGAGACATAGCGAGGTACATACCAACTTCGGAACATTCGCCTTCGAAGTTTGCACGAAGATCTTTGATGATGTCTTCGGAAACGCCTTCTGTGATGCCTACAACGTGTTCGCAAGCCCAAGTTCTCTTTTCGTCTTTAACTTCTACGAATTTATCAGCGGAAACTTTGCACTGGGGGCATTTTTCGGGTGCAGAATCACCTTCGTGAACGTAACCGCAAACAGAACATACAAATTTAGCCATAATATAAAATCCTCCAAAAATATAATAT
>CAZERM010000097.1:0-3706 GCA_964514555.1 uncultured Lachnospiraceae bacterium | reverse complement strand
ACCCCGAAGTTCTCAAAGCGGGCGGCATCGACCCCGAAGAATACACGGGCTTTGCTTTCGGTCTCGGTCTTACAAGACTTGCCATGATGAAATACGGCGTTAAAGACATCCGCGACCTCAACAGCGGCAGTCTCAAGAGCTTGTCCCAGTTTACGGACGATAAATAAGAAAGGAGCTTTTGCCAAATGTTTATATCAATGAACTGGATTTCGGATTTTGTAGACCTTTCCGGAATCGATAAACTTGAACTTATCAATAAATTCTCCCTTTCCACAGCAGAGGTAGAAAACGAAATATTCTTTAAAGGAAGCGACCTTTCCGGCGTTGTAGTTGCAGAGATCAAATCCGTTGAAGCTCACCCCGATTCCAAGAAGCTCCACCTCCTCAAAGTAGACATCGGCGAGGACGAGCTTGTTGACGTTGTATGCGGCGCTCCCAATGTTCGCGTTGGCATGAAGACTGCTTTCGCAAAACTCGGCGCTCAGCTCGGCGAGATCACCATCGCTCCCAGAAAACTTGCAGGTTATACATCCAACGGTATGTGCTGTTCCGAAAAAGAGATCGGTATCAGCGATGCTAACGACGGCATCATGGATATCACGGAAGATGTTGCTCTCGGCACAGATATCAAGTCCATCTACCAGATAGACGATATCGTTTTCGAAGTAGACAATAAATCTTTGACGAACCGCCCCGACCTTTGGGGTCATTACGGTATTGCTCGCGAAATCGCGGCGCTTGCAGGCAGAGAACTCAAGCCCCTTTCCACAGCAGACCTTTCCGTGTACAACGACCTTGAAAAAGTTGATCTCAAGATAGAAGATCCGCTCTGCCAGAGATATTCTTGCCTTAAATTCGGCAATATCTCCGTTCATAAGAGCCCTGTAAACATGAGGATCCGTCTTTTCTATTGCGGTATGCGCGCGCTCAATTTCCTTGCCGACCTTACAAACTATCTTATGCTTGAAATGGGTCAGCCTATGCACGCATTCGACTCCCGCAAGGTTGAAAAGATCAGGATCAAACGCTTCGAGAAGCCCTTCAACTTCACAACACTTGACGGTGTTGAACGTGCTATCGATGAAAACACACTTATGATCTGCAACGGCGATTCTCCTGTTGCAATCGCAGGTATCATGGGCGGTCTCGATTCCGAGATCGTTGAAGATACATCCACACTTACGCTTGAATCCGCTACATTCGACGCGGCTTCCATTCGTAAATCCACGGTTCGCCTCTCTCATCGTACAGATGCTTCCCAGAGATACGAAAAGAGCCTTGATCCCGAGATGACTGTTACTGCTATTGCAAGATTCGTAAAACTTCTCAAGGACATCGACTCCGGCGCAACGGTAGTTTCCTCTTTGACAGATGAATATGCAAAGAAATACCCTGAAGTAACACTTAACTTTACAAAATCTTTTGTAAACCGTTACACAGGTATCGAGATAAGCAACGAAACTATCGTGAACACTCTCCGTTCTCTCGGTTTCGGCGTTGAACTCTGCGGCGAAGATTTCACAGTAAATGTTCCCAGTTGGAGAGCGACAAAGGACGTTACTATCAAAGCTGACATCATCGAAGAGATCACACGTATCTACGGCTACGATAACTTCGACGTTCACACAGCGGAAGCGCCCCTTTACCCCGTAAGAGAAGCTGTTGAAAAGACAGACGAAAACAGAATAAAGGATATCCTCGTTCACCGCTACTCCATGCATGAACTTCATTCCTACATTTGGGCTTACTATGATGAATACAAGGAACTCGGCATAGACATCGAAAGCAATGTTGAACTTATCAACGCTACTAACCCCAACATCAAGACGCTTCGTCGTTCCATCGTTCCCACTCAGCTTTGCCAGGTTAAATATAACACATCTTTCGACACTGATTTTGCTGTTTTCGAAATAGGCAGAATCGTTGACGGCGTTAAAGCAGACGGTCTTTGCGATGAACACAAGAAGCTCGCCATCACTATATACAGCAAAACAAAAGATACAGAGAAGATATACTTCCAGCTCCGCGATATCCTCGCAGTTATTGCAGATGATATCAAGCACGAGCCGCTCACATTCAAGAAAGCGGAAGCTACACACTCTTATCAGCACCCCAAGAACCTCAACAGCATCTACTGTGCAGGTCATCTCCTCGGCGAGATCGGCATAGTAAACGCTTCTGTTGCGAAGAAGATCGACAAAAAAGCAAACATCGTTTATGCTGAGATCGATATGGGCGAATTCTCCAAGATAAAGAACGCAAGCATCAAGTATGCTGAACCTTCCAAGTTCCCGGAGATCGAGATCGACCTTTCTATCGTTTCCGATACATTCGCTCCCATCGCGGAAGCTATCAAGAACGCAAATTCTCCTCTTATCAAGAGTGTTGGCGTTGTTGACACTTACACGGACGAAAGCGGCAAATCCATCACGGTAAGGATCCTTTTCTCTCACCCCGAAAAGACACTTACAAAAGATGAAGTTGCTTCCGTTGTAAACGGTATCGTTGCAGAACTCGATGCAAAAGGCATCAAAATGAAAGCTGAATAAAGCGAAGCTCCCGTGCGTAATATATGCATGGGAGCATTTTTTTGTTTACCGCAACCTCTTTATTTAGTTTCCAAAACCACTTGACAAAGTTAAAGACAACTGATATAATTATATCGCAAGTTCTATTGATAGTATTAAATATAATTTTTGGAGTTAACTTATGAAATATAAAATAGTATCGGATTCTTCCTCTGACATTCTTTCCGTGGAGGATGTTCCGTTTGAATCCGTTCCGTTGAAGCTCACTTCTTCAGACAGGGAATTTTGCGACGATGCGAACCTTGACGTTTCGGAGATGATAGAATATTTGGAATCTCACAAGGAACGCACGGGTTCATCTTGCCCCAATGTTGCCGAGTGGGAAAAAGCTTTTGAAGATGCGGAAAACATCTTCTGCCTTACGATATCCGGTTCTCTCTCGGGAAGCTACAATGCGGCGCTTACGGCAGCAAAAAAATATAAAGAAGAACATCCCGAAAGAAATATACACGTTATAAATACGCTCTCTACGGGTCCCGAAACGGCGCTTATCATAGAGAAATTGTGCGAGCTTATCAAAAACGATGTTTCGTTTGATGATATCATAGATCAAGTGAAAGCTTATCAGCGCCGCACACATCTCATATTTTCACTCGAATCGCTCCGCAATCTTGCTAACAACGGCAGAGTAAGCCCCATCATTGCAAAACTTTCCGGCGTTCTCGGCATACGCATAATCGGAAAAGCGAGCGACGAAGGCACACTTGAGATGATGCACAAAACACGCGGTGAGCGCAAGATGCTTTCCTGCATAGCGGAAACTATAAAGAGCCTCGGTTTCAACGGCGGCAAGATGCGTATACATCATTGCGAAAATATGCAGAACGCGGAACTTTTGAAGCAAGCATTCCTTGCGGTATTTCCTACTTCGGATATAATCATACGCGCAACACGCGGACTCGACAGCTTTTATGCGGAACGCGGCGGTCTTATAATCGGCTTTGAGGGCGCAACAGCTTGATATAACAAGATATCTCCGAGATATTTTAAAAATCTCGGAGATTTTTAAAATATTTTTAAAAAACCTGTTGACAAATGCAAGATAGTGTGCTATAATAATAAAGCATTGTGAGGAAGTGCTTGAAACACGGCACTCAATGGCGGAATAGCTCAGTTGG
>CAZERM010000096.1:0-3874 GCA_964514555.1 uncultured Lachnospiraceae bacterium | reverse complement strand
CTTCTTTAACAGCGTCAGCAGCCTGTTTCTTTGTACCAACAAAGAGGATTTTGCCGCCATTTGCAGCGAGGTCGCGAACGAACATATAAGCTTCGTCAACTTTGCCTACTGTTTTCTGAAGGTCAATGATGTAGATACCGTTTCTTTCTGTGAAGATGTATTCAGCCATCTTAGGGTTCCATCTTCTTGTGTGGTGGCCGAAGTGTACGCCTGCTTCGAGCAACTGTTTGATTGTGATTACTGACATTTTGTTGTCTCCTTTTTTGGTTTTTTCCGCCACGAAAAAAAGTCAGTTGCAAGACCGCTTAGCGGCACCGATGCGTTTTTTTCGTGTGAGGATTTTTGTTATTTTTTTGTCCGATTGATTTGATATCTTACAGACCAATATATAATACCATATATTTTGTGAAATTGCAAGAACTTTTTTTATTTTTTAGCTGTTTTTGCCGAAAAATATTTTTAGCATACTAATAGAATAAATTATTCCTTGCTCTCTTTCTCTTCTTCGTTTTGTGGAGTTTTTTTCTGCGGAGCAATGATCTTAACATCCTCAACGTGGTAAGAGCGGAATGTAACGGTATCGCGATCTACATATTTAACTCTTACAAATCCGGTTAAAGGCGAAACTTCAGTAACCGTTCCCTTTCCGTCGCGTGTTGAAACAAGGCTATCTACTTTGGGAAGTTTTTTCAATTCTTCTTCGTAAAATTCGTGCTCATATCTCAAACAACACATGAGTCTGCCGCAAGCACCGGAAATTTTCTGAGAGTTAAGCGAAAGATTCTGCTCCTTTGCCATTTTAATAGATACCTGAACGAAATCCGACAAGAACTTTTTGCAGCAGAACGGCAAACCGCAAACACCAAGACCGCCGATAAGCTTCGTTTCGTCGCGTATACCTATCTGTCTGAGCTCGATCCTTGTTCTGAATACGGAAGCAAGATCTTTAACAAGTTCTCTGAAGTCAACTCTTCCGTCGGCTGTAAAATAGAACATAAGCTTTGAATTGTCAAAAGTATATTCAACATCCACGAGTTTCATGCCTAATTTATATTCTTTTATTTTCTGCAAGCATATTTCAGATGCGGATTTTTCTTTTTCTTTGTTTTGGATGTATTTGTCATTGTCCTCTGCTGTTGTTTTGCGGATGACTGGTCTGAGCGGTAATATAACATCTTTAGCCGGAACTATCTTATTTCCAACGGAAACAAAGCCGTATTCAATGCCGCGAGCAGTTTCAACGATAACCGTTTCGCCAGAAGCAACTTTTATGCCGCAAGGGTCGAAAAAGTATGTTTTACCGTTATCTTTAAAGCGAACGCCGACTATTTCATATTCTGTTTTTTCTTCTGTAACCGCTTGAGCGGCATTTTCTGTATTTATATCCATAATAATATCACATCTTTCTTTAAGTTTTGCGCCAAAGATTTTCGGCAAGATAAGTGCAGGCAAGTCCGAGATTTGAATTAAATGCCATGTTTTTTGTAATTTCCGTAACTGTATTCAGGTTGGATAACACGGATGATGACGGCAATATAGAAGCATAGCGCACGGCAGTATCTTCATCTATCGTTTCCACTGCCAGATAATCAGAATTTTGCGCCACCAAAATATCGCGAAAGAAAAACGTCAAGTATTTTAAAAGCAACAGCAGTTTTTCCGAAGTATCCGCGAACAATATTATCAAAGATAAAAAATCAAAATAAGAAACGCTTCGATTTTTCTTTGATAACGAAAAAATGATTTCATTAGCCTTTGTATAAGCATCAAATTCACTGTTTTCGGGTTCCAACATCTTTTTTACAGCACCCAATGCACCGCGAGAAGTTCTTATTGCAAAGTCCAAATGTTCATCATTTTCCAAAAATGCAAAACCGGTCGAACTTTTCAGCAAATAATCTTTTATCTCTTCTTCGGAAAATGTCTGCATATTTACCGATATAACTCGCGAACGGACAGTTTGTAAAATAGAAGCAGGATTTTCGCACAGCAAAAATATATATACATTTTTCGGCGGTTCTTCTATAACTTTTAACAAAGCATTTTGCGCTTGCGGTGTCATTCTATCCGCCACATCAAAGATATACATTTTAAAATTCAATTCGTTTGGTGTAAGATACACGGTAGATATAAAAGAACGAACCGTATCTATGCCAATTCGCTTTTCGTCCGTCGGAATAGTCATAACATCGGGAGAATATCCGTTTTCGATCTTTGCGATAAGTTCTTCCTCAGAGTTATCTTCGAGTGCTAATTGAGCGGCAACAGCTTTTACAAAAGTTTTCTTTCCGCAACCGCTCGGACCTACAAGCATATATGCGTGAGAAAGCTTATTATCTTTTATGCGTTGAGAAAAGAGTGATTTTGCTTCTGAATTTCCAAAAATAGAATCAAAATAATTCATAGATTTAAAATACTTTGCCGTCTGTGTTTAAAATAATATTTTTCATATAGACCTCACGCATCTTGTTTTAAATTTTGTTATTATAGATATTATAGCAAAGTAACGCGGCACTGTCAAATAAAAAATAAGATTTTCGACATTTTACTAAAAACAAAAGATTCGATAAAACTCAAACAGAAAAGTTCTATCGAATCTATATATTCAATCTCTCGGTTTTGAGCGGAATATCAACGCAAAAAAATATCCGAAAAACATTGCCGCCGATATTCCTCCTGCGCTCCCGCTAAGTCCTCCTGTCAAAGCGCCTATCAACCCCTTTTCGTCTACAGCTTTTTTAACACCTTTTGCAAGCGTATATCCAAATCCCGTTAGCGGAGTGGATGCTCCGCAACCTGCAAACTCGACAAATGGTTCATATACCCCCACTGCGCCCAATATAACGCCTAGCGTTACGAGAGAAACAAGTATTCGCGCAGGTGTAAGAGCTGTTTTATCTATAAAAATTTGAACTATAGCGCATATAGCTCCACCTATAAGAAATGATTTTAAAATATCAACAAATAAGTTCATTCTTTGTCCCTCGAATCACATATTCTAACAAGATGCGCTATACCAGGGATGCTTCTGCCTTGCTGTAGGCTCGATGGGCTCATGAGTGCGCCTGTTGCTATATAAAGTATATCGTGTATATTACCTTTTTTAAATCTTTTCATTATATGCCCTGCTATAACGGAAGCACTGCATCCGCATCCCGATCCACCCGAGTGCATATCTTGCGCCACTGAGTTATATAGCATAAGACCGCAATCATTATATACATTCTTCATATCATACCCTAAATTATGCATAAATTCGCATATTATACTGTGCCCTTCTTTTCCAAGATCTCCTGTTAGAATAAGATCAAAATCATTGGGATTTTTTCCGCTTACATTAAAATATTTGTTAAGAGTATCATAAGCCGCAGGAGCCATTGCCGCACCCATATTATTGATATCTGTTATTCCCATATCGACAACTGTTCCCGGCAACACTTCTCTTATAAAAGGACCATCTCCTTTTTCGGATAACAAAAATGCACCTGCCGCTGTCGCAGTTCTTTGCGATGTGGGCGCTCGTTGACCGCCATATTCGAGCGGATATCGAAATTGTCGCTCAGCCGTGCAAAAATGCGAGGAAGCTATAACACCACACTTTGAAAAAGTTCCTCCGTCGATCAGCAATGAAGCCAGTATAGTTCCCTCTGCAAATGTAGAGCAAGCTCCGTATAATCCGAAAAAAGGTCTATCAAAACATTCTGCGCTGTAAGATGAGCCTACACATTGATTCATCAGATCTCCTGCAAATATTGCATCCAGGTCATTTCCTCGTAATTCCGCTTTTGCCAGCGCTAAATTCAGTGCAAGACGTTGCATCTCGCTTTCGGCTTTTTCCCATGTTTGCGTTCCGAATCGTTCCGTTATATCACAT
>CAZERM010000095.1:0-3908 GCA_964514555.1 uncultured Lachnospiraceae bacterium | reverse complement strand
TCAAGTGTTGTTTTTGAGGCTTTTTACCTTTCGCACATATTATAAAACTTTTCAAATATATATATTAAGCAATAAATGGCTTGAAAAATAAAATGTTTGTTGGTATAATAATATGAGGGAGTTTTGAAAAATAGGCTTCCTTGTTATTATACTATGAAGAAAAGGGGCTAACCATGGAAAGATCAAAGCAATCATTTAAGCTTCCCGATAGGCTGACATCGGAAAAAGCAAAATCTGTCTATAGGCAGATACCGGGTATTTTATGCCTGATTTATGCGATATTGTCGCTTGCCGCAGTATTGTATTATACGATATGGCCCGCGGAAGGATATTTTCAATCCGACTGCACGGACACGATAATGTGGGCGCAGGCAACCGTTGACGGCGGCTCGGTATTTAATCCCGATTTTTATTATGCGGCGCTTTTGCCGTTCAGTGCGCCGATCTGGCTCGTGCCTCTTATAAAGATATTCGGCATGACGATGACAACACACGTTATCGGCATGGTCATTTTTGCAATATTGTTCTTCCTCTCCATCATATTTGTTTGCAGAAGCATGGAGTGGAGTTGGAACATGACTTACCTTTGCACCGGCTCTTTGATGCTCCTGCTTTCATCGAGCGACAAGATGCGCGAGATAATGTGGGGTCATGTTATATATTACAGCTTGGGCTTGCTTATTTTGTTCGTGGGCTTGGGTCTGTTTTTGCGTATGTGCAAAAAATTTGAAAAGGGCGAAAACAAAAAAGCATACATATATGCCGCGTTCCTTTTCGTATTTATGATGTTCGGTGCGACCAACGGTCTTCAGTGTATCGCGATATACACTTTGCCCATACTCGGTGCGGTCATCGCAGAGATGATATTCAATTCTAAGGAAAAGCTTCTTTCCACGCACAATCTTTACCACGGTTTCGGTGCGGCGTTGCTCGTGCTCGCTACTATGATAGGTCTTGTTATCCTCAAAATATGGAAGGGCAATATAACAGCAGGCTATGCGGAAGCATATTCCATGCTCGACAGTGTTTCAAATTGGGTGAATAACTTTTTGAAATTGCCGGGCAGCTATTTCTCTCTTTTCGGTATCGATATAGTGGACGGTTCTTCTCTCGATTCTATGGCAACTATCGGAAGTGTTATAAAAGCCGTCGTTGCCGTTGTAGTGATTGTTTTGCCCTTCGTGCTTTTGACACAGTACAAAAAGATAGAAGAAAGACAGACAAAGATACTTCTTTGGGCACACTTTGTAGTTTTTGCCGTTATAATGGCAGGCTTTATCTGCGGCAGACTTTCCAGTGCAAACTGGCGACTCATCCCGATGATAGGCACATCGCTCATCGCTTCTTTTGCTTGCATCCGCGAGATGTTCAAGATAAAAGAATGTTCGCTCTCTTGGAAGCGCATTGCGGTCATCATGCTCATAATACCGATCTGCGGTTCGCTCGTGAATTTCACGGCTATAAAAGATATGCCCAAAAATTACGGCAGAGACAACGAACTTCATCAGCTTTCCGATGTGTTGCTTGAAAACGGCTTGGAATACGGTTACGCTACATTCTGGCGCTCTCAGGCGATAACGCTCATCTCCGATTCCGAAGTGAAGGTCCGCACTGTTGACGTGAGCGATAACGGAACAGGCGTAAATATCCGCTTGTATCAGACGAACAGAACATGGTATGACGACCAGGAAGGCGTTGAAAAATATTTTGTTTTGCTCGATAACGGTGAAGCCAACACGGCAAACAGAAACTCAAATTGGAGATATTTGAAGCAAAATTACTTGCTCGATACAATAGAGTTCGGTAACTTTAAGATATTCGTTTTCGACAGAAATATCTTTACGGCTGAACTTGAAATCGTCGAATAATACTTTTATCATATTCAGGAGAAAGAATGCGAATACAGTTATCAGATCATTTTAACTATAAAAAGCTTTTTAAATTCACGTTGCCGTCTATAATCATGATGGTATTCACGTCCATTTACGGCGTAGTTGACGGATTTTTCGTTTCTAACCTTGTCGGCAAGACGGAATTTGCCGCGCTCAACTTTATCTACCCCGTGATCATGATACTTGGATCCGTTGGCTTCATGCTCGGTACCGGTGGCAGTGCGCTTGTTGCCAAAACGCTTGGCGAAGGCGACAATAAAAAAGCAAACAATATCTTTTCTTTGCTCGTTTATACAGCTATTATATCAGGTATAATACTTGCCGTTGTCGGTATAGTGTTTCTCCCCAACATTGCAAAGCTTTTGGGTGCTGAAGATGAATTGCTCGAAAACTGCGTTATCTACGGCAGAGTATTATTGACAGCAATGCCTTTTTATATGCTCCAACTCGAATTTCAGAGTTTCCTTATTACTGCTGAAAAACCCGGCATTGGTCTTGCTGTTACAGTTGCATCAGGTGTTACAAACATGATACTCGATGCGGTATTTATGGGTATATTCAGCTTTGGTCTTGCGGGTGCGGCGGCTGCTACGGCGGCAAGCCAGGTAGTCGGCGGTATCGTTCCTATAATCTACTTTGCAAGAAAGAACAAGAGCATATTGCGTCTTGGCAAAGCTTCGTTTGATGGTCTTTCTCTTGCGAGAGCTTGCACTAACGGTTCTTCCGAGCTTATGAGCAACGTGTCCATGTCTCTTGTAAGTTTGCTCTACAACGTAAGACTCGAAAAGCTCGCAGGTAACGACGGTGTTGCCGCATACGGCGTGCTCATGTACGTAAACCTTATATTCTTGGCTATATTTATAGGATATTCCACGGGTATTGCACCTGTTGTGGGCTATCACTACGGTGCAGGACACACGGACGAGCTTAAGAGTTTGAGAAAAAAGAGCATTTTGATAATCTCCGTTTCATCTGTTTTGATGTTCGTTTTGGCTGAAGTATTGGCAAAACCCCTTGCATCTATCTTTGTAAGCTACGATGCGGGACTTATGGATATGACACAGAGAGCATTCTTCTTCTTTGCGTTCTCGTTCCTTTTTGCCGGTATCGCCATATTCGGTTCATCGTTCTTCACAGCGCTCAACAATGGCTTTATCTCCGCTGCTATCTCGTTCCTCAGAACGCTCGTATTCCAGATAGGTGCGGTGCTCCTTTTCTCCTTTATTTGGGGCTTGGACGGCATTTGGGTATCCATCGTTGCGGCGGAAGCAATGGCGGCGATAATCACCGTATTGTTCCTCGTAGGAAACAGAAAGAGATATAATTATTGATAAACTAAGGCTACCGATATTTTTATCGGCAGCCTTTCTTTTTTTGCCAAAGCTATTGACAAGAACATTTGAATGTGCTATCATATGAATGTAAATAAATATGAATGGTGGTGCATATATGGTTCATAATCACGAAGAGATATTATCAAAAGTGCGGCATGACTTGCCGACGGACGAACTACTTTGCGATCTTTCCGATCTTTTTAAGATATTCGGCGATACTACAAGAATAAAGATATTGTTTTCGCTTTTTGAAAGCGAGATGTGTGTTTGCGCTATAGCAGAGCTTTTGGGCATGACACAGTCTGCAATATCTCACCAGCTGAAAGTACTTAAAGATGCGAACCTCGTCGGAAATCGCAGGCAGGGAAAAACGATATATTATTTCCTTGCGGATGACCATGTGCGTGCTATCGTAGCACAAGGCTTTGAACATCTTATCGAAGAAAAACACGAACATAAAAAAGGAGAAAAACAAAATGAAAAAAGTATTTAAACTTCAGGACCTCGATTGCGCTCATTGCGCCGCCAAAATGGAAGACGCCATCAGAAAGATAGACGGTGTTTCCTCCGTTTCCGTAAACTTTCTTATGCAGAAGATGACTCTCGAAGCAGATGACGCTGTATTCGAAGATGTTTTGAAAAAAGCCATGAAAGCCATCAAAAAAGTTGAACCCGATTGCAG
>CAZERM010000094.1:0-3977 GCA_964514555.1 uncultured Lachnospiraceae bacterium | reverse complement strand
GTTTGACATATCTATTTTACCTGAAAAAATATTATAAAATTAAAATACGATATAATTTTATGCAGAAGCATTGCAATATTAGCAACGCTTCTGCTTTAGCATATAAGTAAATTATATCATATATAGGCATATTTCGGCAATATGATATTTGATTTTTTAATAAAAATTAAAGAATTTTAACAAAAAAATAAAAGAAAAACTCGGCAGAGCCGTTGTTTTCTCTGCCGAGCAAAATATCCATAATATTAAAGACTTAATATTTCTTGAGTTCGTTTCTTGCGAAATCTACCTGCATCTGAACGGATGCGGGGCTTGTGCCGCCGAGAGATATTCTCTTTTCAACACAAACGGAAAGATCTATCGCTTCGTAAAGGTCGGGTTCGAACACTTCGGAAAGGGCTTTGTATTCGTCCATGGGAAGTGTTTCGAGTGTTTTGCCCTCTGCGATGCATTTGCCTACAGCGCCGCCTACTATCTTGTATGCAGTGCGGAAGGGCAAGCCTTTGCGAACGAGGTAGTCCGCAAGGTCAGTAGCGCAGATAAAGCCGCCGGAAGCCGCTTTTTTCATGTTATCTTCGCAAGCTTTCGCTGTTTCGAGCATGGGAGTGAACACTTCAAGGCACATCTTAACTGTGTCGCAAGCGTCAAATACAGCTTCTTTGTCTTCCTGCATATCTTTGTTGTATGCAAGGGGAAGACCCTTGAGAACTGTGAGCATCGTTACGAGATCGCCGAAAACTCTGCCCGATTTACCGCGAGAAAGTTCCGCCATATCGGGATTCTTCTTCTGGGGCATGATGCTGGAGCCTGTTGTGAAGGCATCGTCAAGTTCGATGAATTTGAATTCCCAGCTGGACCAAAGGATTATCTCTTCGGAGAAGCGAGAAAGGTGGACCATGATGAGCGAAGCGCAGGAGAGGAACTCAACGCAGAAGTCTCTGTCCGAAACGCCGTCAAGGCTGTTGAGGCAAACGGAAGCAAAGCCGAGCTTTTCCGCTTCGAATACACGGTCTGTGTCATATGTAGTACCTGCGAGAGCGCAAGAGCCGATGGGGGAAACATTTGTGCGCTTCTTTGCGTCCGCAAGGCGGTCGATATCGCGAAGGAACATCATGGCGTAAGCCATAAGGTGATGACCGAATGTGATGGGCTGTGCACGCTGCAAATGAGTGTAGCCGGGCATTATCGTAGCCTTGTGCGCTTCCGCTTTATCGGCGATAACGGAAACGAGTTTTTTGAGCATATCCGTGATTTCGTCGATCTTATCGCGCAAGTACATACGAAGGTCGAGCGCTACCTGGTCGTTACGAGAACGAGCCGTGTGGAGCTTTTTGCCGAGGTCGCCTATTCTGTCTGTGAGAACTTTTTCAACGAACATATGAATATCTTCGCAGTTTTCGTCTATTTCAAGTGCGCCGTTTTCGATATCGAAAAGGATCTTTTCAAGTTCGGCGATGATCTTGTCTGCTTCGTCCGCGCCGATGATGTTCTTTGCGCCGAGCATAGCGGCATGAGCCATGGAACCTGTGATATCCTGGCGGTACATTTTTTTATCAAAGCTTATGGACGAGTTGAAATCGTCCGCTGTTTTATCAAGTGTTTTGGAAAATCTTCCTGCCCACATCTTATCCATAATAAAATCCTCTTTAAATTTAAAATTAAAATATCCGCAGGCAGAAGACCTGCGGATATTGCCATGCTGAGTTCTGAATTATTTGTTTGCGTTCTTTTTGTCAACCATAGCCTGAACTTTGATCGGCAAACCGAAGAGGTTGATAAAGCCTTCGGAGTCTTTCTGGTTGTAGTCGCTTTCGCCGAATGTAGCGATCTCTTCAGAGTAGAGGGAGTATTCGCTCCAAGCGCCTGCTTTGATGATGTTGCCTTTGTAGAGTTTGAGGCGAACTTTACCTGTAACTTTCTCCTGTGTTTTGTCAACGAAAGCGGAGAGAGCTTCACGGAGAGGTGTGTACCACTGACCGTTGTAAACGAGGTCTGCAAATGTGATAGCGAGTTCAGCTTTCTTGTGAGCTGTCATCTTATCAAGGCAGATAGTTTCGAGGTATTCGTGTGCTCTGTAAAGGATAGTGCCGCCGGGAGTCTCGTATACGCCGCGACATTTCATACCAACAAGACGGTTTTCAACGATGTCGAGAAGACCGATACCGTTAGCGCCGCCAACTTCGTTAAGAGCGAGGATGATCTCTTTAGCTGTCATCTTCTTATCGTTGAAAGCAACGGGAGCACCCTGTTCAAAGTCGATAGTGATGTATGTGGGAGCATCGGGAGCCTGGATGGGGGAAACGCCCATTTCAAGGAAGCCTTCTTTTTCGTAAAGAGGTTCGTTACCAACATCTTCAAGGTCAAGACCTTCGTGGGAAAGGTGCCAGAGGTTCTTGTCTTTGGAGTAGTTTGTTTCGCGGTTTATCTTGAGGGGGATGTTGTGTGCTTCTGCGTATTCGATCTCTTCATCACGAGATTTGAGATCCCATTCACGCCAAGGAGCGATGATGGGCATATCGGGAACGAAGTGTTTGAGAGTAAGTTCGAAACGAACCTGGTCGTTACCTTTACCTGTGCAGCCGTGGCAGATAGCATCTGCGCCTTCAGCGATAGCGATCTCAGCGATACGCTTTGCGATGATGGGGCGAGCGAAAGATGTACCGAGGAGGTAGTCTTCGTAAATAGCGCCAGCCTTCATTGTGGGAACGATGAATTCGTCAACGAATTCGTTTGTAAGGTCTTCAACATAGAGTTTGGAAGCGCCTGTTTTGATAGCTTTTTCTTCGAGGCCTTCGAGTTCGTCAGCCTGACCTACGTTACCGGAAACGGCGATAACTTCGCAGTTATTGTAGTTTTCTTTGAGCCACGGAATTATAATGGAAGTATCAAGACCGCCGGAATAAGCGAGAACGACTTTTTTAATGTTTGCTTTATCTATCATGGTATATGTAATCTCCTTTTTGGAATAAATATTCACTAAACATGAATATTATACATTCATACGAGCGATTTGTCAATACCTTTTTGCAAAAAGGTGGGATAAACTTTATAATATTATAAAATCATCTGTTTTTTTACTCGATTTTGCCCTCGGTCTCGGTTTGGGAAGGCAGGTTCGGCGCGGACGGCAAAATGAAAAAACTTTCACTTTGAGTGAATGAATATGCAAAAAATGTATTTATACCGAAAAAAAGAACGCTCCGGCGGATCTTTTTTCGGACTCACGAGAGCGAGTTTATTATGCTTTTTATCTTTATTATCGCTATGAGTGTAAAGAACATTATAAGGGGGGACAACGAGCAAAGGAGTATGCCTGCGCCGACGAAAGAGGAGAAAGCGATGCAGAGTCCGAGGATATCGCCGCAGATCCACAGGATGTTATATATTAAGGAAAGGATAGGTAAAAGTCAACATAAAACATCCAAAATTTTTGTAATATATCAAGGAGTGAAAAATTCAAAAAATCTATTGACAAAAAAGCGGCTTTATGTTATCATATACTCGTAAACAAAAATGATAATCGTTATCACTTCGAAAGGAGGTATTTGATGATAAAGCAAAAAACTCTTTCAAAGCACTCCCATAAACGCGACGTTATCTGCGAGGCGCTCAACGCAAAAAGAGACCACCCGACAGCGGATATGGTATACGAAAGAGTAAGGGAAAAATACCCCGATATAAGCCTTGCCACGGTATACAGAAACCTTTCTCAACTTTGTGCTGAGGGAACTGTTATGAAGATAGGTGCGGCAGGAAAAGAGCGATACGATATAGACACTTCTAACCATACGCATTTCTTTTGTGAAGTATGCGGTGATGTTTATGATGTTTTTTCTCCGCTCGTGCTTGACGGCATAGAGGATGCTCAAAAAGAAGTCGGCGGTGAGATAATGAGCGCGGCTATCGCGTTCCGCGGTATATGCAAGAATTGTCTTGCGATAAAAAATTAAATTGAAATTATTTTAAATATTATATTT
>CAZERM010000093.1:0-4042 GCA_964514555.1 uncultured Lachnospiraceae bacterium | reverse complement strand
ATTCGGCAGTGAGCCGCATTTTATGGCGCGCGCCGCGGATTTTCTTATAAATGAATCCATCAAAGCAGGCACACCCTGCGCCGCTATAGATATAAACATGGGCTGCCCCGTGCCGAAAGTAGTAAAAAACGGCGAAGGCAGCGCACTTATGAAAGACCCCGAACTTGCCGGACGAATAGTAAGCGCCGTAAAAGAAGCTTGCGGCGATACACCCGTAACGGTAAAGATGCGCTTGGGCTGGGACGCTAACAGCATAAACGTCGTTGACATGGCAAAAACGGTCGAAGCGAATGGCGCCGCCGCAGTGTGCGTTCACGCAAGAACGAGAGAACAGTTCTATTCCCCCGGGGTAGATATCTCTTACATAAAAAAAGTCAAAGAAGCGATATCCGTTCCCGTCATAGGAAACGGCGATATATTCTCCGCGCAGGACGCACAAAACATGATGGAGCAAACGGGGTGCGATTCCGTTGCGATAGCTCGAGGTGCGCTCGGAAATCCATATATCTTTTCCGAGATAAAGGCGTTTGCGGAGGGCAAGCCTTTCGTTCCTCCCACACCGAGAGAACGCATAGAAGAAGCTTTGCTTGAAACGCAGATGCGAATAGAGGACAAGGGCGAATATGCGGGTATTCGTGAGAGCCGCTTGCACTTGGCACACTTCACAAGATCGCTCCGCGGCTCCGCAGCAATACGTGCAAAATTCAATCTTATCGATTCTTTCGATGAAGTACGCGAGCTTTTGCTCGCTTATGTAGACGAGTTGGAAGCGGAACAAGGCGCGTGAAATATGCAAAGACCACCCTATTTTTTGGGTGGTCTTTTTCCGTGATACCGACCGCGGCGACATACACCGAATTTATGGTTTCAATGGAATATTCATACAATATCGCCTTATCTTATTCGTGTGCCATGATGTTTTCGACACGAAACGACAACCGAGCCGAAATATTTTATCGTATCAATGCAAAACACTCGAAATACCTGTCGAAAAATTAGCCATATCACCTCTTACTAATATCCTGTTTTGCTTTACACAGCAAACAAAAAGTCTTATCTTGATAGTGAACAATTCAATTTGGAGGCAATTAGTATGAAGGACCCATGTAACAATTCAGTTATCACAAAGCGCACTCTCTCCATCGATGACATCACGGTAACTTACAGACTTTTCGAAAATAACGCAGGAGGTATGTTCTTTTACTCCGCATTGCTCACTTCGGAAGAAAACGGTTCGCAGAAAGATTTTTATATCTCTTCGTTATCGTCAGACAGGATGACCGCAATCGATATTTTACACATAATGCACAAAAATTCTGTCCTTCCCTCGGAAATAGAAGCTCTGTTTTCGGAGGGCACGTTTGATTTTGGTAGATTTCGTGGTTAAATTTTCCCAAAATTCAAGAATAAATATATTTTTTATTTGATTTTTTTAAGAACGTGTGGTATACTGTTTAGGTATCGATAAATTTCAAAGAATGCGATCTGCGGATCACGGAGGTTTATGCTTATGAGATGTCCAAAATGCGGCTACACGGAAAGTAAGGTCATCGATTCACGTCCGACAGAGGAGAGCGCGAGCATCCGCAGGAGAAGAGAATGTCTTTCCTGCCAAAACCGCTTCACCACTTACGAGACAGTTGAAACGATACCGCTCCTCGTCATCAAAAAAGACAAAACAAGGCAGGCTTTCGATAAAGCAAAGCTTTTGAACGGCATCATAGAAGCGTGCCACAAGCGCCCCATCACTCTCGATCAGATGGAAAATGTCGTTACCGAGGTGGAGCTTGAGCTTCAAAATTCACTCACGCACGAGGTACCGTCAAGCAAGATAGGTGTCCTCGTTATGGAAAAACTCAAACAACTTGACGAGGTGGCATATGTCCGCTTCGCTTCCGTTTACAGGGAGTTCAAAGACCTCGATACGTTCATGCGCGAGCTTGAAGAATTAAGATCGCAGAGAAACGATAAGTAAACAAAAAGACTTTTGTCTTTTTTAAATATTTTCATTTATGAAAGGGAGATTTTAAAAATGATCTCAATCAAAGAAGTAGCATACAAAAACTACGGCAAATGCCTTGCTATCTCTAACGACAGCATGGAGATGTTCGTAACGATCGACATCGGTCCCCGTATCATCAAATGCAACCTTCTCGGCAAAAACAATATGATGTTCGAAGACACCGACAGAACAATATTCCAGGATGTTTCTTCCCTTTACGGTGCGGACAAAAAGTGGTATATCTACGGCGGTCATCGCATTTGGATGAGCCCCGAAAGTCTTCCCCTTACCTACTACCCCGATAACGACAAAGTCGTTTACAGCACATTTGCAAACGGCGCGGAATTCACACCCTCCGTTCAGGCTGTTACGGGTATGCAGGCATCCATGAAGATCGAAATGGACGAAAGCCAGCCCAAAGTAAAGATCACACACACTCTTACAAACACTAAAAAAGAGCCTGTAACAGGCGCTTTGTGGTGCCTTTCCGTTATGGCTCCCGGCGGTACATCTCTTACAGTACAGCCCACAGAGGACACAGGTCTTCTTGCAAACCGTTCTCTCATCATCTGGCCCTACAACCGTATGACAGATAAGCGTATGACCATCACGGATAAGTACATCACTGTTTCCCAGGACAAGAACGCAGACCGCAACCTCAAGTTCGGTATCAACAACACATTCGGCAAGACAGCTTACGTAAACGACGGTCAGGCGCTCGTTAAAGCCAACGCTTACATCCCCGGCGCAAACTACCCCGACAACGGCTGCTCTGTTGAAGTATTCTCCAACCAGTACTTCGAAGAAGTTGAAACACTTTCTCCCCTCACAACGCTCGGCAAGAACGAAGCCATCACTCATATCGAAGAATGGCAGCTCTTTGACGGCATCGAGATCGGTGAAAAGACGGATGCGGCTCTTGACGAAGTGGCAGCAAAACTTTTCTGATAAGTCTGTATTAAAATTAAAAACATCGAGGAAATATCCTGCTTTCACAGCAGGATATTTTTTTGCCCATGTTTTCCCCCTTGCCGTAGGCTCAAAGCCTCGATAAAACAGTGAAATGACCTGATATTTGTATGGCAGAGGCTTGCTCCTGCCGCAAAGCCTCCATCTTAGAGGGAGCCATAAGCCATATAAACATCGTTTCCAATTGCAACGATCTTGTCATTGATAATGTGCGAAATGTTGCGAAAAAGCCATCATCTAAAAGTTCGAGTCAGATATCAAATGGCATCGGCGAGGTTCCACGCACCCTGTGTGCGTGGGTAGCCGACGTGATGAAGTTCAAAGCCTTGATAAGGCTCTAAGCGAAGCGCTTTTTTATCTTTTTGCGATCTTTTTCCGTGTTTTTATCTCAATCGCAAAAAGTTCGCTCTCTATCAATATCGGCAACCTCAAAGCCAATATCTGCCAATCACAACGCCGCAAAAGTGGATATTTATGCAAAAAAATCCCCATAGACCTACATTGCGGTCTATGGGGATCAAAAATTTCATTGAATTTTTCTCTTTCTCAAGATACCTACCGCGAACATCACCAAGAATGACACGATATTGCATACAACTATCGAAGCACCGATAGGTGTAGAGAGCGCAAATGACATCGTCATACCTGCAAGGAAGCTTACGACAGATATCGACACCGCCGCAACTATCGTTGCAAAATAACTCTTGCATATACGCATCGCGGAAACGGACGGGAATATTATAAGCGCGGAAATGAGTAGCGTTCCCATAAGGCGCATACCTATAACGACCGTTACGGCTACCAACACGGAAAGAAGCGTGTTGTAGAAGCCTGCCTTTACACCTGTTGCACGAGCAAAGCTCTCGTCATGAGAAACGGCAAATATCTGCGTATAGAAAACGATAAATATGATTATCACTATCGGGAATATGACGACTGCCGTCCAAAAATCCGCTTTCGTTATCGAAAGCAAACTGCCGAACATATAGCTGTTAAGGTCCGTGTTGCTTCCCATGAGCGAAACTATCATTACACCTATGGCAAGCGCACCTGCGGATATCATTGCTATGG
>CAZERM010000092.1:0-4164 GCA_964514555.1 uncultured Lachnospiraceae bacterium | reverse complement strand
CCCACCCCATAATAGAGAAGCACTTGCGAAAGCAAGTGCTTTTTCGTTTTATCTTGCAGGATGAATATTTTCGCTCGCGCAGGGCATATTATTTTTTGAAAGGGTGATATGTCTTGGATATATTAAAAGTTTTATTATCGTCGCTGCTTTCCGTGGCGGCGATATTTGTTATAACGCGTCTTATGGGGCACAAGCAGATAGCACAGCTGGATTTTTTTGATTATGTCAACGGAATAACCGTCGGCTCCATCGCTGCGGAGATGGCAACGGAGCTTGAACAGCCTTGGAAGCCGTTTTTTGCTATGCTCGTTTATTGCACCGTTTCGATCGTATTAAGCAAGCTTGCAAATAAATTTCCGCGCTCTCGCAAGTTTATAAACGGCACACCTACCGTTTTATTGGACGGTGGCAAGCTATATCGTGAGAATATGAAAAAAGCAAAGCTTGACTTGAGCGAATTTCTTGTCATGTGCCGTCAAGAGGGCTATTTCGACATAAACGAGATACAAACTGCTGTTTTTGAATATGACGGCAGGCTCACGGTCATGCCGAAGAGCGCAAATCGCCCGATAACGCCGAGCGACATGGGCTTATCCGTCGCGGAAGCGAGTATCTGCACGGAGGTCATAATGGACGGCAGGGTCATCGGTGAGAATTTGAAGTGCAAAGGGCTTGACGAAGCCTGGCTTTTGAAAAATATAAAAGAGCAGGGCTACCAAAGTGCAAACGAGATATTTCTCGGTATCGTCGGCGCAGAAAATAAGCTCTCGCTTTACGCAAAATAATTCATATAAAAAGTTTTGAAAAACTATTGACATTTGAGGAAGTATATATTATAATATGAGCGTAGTTAGCAAGCGCTAACTAATTTAAAAGATTTGAGTTAGCCAAAACTAACTCCCTGATATTCGCTATACAGGTTATGCCATAAAATAGAACCAAAAAGCAAAAAGACGCAGTAAAAAAACCTGCGTCTTTTTGCGTTAACACGCGTTTTATGTTGACATTATCTTGTTTTTATGTTAAAGTATAATTGTATAGTATCCGTTAAAAATGGACGATATTAAGGAGGCAATCAATGCAGAATATCAAATTTAATGATGTCCGCTTGCAGAGCGGTTTCTGGTTTGAAAAAGAGAAACTCAACAGAGAAACAACTATAAACACTGTTTATCATCAGTTTGACATCACAGGCAGAATCAAAGCATTCGATTTTGACTGGTACGAAGGTGATGACCTTAAACCCCACTACTATTGGGACAGCGACGTTGCAAAATGGATGGAAGGCGCCGCTTATATATTGGCAAAAGAAGAAAACGCAGACCTTGAAAAGAAGCTTGACGATCTTATTGAAAAGATCCGTATCCACCAGGGTCCCGATGGTTATTTCAACATCTACTTCACGGTAGTTGAACCCTCCAAGCGTTTCCGCAGACGCGCAAACCACGAGCTTTACTGCGCAGGTCATCTTATCGAAGCGGCTATCGCTTGCGATGAGATCGGCAAACCCGTTTTGCTCGAATGCATGAAGAAATATGTTGAATACATCCACAAAGTATTCGTTGTTGACAAGAGCGCTGCTTTCGCTTCTCCCGGTCATGAAGAAATCGAGCTTGCTCTCGTAAGACTTTACCGCCACACAGGCGACAAATTCTATTTGGATCTTGCCGCATACTTTATCAATATCCGCGGTACAGAGGATGATATCGATCGCGTTGACTACGACCAGAGCGACAGACCCGTTCGTTCCATCGACGAAGCTATCGGTCATGCTGTTCGTGCTGTTTACCTTTATATCGGTATGGCTATGCTCGCAAAAGAAACAAACGACAAAGAACTCTTTGAAACTTGCCGCACGATCTTTAACAACATCTATACAAAGAAGATGTATATTACAGGCGGTGTAGGCTCTACACCTATCGGCGAAGCTTTCACGAATGCATATGACCTCCAGAACGATATCGCATACGCAGAAACTTGCGCTTCTATCGCTATGATGATATTCTGCCGCGAAATGCTCACGATGGATAATGACGCTACATATGCCGATGTTATCGAACGCGAATTCTTCAACAGCATGATGTCCGGTCTTTCTCTTGACGGTAAACGTTTCTTCTATGTTAACCCCCTCGAGATAAACCTCAACGAACATTTCAGCAACCAATACGGCTCTACAAAATACCCCATCACACAGCGCCCTGAAATATTCGCTTGCTCTTGCTGCCCTCCCAACATCAACAGAATGCTCGCTTCTTTGGGTAACTATATCTTCGGTTTGGAAGATGATACACTTTATGTAAATCAGTATCCCGCGGCAACGATGGAAAAAGACGGCATCTCCTGTGTTATCGAAACGAACTACCCCACATCGGGCGTTATCAATGTTAAAGCTAACGGTGTTAAACGTGTTGCTCTCAGGATCCCCTCTTGGAGCGCTTCTTTCAGACTCAACAAGGCTTACGAGATGAACAAAGGCTACGCTATCGTTGAAAACGATGGCACAGACATCATTCTCGAACTTGATATGACACCTCGTGCTATATTCTCCAACAGCCACGTAAACCGCGATGTTTACAAGCTTTGCATCCAGCGCGGCCCCGTTGTATATTGCGCTGAAGCTGTTGACAACGGTGCGGAACTCCACCGTTTCTCCGTTGCTCCCAATTTCACATGGAACGAAAAATTCGATACAGTAAGCGGCTTGCCCGAACTTGACATTTCCGCATACAAGTTGACAGATACAGATGCTCTTTACTCCACATCTATCCCTCAGAGAGTCGAAACAACACTTCACCTCATTCCTTACAGCTCCTTCGCTAACCGCGGAGAAAGCGATATGAGAGTTTGGTTCAACGCTATCATCTAAGTTTGTTATATATAATTATATAAAGAAAAAGGAACGGATCTTTATTCGTTCCTTTTTGATTTTTGGTGCAGAGAAGTGCATCAACGCTTATTTAACATTGCAAAGCCAAAGTGCTCTTTTGTATGTACAGTTAGCGTAATTAGTGCAATTTACAAGTGTCAACTTATTGTTGGGACATCTGTGCGGTTGATACCTCCGCCGCATTCTTTGCAACGTCATTGGTCAGAGCAAAATTTAAACGCAGTTACGATCAATTTGCCTCTGCTTCGCAAGCCGCCCGATACATCCTCAAGATCATCATCGGAAAGTTCCTTGGCTTCGGAAACGGCTTCTTCTGCATCGATAGCTTTTGCTTCGAGTTCGATATTGTTTTCTTTTGCCATAAAAATAGCTCCTTCTTTTTCTGTCTATATGATAACATATCGAGCGTAACAAAAGCGTAACTTTTGAGGGCTGTTTTGACAAAAAAACAAAAAAATTTAAAAAATATGCGCTCCGACGAAAAATATCGGGGCGCATTCGTATATTATATAATGGTAGAAAATTATTCGAGTTCCATTTCCGCGTGGAGCATACACATACCAACGGAAGTTATAGCGGCTGTTTCCGTTCTCAATATTCTCTTGCCGAGGGAGATCGGCACACCGCCTATCTCCATAGCGGAGGCGACCTCACGCTCTTCAAATCCGCCCTCGGGTCCGATGAGTATGCCGACGGACATTCCGCTCTTGATGTTAGCGAGAGCTTCTTTTGTGGCGGCTACGCCGTCCTTATTCTCGTATGGAACGAGGAACACGTCCATCTCTTTTGCTTTTTCCATAGCCTGTTTATAAGTCATAACGCCGAACACTTCGGGGATTACATTGCGCTTGCTCTGTTTTGCGGCGCTTTCGGAGATAGCCTGCCAGCGTTCACGCTTAGCTCCTTTTTTCTTTTCATCCAATTTAACAACGGAGCGGTTCATCTCTACGGGGATTATTCCGTGAACGCCAAGCTCCACGGTCTTTTGAATGATAAGCTCGAGCTTATCGCTTTTGGGCAAGCCCTGGAAGAGATATATTTTAATAGGAAGCTCCGTGCTTTGGTAATCTTCCTCTATTATTTTTGCAACAGCCGTTTCACCGTCGAGGCTTTCAAGCTCGCAAAGGTTGCTCGTGCCGTTTTCGCTGACGAGGAATCTTTCGCCCGGTCTCATTCGCAAAACATTTTTTATATGGTTAAGATCGGCTCCCGTAATAAGGTAAAGGTTGCCTTGTCTGCTTTCGCTTTCCGCGAAGAAGTTATACATCGTTAAACAC
>CAZERM010000091.1:0-4342 GCA_964514555.1 uncultured Lachnospiraceae bacterium | reverse complement strand
GGGCATGGGTATCGTGAAGAAATTCGTCGATATCATGGGAGGTACCATCGATGTTGAAAGTGAACTTGGCAAGGGAAGCACCTTTATCGTAAGGATACCCTGCAAGATAGCCGACGAAAAGGATTTCAAGGCTATGCAGGTTGAATACCATACAGATCAGACGAGCGCCGTCGGCAAGCGCATACTTTTGGCAGAAGATAACGATCTCAACGCGGAGATCGCCATGGAGATCATCGGCGACGAAGGCTTTGAAGTGGACAGAGCGGAAAACGGCGAAGTCTGCATCAAGATGCTCGAAGAAGCGCCGAACGGATATTACGGCTTGATATTGATGGATATCCAAATGCCCGTTATGGACGGATACGCCGCAACGAAAGTCATAAGAGAGATGAGCAACCAGGTAAAAGCCAACATACCTATCGTTGCCATGACAGCAAATGCATTTCCCGAGGATAAGCAACGCGCTTTGAGCGAGGGAATGAACGACCATATAGCAAAACCGATAGATATGAAGGTACTTATTAAAGTTTTCGAAAAATATTTGGGCGCGGACCTTATAGCGTTCGATGAAGAAAACGCATGAGCATGACGAAGGGAGCAAAATATTTTGCATACTAGAAAAACTATACTTATAGCAGATGACTCAGAGCTGAACAGGGAGATGTTGTCGGAGATACTCGGCGATAAATATAATTATGTTTACGCCGAGGACGGCGCGCAGGCGCTCGACATATTGGCAGAGAACATGGATATAGATATCCTGCTTCTCGATATGAATATGCCCAAGATGGACGGCATGGAAGTGCTTCACATAATGAAAGAGCGCCATTGGTCGGAAGACCTGCCGATAGTTATTATATCCGCAGAAACGGATATGGAATATGTCCAGAAAGCATATGAACTCGGCATAACGGACTATATCATAAAACCGTTCAAGGCTTTTCTCGTTCAACATCGAGTTAGAAATACACTCACGCTCTATTCACAGAAGAAGAGACTTGTAAGACTTGTTGAAAGCCAGGTGTTCCAGCGTGAAAAAGTCAACAATATGATGATAAACATATTCAGCCATATCGTTGAAAAGGACAACCAGGAATCGGGCAAGCACACGCTCCACGTGCAGACGATAACGAGCCTTTTACTCAATAACCTTGTGAAGATAACAAAGAAATATCACCTCACCGAGACGGATATCGCGATGATATCCTCCGTTTCTGCGCTTCATGATATCGGTAAGATAACCGTGCCTGACGAGATACTCAATAAGCCGGGCAAACTTACCGCCGAGGAATGGGAGATAATGAAATCTCACACGGTCAACGGCGATAAATTCTTGAGCGAAATAAAGACGGACCAAACAGAAAAATTCATGATTACGGCGCATGAGATATGCCGTTGGCACCACGAAAAATATGACGGCAAGGGCTACCCCGACGGTCTTGTTGGCGACGAGATACCGATATCCGCGCAGGCTGTTTCCATGGCAGACGTTTATGACGCTTTGACCAGCGACCGTTGCTACAAAAAAGCTTTTACGCATGACCAGGCGATAACGATGATATTGAACGGCGAATGCGGCGCATTCAATCCGTTGCTCATACGTTGCCTTAAAGATATTTCGGACGAGCTTTTTGTAAATCTCAACCTTAACGAGGACAACAACTACGACTACGAGGAGACCGTTCAGACTTTGGCAACGGAAGCGCTTGAAAGCGAAAACCTCGTTGTCAACGAAAGATATTCTTATCTTGCCGAAAGCGAAGGACAGAAAAAAGAATTTTTTGCTTCCAGATGCCATGGCATACAGTTTGAGTATGATGCGATAGCACGCAAAGTGCTCTATATGCACTATTACAACGAAAATGGCACTATAACTCCGCTCAAGGACGAGGCGGTCAACATATTCAAAGATCAGCTTTGCAAAGAAATAGAGGAGAAAGTCAAGAAAACGACAAGAGAATCCCCCATGTGTACAATCACGGCGCGCATACCCGTCAACGGCACACCCAGATGGCACGAGATGGCTATCCAAAGCCTTTGGGTAAAAGAAAGAGCCGAATATATAGGGATCGTTGGTCAGTTTATCGATATACACGATAAATTGTCTCAGAAAGGCGCGGAACTTCTTGTAAACGGAAACATCATCACAAGAGCAACATTAGTAGCCATGCAGAGCATATTTGATGTTGTGCGCCTTGTAAATCCTTGCAACAACGAAGTATACAATATTGATATGGATGGCAATATGCTCGACGTCGGCGAAAAATGCTATTGCATTTGGGACCGCAACGAAGTTTGCCAAAACTGCACCTCCAACAAAGCGCTCTATAGTCATAAGTGGTTCAGCAAGATAGAAGTAAAACGCGGCAAGATGTACGCTGTGCTTTCAAAATATGTTACTTGCATGGGCAAGGACTGCATCCTTGAGGTTGCGTTCTGCCTTGACAGCTCGCTTGAAAAAGCGCTCAACCTCATCGGCTTTTGCCCCGATAGCATGGCGCTAAACAGTTTTTACAGAGACAGCTTGACAAACACTTATTCAAGAGCATATCTTGAAAACTTCAAGCAGAATTTCCAGGCGGCAAAGGGCGTTGCCATGGTCGATATAGACCGATTCAAGTATATCAACGATACATACGGTCATCTTGTAGGCGATGAAGCGCTCAAGCACGTTGCGAATATCATCCACTCTTGCATCAGAAGAAGCGACTTGCTCATCAGATACGGCGGCGATGAATTTGTTCTTATATTCAACGATATATCCGAGGATAATTTTTATATCAAGCTTGATAGCATAAAGAAGATAGTTCATGATTCTATAATCAATGAATATCCCGATGTCAGAGTAGACATAAGCATCGGCGGCTCATACGGAGTTCATCCGATAATGCAAGCAGTGGCTGCTGCCGACAAAGAAATGTATAAAGATAAGATGACGAAGAAAAGGAGTAATGACGAAGTAAAATGAATTTAAGAGAATTTTTTGCGGCTGTCGGCGGAAACTATGACAGCACACTTTCCAGATTGCCCAGCGATAAGATGATAAAGCGCTTCTTGCTCAAGTTTGCAGACGATCCCTCTTTCGGCAACTTGAAAAAAGCTTGGGCTGAAAATGATGTTCATTCCGCTTTTTTGGCGGCGCATACATTAAAAGGAACAGCGGCGACACTTGGTATAGACAAACTTTCGAGCATTGCCTCTGATCTTACCGAGGAACTTCGCAATGCGGAAGCGCTCCCCACTACGGCGCTCTTGGATGAGCTTGAAGCCGAATATAACACGGTAATGTCGAGCATAGACGCGGTAGAATAATTTTTTTGAAAAGCGGAAGTATCATGAAAGCATTAACTTATATCGAACACGGAAAATTTGCTTTGACGGATAAGCCGAAGCCACAAATATTATCCTCGCGCGACGCTATCGTCCGTATAACGCTCGGCAGTATCTGCTCAAGCGACCTGCACATAAAGCACGGCTCCGTCCCGAGGGCTGTGCCCGGAATAACCGTTGGCCACGAGATGGTCGGCATCGTCGAGGAAGTCGGCGCAGATGTTAAAAATGTACGCCGCGGCGACAGGGTAACGGTAAACGTGGAAACTTTTTGCGGAGAATGTTTCTTCTGCAAGCACGGATACGTGAACAACTGCACGGATAAAAACGGCGGTTGGGCGCTCGGTTGCCGCATAGACGGCGGACAGGCGGAATTTGTTCGTGTGCCTTACGCGGACCAAGGGCTTAACAAGATACCCGAAAGTGTTTCGGACGAGCAAGCGCTTTTTGTTGGTGATGTGCTCGCAACGGGATTTTGGGCGGCGCGTATCTCAGAGATAACGGAAGAAGACACCGTGCTCATCATCGGTGCAGGTCCGACGGGCATATGCACGTTGCTTTGCGTTATGTTAAAAAAGCCGAAGTGCATCATCGTTTGCGAAAAGGACCCTACAAGGTTGCAATTCATGGCGGAGCATTACCCCGAAGTGTTGCTTTGCAAGCCCGATGAATGTGAAAACTTTGTGCTTGATAATTCAGATCATGGCGGCGCAGACGTTGTGCTTGAAGTTGCGGGGGCGAAAGATACTTTTGCTCTTGCGTGGAGATGTGCTCGTCCTAATGCAACAGTTACGGTAGTGGCGCTTTACGATGAAGCGCAGACATTGCCGCTCCCCGATATGTACGGCAAGAACCTTACATTCAAAACAGGCGGCGTTGACGGTTGCGATTGCGCCGAAGTTCTTCGCCTGATAGAAGCGGGCAAGATAGACACGACACCGCTGATCACGCACAGATACCGCTTGGCAGACATCGAAGAAGCTTACCGCATATTCGAAGAACGAGCCGAAGG
>CAZERM010000090.1:0-4380 GCA_964514555.1 uncultured Lachnospiraceae bacterium | reverse complement strand
GGCGCAGGTACACAGAACGAAGACGGCAGCTTCAACGCTGACTTTACAGAAAAACAGTAATTAAAACATCACAACCTCAAGGGCGGGCATATGCCCGCCCTTGAGAATTTTTTGTAGGACGGAGAATTATATATGAAAGACTGTTATGAGGTTCTCGGGGTTCAGAAAAGCTCCACTGACGCGGAAATAAAATCCGCTTACAGAAAGCTCGCTAAAAAATATCATCCCGATATGAATCCCGGGGATAAAGAAGCGGAAGAAAAATTTAAAGAGATAAACGATGCTTACGCTATACTTTCCGATGCGGAAAAGCGTAAAAAATATGACACATACGGCGCGGCTGCTTTCGAAAACGGCGGCATGGGCGGTGCAGGCGGCTTTGGCGGTTTCGGCGGTATGGACTTTGATATCAGCGATATTTTCGGTGATATCTTCGGCGGTGGCGGCAGAAGCTCCGCAAGAAGAAACGGTCCCGTTCGCGGCGACGACCTTTTGCAGAGAGTTTTCATCTCATTTGATGAAGCGGCTTTCGGTTGCAAAAAAGATATCAAATATACAAGAGTTTGCAAATGTAACGATTGTAACGGTTCGGGTGCCGCACCCGGCACATCCCCTGTAACTTGCTCAAAGTGCGGTGGTACGGGTCAGGTTACTTCTCAGCAGAGAACACCTTTCGGTATCATGCAGACAGCTCACGCTTGTGATGCCTGCGGCGGTACGGGTCAGACTATCGCAACACCTTGTAAAGCTTGCCGTGGTACCGGTTTGCACAATGTTTCCAAGGAACTTGAGGTAAACATTCCTGCAGGTATCGACCACGGTCAGAGGATCACTTTGCGCGGTATGGGTAACGAAGGCGTTCGCGGAGGCGGCGCAGGCGACCTTTACATCTCCGTAAGCGTTCGTCCCCACGCAATATTCGAAAGAGACGGATTCGATATCTATTGCGAGATCCCGATCACATTCACGGATGCGGCTCTCGGTGCGCAGATCTCTGTGCCCACTCTTGAGGGTAACACGACATATGATATCCCCGAAGGCACACAGTCCGGCACATCCTTCACGCTCAAGAACAAGGGTATTCCGAACATCAACGGACGCGGACGCGGAGACCTTATCTTTAAGGTAATGGTAGAAGTTCCGAACAACCTCAGCGAATCACAGAAAGACGCTTTGCGTAATTTTGCGGAGCTTTGCGGCAAATCCAACTATTCTAAAAAAGAAAAATTCTTCTCTAAACTTTTCGGAAAGGACAAAAAATAAATGAAGTGGAACCAACTCAAAGTAAACTGCGACACAGCGGAACTTGAAACAGTTTCCGCCGTTATGTCGATGCTCGACGAAGGCTTGATGATAGACGATTACAGCGATGCAATGGAGGGAGCCAACAAAGTTTACGGCGAACTGGTTGATGAATCTATCCTCAATGCGGACAAAACACGTGCTGCGGTAAGCATTTTCGTGGAAGAAAGCATCAATCTTGAAGGCCATATCGAATTTATCAATTCTCACCTTTCTTCTCTCTCGGGTAAATATGATATCGAGATCATCTCTTCCGATGAGGACGATTGGAGAAACGCATGGAGAAAATATTATAAACCCACTCGCATAGGCAAGCACATAGTTATCGTTCCCGATGGAGATAATTATGAGGGTGAAGAAAGCGATGTTCGCATCGACCTCGAACCCGGTCTTGCTTTCGGTACGGGCACACACGAAACTACTCGCCTTTGTGCGGCATTCCTTGAAGAATATGTAAAAGAGGGCGATTATATGCTCGACGTCGGCGCAGGCAGCGGTATCCTCGCTATCTGTGCTTCCAAGCTCGGTGCTGAATTTTGCGCGGCTTGCGATATCGACCCCATAGCTGTTCGCACGGAAAAGGAAAACGCTGTACGCAACGGTTGCAATAACATAGATTGCTTCGTTTCCGACCTCCTTTCCGACGTAACGCTCAAAGACGGCAGAAAATATGATATCGTTACAGCTAACATCGTTGCGGACATCATCATCAAGATGGCTCCCGAGATAGGCGCTTTTGTTAAAGACGGCGGTCTTGTTGTAACATCAGGCGTTATCCGCGAAAGAGAAGCAGAGGTAGATGCGGCTATGATAGGCGGCGGTTTTGAGAAGCTCGACGTTAAATATGACGGCGGTTGGTGCGCGGGAGTATTTAAAAAGGCAAAATAAGCCGAATTATCGAAAAAATATGTGAATAATATATCAAAAAAGAGATAAAGTCTTTGACAAATTGTTATTCATGTTGTATAATTAAATACAGACTTGTAAGCGGGAGATATATTTATATATATTATCCCGCTGAACTTTATAATTTTGATATATATTCAAACACATTTTTAAGAGGAATTATGACAGAAAAGAAAAACAGAAAAAATACCGCAGAGGTCTTGGCAAAGCAGAAAAAAGACGATACGTTGCTTTACAGGATAGAGCTTTTGCTCGTGCTTGGTATTATAGGATTTCCGTTGATAGGTGCGCTCAAAAATCTTTCGAATCGTTCGATAGATGCTGTAACGCCTTATTTTTGCGTTATGGGGGCGATAATGATCGCCGTGGCTTTGGCGCTTATCATACGCGGTAAAGTCATCAAAAGCAAGCAGGAGGGTATGAAGCTCATCACTCCGATGGGCATCGGCATAGCGCTCGCCGTTGTCGGCGTTATATTGATGACGTTTCCGTTTTTCGAAAATGCATCGGGTAAGTTTCAAGTGGCGTTCACGATGGTGATATTGCTCGGTTGCATATATAATCTTTATTCTTACGGATTTTTCAACGTCAGCTTTTCGATATGTATAAGCATAGTTTTGCTCTATTTTGCAAATCTTTTGCCGTTTACTTATCTTGAGTTGTTTTTGAGATATTTTTGTCGATATGCCGTCATTCCTGTCGCTTTATGCGGAATATTGGCGGCGGTACTTACTATCCGAAACGTAAAAATATCCAAAAAGTGGTCGTTTATTATGCCTGAAAATAAATTTTATGCTGTTATTTCCGCGATAGTGTGGAGTTCGGCTATCTTCTCTGCGGCGCTCATTTTTACGTTTTCAGCGGTGTTTGCCTTCATTTTAGCCTACTTTATAGTGCTTTTTATAGTGCTTGGTGTAATATGCACGATAAAAATACTGTAATTTTATATATTTTTACAAGGAAACTATTGAAATTTTACAAAATTTGAGTTAGAATATATATTGGATATATTAAAAAAGCTTATTACTTCGTAAAAACGAAAGGGGCAAAAAAATAAATGTCAGGAAGATTGTTTCAAGGTGTTATTCACCAAATGAAAGATACCGTCGATCGCGTTATCGGCGTTATCGATGAAAACGGCGCTGTTATCGCGTGCAGCGACCTTATGAAGATCGGCGAAACGCGTCAGGCGGTAAAGGAGGAATTGATCTATTCCGCGGAATCCGTAACTTATATGGGCTATACTTACCGCCCTATGGCATCCGAGACTCACACGGAATATATCGTATTCGTTGAGGGTGAGGATGCGGAAGCGAACAAGCTCGCCGCTATTCTCGCAATATCCTTTGCAAATATCAAAAGTTTCCACGATGATAAATATGATAAAACATCTTTTATCAAAAATATCCTCTTGGACAACATACTCCCCAGCGATATATATGTTAAGAGCAAGGAGCTTCATTTTGCAAACGACGTATCTCGCGTTGCGTTCCTTCTCAAGTTCAATAACGTAGGGGATTCTTCGCCTTACGATATAATCTTGAATATGTTTCCCAACGCAAACCAGGATTATGTTATCAGCTTGGGCGAAAACGATGTTGTGCTCGTGCGCGAATTGAAGCCCGCTACAACGGATTACCACGAAACGGAGAAGATAGCGAAAACTATCGCAGATACCATCGCATCCGACTTCTTTATAAAAGTCTACATCGGTATCGGTACACCCGTTTCCAATATCAAAGACGTTTCTCGTTCTTACAGAGAAGCGCAGGCGGCTTTGGAAGTCGGCAGAGTATTCGACACAGACAAGAATATCATCAGCTACGAGAACCTCGGTATAGGCAGACTTATCTATCAGCTTCCCGCAACACTTTGCGAGATGTTCTTAAACGAAGTTTTCCAGAAAGGCTCTCTCGATTCTCTCGACAGAGAAACATTGCTCACCATCCAGTGCTTCTTTGAAAACAACCTCAACGTTTCCGAAACATCCAGAAAGATGTTCGTTCACAGAAACACATTGGTATATCGACTCGACAAGATCAAAAAGATAACGGGTCTCGATCTTCGCGAGTTTGACAACGCCATCACATTTAAAGTGGCGCTCATGGTCAAGAGCTATCTTTCCAACAAACCCAACAGATATTGATCTTTACATATTATATAATATTATAT
>CAZERM010000089.1:0-4419 GCA_964514555.1 uncultured Lachnospiraceae bacterium | reverse complement strand
GTATCAATGTTTGCGAAGAAGGCGCAGGCTACAAGAAGATAAAATTGGCTCCTCAGCCCAACGAAAAGCTTGGCTATGTAAATTGCAGCATAGAAACAGCACAGGGCAGAGTTGAAAGCAACTGGTACTACAAGGAAGATAAAGTATACTTTGAATTTATCGTTCCCGAAGGCACGGAAGCAGATATCGTTCTTCCCAACGGTCATACGGAAAATGTTTGCGGCGGTCAGTATATGTTCGTTTGCTGATAAACATTAACTGAAAATATAAAAGAATTACGGCGAGGTATTTTAACATCTTGTCGTAATTCTTTTTTTATGTTATACTATATAAAAATGCAAAAAAGGGAGCGAAGAGCATGAAATTGATAATTGCCGAAAAGCCGAGCCTTGCGCGAAATATAGTTGCAGGCATAGGTGAGATGAACAAAAGACAAGGATATTTCCAAAATGACGAGTACTTTGTAACGTGGGCATTCGGTCATCTTTTTTCTCTTTGCGATATAGAAGATTATTACGGACAGAGCGGCGAAAAGGTTCGCTGGAGCATGAAAGGTCTGCCGTGCTTTCCCGAAAGATTCAAATTTAAATTAAAACAGGGCGAGGACAAAAAGATCGATGCCGGAGTAGAGGCTCAATTTGCAATAATAAAGGAGCTTTGCAACAGAAAAGATGTCGATACTATTATAAACGCAGGGGACGCAGACAGAGAGGGCGAGATAATAGTTCGACTTTGCATAATCAATTCAGGAGTGAAGAACAAACGCTTTTTGCGTTTATGGCTGCCCGATCAGACACCGCAGACCGTCAGAGCCGCTCTTGCCGATATGAAAGACGAGAGCGAATATGATGCGCTTGCAAACGAGGGATTTGCCAGGACTTATATAGACTGGCTCTACGGTGTCAATCTGACACGCTACGCAACGCTCAGATCGGGAACGCTTATGAGGGTAGGCAGAGTAATAGTGCCGATAGTAAAAGCAGTGTGCGACCGAGATAATACCATAAGCACATTCGTGCCCGAGACATATTACGCTATCTCGAGCAATGAAAAGACGAACGGAGAAGAGATAGATCTGCTCTCGAAAAATAAATTCGAGAAGAAAGAACTTGATAAAGCAAACGAGCTTTGCGCTAAGTATAATTCGGTGCAGGGCATAGTATCAAGCAAAAAAGTGAAGCGGGACACACTCTCACCGGGAAAACTCTATTCACTCACGAAACTGCAAAATGTGCTAGGCAAAAAGCACAAGATGTCTATGGAAAAGAGCCTTGCGGTGCTTCAAGGGCTTTATGAAAAAGGTTATGTTACTTATCCGAGAACCAACTCCGAATATCTTGCGACAGCCGAGCAAGGCAAGATAAAGACCATTATAGAAAATGTCAGAAATATAGGCTATCCCGTTGAGTTTAAGAAGTTAAAGACGATATTCGATGATTCCAAAATAGAATCTCATTCTGCGCTCACACCGACGTATAAGATTCCCGACAAGAACGCACTTACACAGGATGAACGCACGGTATATTCTACGATAATGCGCCGATTTGTCGCTGTTTTCTGCTCGGAAGATTGCATCGTGGAGCGCACTGAGATGAAGATAGATGTGGGCGATTACGAGATGTTCACGCTCAAGGGCGTCGTTATAATATCAGCGGGTTGGACGAAATATGACGATTACACTCAAAAGGACAAAGTTTTGCCGAAGCTTGAAAAAGGCGACAGAGTAAACGTGAATTTCAAGCCTGTTGAAAAGGAGACAACTCCGCCGAAGCATTATACGATAGAAACGCTGAACAATTACCTTAAAAATCCTTTCAAGGACGATAAAAAAGAGAAAAAAGCGCAGGACGAGCAAGCCTCCGACGATGAAAAAGAGCAGAGCGACGATGAAGATTACCGCGCTATCTTTGAGGGTCTGGAGCTTGGCACGGAGGCAACGAGAACAGGCATAATAGACAACGCAAAGCGAAGCGGGTATATCGAGCTTAAAAAAGATGTTTATAAAATTTTGCCTGCAGGTCAATTTATGATAGATTCGCTTTCGAAAATGAACATCTCCATGGATAAATACAAGACAAGCGAGCTTGGCAAGGCGTTAAAGGCTGTTTACAGAGGCGAGATGACCGTTGAAGAAAGCGTTCGCATCGCCGAGGAGGAGATCGCAAAGACTTTTGCCAAAAAAGAAGAAAGCGCAATCGAAACAGACGAGGATATCGGATTTTTCGGTGATGAGATAGGCAAATGTCCTTTGTGTGGCGAAAAAGTTGTTAGAGGAAGATACAGTTACGGTTGCTTGGGATATAAAAAAGGCTGTATATTCAAAATAAGCTTAAATATCTGCAAGCGAGCCATATCCGTTTCAAACGCAAGATCACTTTTGGAAACAGGCAAAACATCAAAAATAAAAGGTTTCACATCAAAAAAAGGCACGTTATTTGATGCTGTGCTGAAACTTGATGACGAAAAGAAGATAGTGTTCGATTTCGAATCATAAAATAAAAGCAATAGTCATATCGACTATTGCTTTTTTGGTTAATGCTGATATGCTTCGCGGAGCATAGCTATTTCTTTTCTGTAACCTTCTTCGTCATTAGGTGTTTCGAGAATAAAGGGGAGGGCAAAGAGCGCTTCGTGGTTGATAACGCGGAAGAGTGCTTCCTTGCCGATGTAGCCTTCGCCTATCTTGGCGTGTCTGTCCTTATGCGCGCCGCAAGGATTGAGGCTATCGTTAAGGTGGATGGCGTGGAGATTTTTAAGCCCGATGATATTATCAAAGCTTGTGATAACTCCGTCGAGGTCGTTTACGATATCGTATCCGCCGTCCCAAATATGGCAAGTGTCAAGGCATACGCCGACTTTGTCTTTGCGCTCTATCATGGAGAGTATCTGCGCTATTTGTTCGAAGCTTTTGCCGATCTCAGAGCCTTTGCCTGCCATCGTTTCGATGAGCACCGTTGTCGTTTGCTCGTCTGTGATGATGCTGTTGAGCATATCGGCGCACTGGCGAAGTCCTATTTCGTCGCCTTGACCCGTATGTGAGCCGGGGTGGAAATTATAAAAGTTGCCGGGCGTATATTCTAGGCGGAGAAGGTCATCTGCCATTGTGTTGCGCGCAAATTCGCGGAGCTCCGGCTTTGCGGAGCAGGGGTTGAGCGTATAGGGCGAATGAGCCACAAGACGAGAGATATCGTTTTCCTTTGCAAAGTCGATAAAACGAGCAACATCTGCTTCGTTGATGGCTTTTGCACTGCCGCCGCGCGGATTTCTAGTGAAGAAAGCGAATGTGTTTGCATCTATGTTTTTTGCATCTTTGCCCATTGCAAGGTATCCTGCGGATGCGGAAAGATGGCAACCTATTCTGAGCATTTTATTACCTCCGTTATTTAAAAAAAATGGCTACGCTCAAAAATCCAAAGATATTTTTAAGGGCAGCCAAATTCTTATTGTTTAATTATACGTTAAAGCGGATAACAACGATATCGCCATCGCGGAAAACGTAGTCCTTACCTTCACTGCGGATAAGACCTTTTTCCTTTGCCGCTGTCATAGAGCCGCATTTCATAAGATCGTCAAAGCCGATAACTTCCGCGCGAATAAAGCCGCGTTCCATATCGGAGTGGATCTTACCTGCCGCCTGGGGAGCTTTTGTGCCGTTTACGATAGTCCAAGCGCGAACTTCCTTGGGACCTGCCGTAAGGAAGCTGATGTAGCCCAAGAGCTTATAGCTTGCTTTGATGAGCGCGTCAAGACCGCTCTCTTTGATGCCGAGATCTTCGAGGAACGCTACTTTGTCATCGCCTGAAAGTTCCGCGAGTTCTGCTTCGATCTGAGCGCAGATAACGAGAAGTTCGGAGCCTTCGCTCTTTGCGTGCTCTTCAAGCGTTTTGTATGTATCGGAAGATGTGAAATCTTCGGAAAGCTGTTCTTCACCGATATTTGCAACATAGATAACGGGTTTGAGAGTGAGAAGAGCAACGTCGGAGAGCATTTCTTTTTCCTCTTCGGAAAGGTCCATGGAACGAACGCATTTACCTGCTTCGAGAGTTTCTTTTACTGTTTTGAGGAAAGCGAGCTCGCCTGCGAGAGTCTTGTCGCCTTTGAGATCTTTTTCGACTCTTGTGATCTTACGTTCCAAAACTTCAAGGTCGGAGAAGATAAGTTCAAGATTGATGGTTTCGATATCTCTCAAAGGGTTTACGTTGCCGTCAACGTGGATCACGTTGGAGTTGGGGAAGCAACGAACGAGGTGAATGATAGCATCTGTTTCGCGGATGTGAGAAAGGAACTTGTTTCCGAGACCTTCGCCCTGAGAAGCGCCTTTTACAAGACCTGCGATATCAACAAATTCGATAACGGCAGGAGTGTATTTTTCGGGGTGGTACATTTCCGCCAAAGCATCAAGACGAGAGTCGGGAACGC
>CAZERM010000088.1:0-4420 GCA_964514555.1 uncultured Lachnospiraceae bacterium | reverse complement strand
GGGTGGTACCCCTCCTTCGTTACCCAAAGTATGGGGCTGTCCTTATATTTTTCGCCCTCCTGCGGCGTTTCGCTCACAGGATAAAGCTCCGTGTATTTTTCGTAATAATACATCACGCGCGAAACATATTTTCTCGTTTCGCTGTACGGTATATTTTCCGATATGAGCACTCTGCCCTCTTTGCCGTCCGTCCTCTCCTGCGAATATGTGCTGTCCGCAAGCCATTGACCGACTTTTCCGATGCCTGCGTTGTATGCCGCCAATGCGGACACCATATCATCGTAATGTTCGAGCAGATGCGCTATATAGTAAGTCCCACTTCGTATATTTATATATGGTTCGAGCAACGCATTGTGCGCCGCTACCTGTAGACCAAGCTCGTTCTTTATCTCGCTTTCATATGTGTCGGGCATTATCTGCATAAGCCCAATTGCGCCTGCGCGCGATACCGCGTCAACGTCAAAATCGCTTTCGACCTTTATCATCGCCAAAATAAAATTTTCGTCCACACCGAATTCTCTCGAAGCAAGCTTTATATCCTCAAGGTATTCAAGCTCCTCTTTGGGAAGATTCAGTTTTTCGAATCTTCGCTTTACCGTGTCTGCGTTGGCGCAAACAAGTATTATGGCGAAAACAAGGATCAGCGCAATTATTTCCAATATAAGAGTAAATGATGAACGCTGCTTTGTTATCATGTATCGGTTCCTTTCGAAAGTTCTTTCAAAACGACCTCGGCGCGCCGTGAAAGCTCCTCGCCGTCGCTGTCATTAACAATTATATGATGGCAATTCGCTCGCAAGAACGCATCGTCCTTTTGTGCGGCAAATCGTTTTTTTGCCATGTCGGAGGTGATACCGTCTCTCATGCAAAGTCGCTCTATCCTTACGCTTTCGGGCGCGATGACTCCGACGATGCTGTCGCATATCTTGTCAAGTCCGCTTTCAAAAAGGAGCGGCGCATCTATAACGGCAGTTTTGCCCTCTTTGTTTGCTGCGGATACCTTTTCGAACACCTTTTTTATTATTATCGGATGGCTTATGGAATTAAGCGTTTTAACGGAGTCTTTTTTTGCGTTCTTGCCGAACACTTTCTCGCCGAGCGCTTTTCTGTTCACGCGCCTTTGCGCGCCGCAAAGCATTATAACATCATCGCCGAAAGCTTCTTCTATCTCCGCAATATATGTTCCGTCCGTGTCAAGCGTTTTAGAGATCGCATCGCAGTCCACCACACAAAAGCCAAAAGCGTCAAAAAGCTTGGCTACCGTGCTCTTTCCCGCGCCGGATTCCCCGGTAAGTCCTATTATCATTTTCGCTCCCTCGCTCAGATCTCTATGATGTTGAAGCCGGAAGCTTTCAACATTCTGTTGTATATGGCAAGTCCTATTCCGCGCATATCGGATGCCGTTGCATATATCTCGGGCGCATCCGTCGAATCGAATCGGCGCAAAATATCGAAAAGTCGCTTTGCGTGTTCTTCATCGTCGGCTTTTTTGCCGAAATAGAACACGTTCTTTCCTATTATATCGTCTCTGTATTCGTCGAAGCAAACAACACCCGTTCTCGGCTCTTTGTCGAGCTTAGCGGAAAGGAATTTTTTCACTCTGCCGTCAAAATCGGCGTTGCCTGCATCTTTTATAAGGAATACCGTCGCCTGCGGCGCATAATGGCGGTATTTCATGCCGGGAGCAAGCGGAGCCGCTCCGTTGTCTATCTTCTTTGTGATGCCCGCATCAAGTGTTACATCATCGAATACGCTTTCGAGCATCTCTACGGTTACACCGCCCGGGCGAAGTACCGTAACGCCGTTGTCGCGAGGCAAAACTATGGTGGATTCCAAACCTATCTCCGCTTCGCCGCCGTCGATGATGGCTTCTATCTTAGAGCTGAGGTCATCTATAACGTGCTGTGCGGAAGTGGGGCTGGGTCTGCCCGAAGTATTTGCACTGGGAGCAGCTATCGGCACACCTGCTTCGCTTATGAGCGCACGTGCCACGGGATGTTCGGGACAACGCACCGCAACGGTCGAAAGTCCACCCGTTACGGAAAAAGGTATAGTGTCTTTCTTCGGCAATATTACCGTTATGGGACCCGGCATAAATTCTTTTGCTATCTTGTAGTAAGCCTCGTTTGTAACGCAGTAAGCCTCCGCCTCTTCGGGGCAAGCTATGTGTATTATAAGAGGATTATCGCTCGGTCTGCCTTTTGCGGCATATATCTTTTTAGCCGCATCGGCATCAAGCGCACTTCCGCCCAAGCCGTATACCGTCTCTGTCGGAAAAGCTACAAGTCCGCCGCGTTTTATGATCTCGGCGCATTCTTTTACCTGCTCGTTAAGATCGCGTGCAAAGTCGATCTTTACAATCTTAGTTTCCATTTTCGGCACTTCCTTTTAGTTTTTCCGCAGTATCGACCGCTACGAGTGCGCAGATCATCTCATCTATATTACCGTTGAGAAATCCGTCAAAATTATGCGTTGTAAAACCTATTCTGTGGTCCGTTACGCGGCTCTGCGGAAAATTATATGTTCTTATCTTTTGGCTTCTGTCGCCTGTGCCAACTTGGCTCTTGCGTTCAGAAGCGATAGCATCATCCTGCTTTGTCTTTTCTATATCATAAAGCTTTGCACGAAGCATCTTCATCGCCTTGTCGCGGTTCTTGAATTGGCTTCTTTCTTCCTGACATTCAACTATAAGACCGCTGGGTTTGTGAAGTATGCGTATGGCGGATTCCGTCTTGTTTACGTGCTGACCGCCCGCACCGCTGGATTTGCAAGTCTCTATAACGAGGTCTTCGGGACGTATCTCTATTTCTATATCTTCTACTTCGGGAAGCACTGCTACCGTTACCGTGGAAGTGTGTATCCTGCCCTGTGTCTCCGTTTCGGGAACTCGCTGTACGCGATGAACGCCGCTTTCGAATTTGAGTTTAGAATAAGCACCCTCGGCTGTTATCATAAATGATATCTCTTTGTAACCCCCAAGCTCCGTTTCGTTCATGCTCATAAGTTCCGTCTTCCAATGCATAGTGTCCGCATACATGGAATACATTCTGTAAAGAGTTGCGGCAAAGAGCGCGGCTTCCTCTCCGCCTGCGCCTGCTCGTATCTCCATGATCACGTTTTTATCATCGTTTGGGTCGCGCGGCAAGAGCATTATCTGCATCTCGTCTTCGAGCTTTTTCTGTATCTCTTTTTGCGCGGCTATCTCTTCCGTTATCATCTTTTTCATCTCGGCATCATCTGCCTCGCCGAGCATCATGTTCGCGTCGTCAAGTTCTTCGCACGATCTTTTATATTCACGATATTTTTCAACGATAGGCAAAAGTTTTTTGTGTTCCTTCATAAGTTCGCGGAACTTCTCCTGATCGTTCACCGTTTCGGGCAAAGCAAGGTCTTTTTCGACCTTATCAAATTTCGCTTCTATCTCTGCAAGTTTATCAAGCATTATTTTTCTCCAAAATAGACCATCTTAATTTTTATTCTTTTTAATTATACACCAAAATAAAACTAATTTCAACCACAAAAGCTAAATTTATATACCATTATAAACAAAATAATATACCTTCATCTTCTTCTCTTAAAGCTTTTCATGTTAAAATAGCCAAAAAGGACGGCGAGTTTTCTACACTCATCGAAAACAATCGATCGAAAAATATTTTAAAGAAAAATGCGATATGACAACTTCGAAAAAGCGAGAAAACGAGAGAAAACAAGAGAAAACAAGAGCTTGTAAAAATGTAAATTAAAATTTTGAAAAAATATTTAAAAAACCTATTGACAATCATCAAAATGCATGATATAATTTCAAGCGTTGCAAACGTTAGGAAAGTCATGCTGAAAATTCAAGAACTTTTCCTATATAAATTATTACGGAGGAATATAAAATGTCCACTTTCATGGCTAAAGTAGAAACTCTGGATCGCAAGTGGTATGTAATCGACGCTACAGATATGCCCCTCGGCAAAGTAGCTGTTGCTGCCGCTAACATTCTCAGAGGTAAAAATCGCCCCGAGTTCACACCTCATGTTGACTGCGGCGAATATGTAATCATCATCAACGCTTCCAAGGCTGTTCTCACAGGTAAGAAGCTCGAACAGAAATTCTATCACCGTCATTCCGGTTATATCGGCGGTCTCAAATCTGTAAGCTACAAGACACTTATGGCTACAAGACCCGAGCTCGCTATGGAACTCGCTGTTAAAGGCATGCTTCCCCATAACCACATCGGCGACAAATCTCTTACACGCCTCAAAGTTTACGCAGGCGCTGAACACAACCACCAGGCACAGCAGCCCACACCTGTTGTTGTTGACTGAGAAAGGAAATTATCAAGATGACATATACAAGTGCTAAACCTTACTTCTACGGCACAGGTAGAAGAAAAAAATCTGTTGCTCGTGTTCGTGTATACCCCGGCACAGGC
>CAZERM010000087.1:0-4442 GCA_964514555.1 uncultured Lachnospiraceae bacterium | reverse complement strand
ACATATAATATTATACATAAAATAAAAATAAAATCTACTCTTTTTTTGATTTTATTTGTATATATTTTTTTAACAAAGTGCGAATAAAGGCAAAAGTAGGCTCTTTTGGCGGTTTTCGGCAGGAAACAAATGGTTTTGCCGACGGAGTTACGAGTATTCTCCCGGGGAATTGCTCCGCCATGCCCGCCCAAGCCGCTATATCGAGCACCTTCGGATATATAACGATGCTTCCGTTTTTCTCGTCTATCTGCGAAAATTCACATTCGCAGGCGAGCGCACGGCAAAGTGCCGCATCAAGCAAAGTCTCAACGCTCGGCAAAAGTTCGCCGAAACGATCGAGCAATTCGTCCGCGATATCATCTGCGTCCTCCTCCGTAGTGATGCGCGCTATCTTTTTATAGATATCTATCCTCTGCGCCTCACCGGGGATATATGTTTTCGGGATATACGCATCTCTGCCGATGTTGATGACACATTCCGTCTTTTCTTTTTTCTCTATTCCCTGCTCTTCAAGCACCGCTTCGTCAAGTATCTTGATGTAGAGGTCATAACCGATACTCTCCATATGACCGTGCTGTCTTGAACCGAGCACATCTCCCGCTCCGCGTATCTCGAGGTCGCGCAACGCTATCTTAAAGCCCGAACCGAACTCCGTAAAATCGCGGATGGCGGCAAGGCGCTTTGTGGATATTTCGGTAAGCGCTCTTCCTTTATCATATGTGAAATATGCGTAAGCAAGACGTTGCGAACGTCCGACACGACCGCGTATCTGGTGCAGCTGAGAAAGTCCCATGTGGTCTGCCTGCTCTATGATGAGCGTGTTGGCATTCGGCACGTCAACACCCGTTTCTATTATCGTGGTGCATACAAGGATATGCGTCTCGCCCTCCACGAGCGAAGACCAAACTTCCGCAAGCTCGTGCTTTTCCATCTGACCGTGAGCCACGGCAACGACTGCATCGGGGAACCTTGCGCGTAACCGAGCGGCAACGGAATAGATCGAATCTACCCTATTGTGAAGATAGAATACCTGACCGCCGCGTGCAAGTTCCCTGCGGATGGCTTCATTGATGATTATCTCGTCAAATTCCATCACATAAGTTTGAACAGGGCGGCGAGCCTCGGGCGCTTCGTCCAATACGGACATATCACGGATAGAGTTCATCGCCATGCCGAGCGTTCGCGGAATGGGCGTTGCGGTGAGCGTGAGCACATCGACATTTTTCGATATCTGCTTTAATTTTTCCTTGTGCGCCACACCGAAGCGCTGTTCCTCGTCAATGATGACCAAGCCGAGGTCGCGGAACTGCACATCCTCGGAAAGTATCCTGTGCGTACCGATGATTATATCTATATCACCGCGCTTGAGCGCACGGAGTGTTGCGCCCTGCTCCTTGCCTACGGAAAAGCGAGAGAGCATCGCGATATTTATCGGAAAACCGCGCATACGAGAGACAGTTGTTCTGTAGTGCTGAGAAGCAAGTATCGTTGTCGGAACGAGTATAGCTACCTGTTTTCCGCCCATGACCGCTTTGAAAGCGGCTCGCAGAGCGACTTCCGTTTTACCGAAGCCAACGTCGCCGCAGAGCAATCTGTCCATGGGGACTGAGCTTTCCATATCGGATTTTATCTCGTTTGCGGCTTCGAGCTGTGCATCGGTCTCTTTATATTCGAATGTATCTTCGAAATCGCGTTGCATCTCGTCATCGGGCGGAAACGCAAAACCGGGGCGTCGCTGTCGCTCCGCATAAAGTTTGATAAGCTCCTTTGCCATCTCGCGCACTTCTTTTTTGACACGAGCCTTTGTTTTATGCCAATCCGTGCCGCCGAGTTTCGAAAGCTTCATGCCTGCATCGTCGCTTCGAGGACCGATGTATTTTGAAACGAGGTCTATCTGCTCGCACGGTACATAAAGCACATCAGTGCCCGAATATTGTATCTTGATGTGGTCGCGGCGTGTGCCGTCATAGTTGCGTATATTCTCGATCCCGACATATCTGCCGATACCGTGCGCGTCATGTACAACGAGGTCGCCGACAGTCAAGTCCGCATAAGAGAGCAATTTTTGCTTCGAACTTTGCGCCACGGAAGAAGTCTTTTTCTTCTCACGCTTTACTGCACGCATATTGCCGTCGGAAAGCTCCGATATGCAAACGAACATTGAATGTAAAAGCTCGAGCGAAGGCACCGCTCCGCAGGTTATGACGGGTATCCTGCGCGGCACCTCGTCAACGTGTTCGTAATCCTGTATGAGCGCCGCTTTCATGCCCGAATTTGTCAAAAGCTCGTGCAAGCTCTTCGCGGAAACGGCGTTCTCGCAAGAGAGCAAAACGGCATAATTGCTCTGTACAAAGCCCGAAATATCCTCCTTGAGCTGTTCGAAGCCCTCTTTAAATGACGGCGGCTTGCGCGTGGCAAATTCGAACCAACCCGAAAGCTTACCCGGGTAAGTGGAGGCGAAATTATCGAGTATTATCGCGGCATTTTCATCGAAAAATGAAAACAATCTCTCGCCCGAAAAAGCAAATTCTTTGTAATGCGGTGAGATGAGCGCATTGTTCAGAAGTTCGCTTACATCCTCCGCACTTTGAAGCTCATAGCCCTTGAGCCTCTCCTCGGTGTGGGCACGCTCGATATCGAAAACGAGCGTTTTTCCCTTTTCGAAATAGTCGAGCAAACAGGTATGTTCCTTATATATAAAGGAAATGTATTTGTCGATAAACGGCGCTTCTATGTCCGCATCGATACATTCTTTTTCGTGAAGCAATGAAGCCTTGCTCTCTATCTTTTCGGCTTTTTTCGCCATCTGCTCTATGTGGGCGGAAAGCGCTTTTTTCATTTGCTCATCGGGCAAAACTTCACGAGCGCACAAAACTGAAAAGAACTGTATATTCTCTGTTTTGCGCTGTGTCATCACATCAAAATAGCCGATACTGTCAACCTCGTCGCCCCAAAGCTCAAGTCTTACGGGTTTTTCGAGTTGCGGAGGGAATATATCTATTATACCGCCGCGCGTGCTGAACTGCCCTCTGCCGTCAACAAGCTCGCAGGAAACATATCCGTTATCAACGAGCATCTTTGTTAATTCAACGAGATCGAGCGTGTCGCCGACGGCTATCGTCTTTGTGCCGCTTTCTATCGTTGCTCTCGGCGCAGTGAACTGCACCGTTGCCTCGGGAACTGTAACGACCGCATCAAGCGTTCCGTTGCATATACCCGAAAGGCAAGCTATGCGCGCGTGTTCAAGCTCATGCGAGGAAATGATATTGTAAAGCACGGGTCTGCGAGAGGGATAAAACGCAACACGCAAACCGCAATTATAAAGGAATATCCTTATGCGTTCCGCGCTTATCTCGTCTTTAGCTATGATAAGCGAAGTGCCGCGTTTCTCGTCCTCTATAAATGCGGCAATAAAAGCATCGAGCGCACCGTCGCAAAGCCCCGTTGCAAGAAAAGGCAGATGCTTCTTACCGACCAATGCTGTTTCATATGCTTGCTTTAATTGATCGTACTCGCGCTCATGGCGCAAGCGTTCCAAAATTATATTCATTTTTCACCTCCGTTTTTATATTATTTGGATGAGATCTTATTTGACATTGTAAAGGCACATAGCCTTTTCAACATCGCCCTTTACTATAAGTTCGATAGCACCATATGCTTTTTCAAAGCAGGAAGCAACGAGCTTTTTGTCCTCCTGAGAAAATCTGCCGAGCACCCAATCCGCAAGGTCGTATTCGGGGTTGGGTTTTTCGCCGACACCTATGCGGATGCGGTTGAAGTTCTGACTGTCAAGGCAAGCGATGATGCTCTTGAGTCCGTTATGACCGCCGGCGCTTCCGCTTTTGCGGATACGCATCTTTCCGGGTGCCTGTGTGATATCGTCGCAAAGCACGATAACATTTTCGGGGGCTATCTTGTAAAAATCAGCCGCCGCAGATATCGCAACACCCGATGCGTTCATGAACGTCTGCGGCTTCATGAGGAGCACGCGAGCGCCGCCTATGTTTGCTTCGCCGACGAGAGCGTCGAATTTCGCCTTCTGCACTTTTTCACCTGTTTTTTCGCAGATGAAATCCATCGCTTCAAAGCCTGCGTTGTGTCTTGTGCCGTCATATTCTTTGCCGGGGTTGCCGAGCGCGGCAACTATATATGATATCGGAGCGGAAGCTTTTGCTTCCCTGTCAGAAGCTATTTTTTTGAAAAGTTCATCGATGTTCATATTTACCTCTTTCGTTTTTTCTTCATTTTTGCAAGTAGAGTTATGATATATTTTACAATGAAACGGCTTTTTTTTCAAGTTTATATGTGTTTTTTCAGAAATTTTTTATCTTTTTTAAAAAATTTTTTAAAAATGTCTAGATATTGGCGCGAACTTGTGGTAGAATATGCTTGTAAATATGGTTTTATATCATATAAAGCACAAAAAATTGGAGGAATATACC
>CAZERM010000086.1:0-4454 GCA_964514555.1 uncultured Lachnospiraceae bacterium | reverse complement strand
AGCTTTTTCCTTAGCAAAAAAGCGAGAGAAAGAACGCAAGCGCACCTTACGGTGCGCCTGCTCTGTTCTTAATAACTGTTAATTTATATTCATTCTTACTCATAGTTATGCCGCGCACTTCCATGTCATAGTTCATGGCTATAATGCCGCCGTCTAAAGTGAGCGTATTTTTGAGCGTTTTTGTCGCAACGACAAAATCCAAAGCAAGCCCACCTATATTATACGAGCAAGAGCAACGCTCTCCGCGCGTAAAGGAACAGGATGTTGTAACCTCTCCCTCACGCACCAGAGAAACAGTTGCGGGATTTTTTTTGGAAAATATCAATTTGGAGTTTGTTATATCGCCGTCTTCGGAAAGATGTTCTTCATATTCTATATATATATTCTCTCCGTCATCGGTTATCTCCGCCTCGCTGATAATGTTCATAACAACAGGTTCGGCTGCCTCGTCCATACCGTCCGTCTGCTTTGCCGATATACCTATCTTAACTTGTCTTTTTTCCATTTATATAATTATTTAACGTCGATGAGGCTGTCGCACCACATTGCGGGAGCTTCGTAGCCGAGAAGCTCTACTGTTGTAGCGGCTACGTTAGCAAGACCGAACGCGCCTTCTTTTACAGTGTATTTGTCAGCTGTGAAGTTGTCATAGATGATGCAGGGAACGGGGTTGAGCGTATGGCTCGTTTTAGCTTTGTAGGAGCCGTCTTTGTTTGTCTTGGCGTTGCCCTTCTTGTCTACTTCGTACATCTCGTCTGCGTTGCCGTGGTCAGCTGTGATGATAGCAACACCCTTTGCAGCATCAACAGCAGCAAGGATTCTTGCGAGTTGGATATCGAGCGCTTCCATGGAAACGATAGTTGCAAGATAGTTACCTGTATGACCAACCATGTCTCCGTTCGGGAAGTTAGCACGGATATACTGGTATTTGCCGCTCTTGATAGCGTCGATAACGGAATCTGCAACGAGAGCGCACTGCATCCAAGGTCTCTGTTCGAAAGGAACAACGTCGGAGGGGATCTCTACGTATGTTTCTGTAGCGTCATCAAATTTGCCGCTCTTGTTACCGTTCCAGAAGTATGTTACATGACCGTATTTCTGTGTTTCGGAAACAGCAAACTGTGTTACGCCTGTACCTGCGAGGTATTCGCCCATTGTATTTGTGATAGCAGGGGGAGCAACGAGGTATTTGGAGGGGATGTGGAGGTCGCCGTCGTATTCGAGCATACCTGCGTATACTACCTTGGGAGAGCGAACTTTGTTAAATTTATCAAATTCGATGCCGCTGTCGAATGCTTTGGAGATCTCGATAGCACGGTCGCCGCGGAAGTTGTAGAATACAACGCTGTCGCCGTCTTCGATAGTGCCAACGGGTTTGCCGTCTTTAGCGATAACGAAAGCAGGGAGGTCCTGGTCGATAACGCCTGTTTCAGCACGGTATGTGTTGATAGCTTCTTCTGCGGAAGCAAACTGTCTGCCTTCGCCGAGAACGTGTGTCTTCCAACCTTCTTCAACCATCTTCCAGTTAGCTTCGTATCTGTCCATCGTGATCTGCATTCTGCCGCCACCGCTTGCGATCATAACGTCAAAGCTGTCGTCGCGGAGATCTGCGAGGAATGCTTCGAAAGGAAGTACATAGTCAAGAGCGGATGTTTCGCCAACATCACGACCGTCAAGAAGGATGTGAACGCGAACGGAGTGAACACCGTCAACTTTAGCGCGTTTGATCATCTCGCGGAGGTGGTTGATGTGGGAGTGTACGTTACCGTCGGAGAAAAGACCGATGAAGTGGAGCGTGCTGTTGTTTGATTTTGCGTTTGCAACGAGTTCGTTCCATGTGTTGCCTTCAAAGATCTTACCGGATTCGATGGATTCTGTAACGAGCTTTGCGCCCTGTGCGAATACCTGACCGGAACCGAGAGCGTTATGACCAACTTCGGAGTTACCCATGTCGTCATCGCTCATAAGACCAACGGCTTTACCGTGTGCCTGGAGTTTTACCCAGGGATATTTTGCCATGAGCATATCAAGTGTGGGAGTGTAAGCGTTTTTAACCGCGTTACCTGCGCCGTCTGCAGCGATACCGACACCGTCCATAACGATAGTAACAACGGGGCCCTGTACGCCTATTTTGTTTGTAAGCTGTTCAAGTTTCTTTGCCATAGTTTAAAAATTCCTTTCAAGGTTATACTTGATTTTTACCTATACTATTATATTATAGCATAAATTTTTAAAAAATCTATACTTTTTTATGTATACACGGTATTTTTTGATACCGCGCTTTTATTTTTCTATCAATTCAAAGCCGTTTTCATCAAATACATATATCTTTTTAACGAGAGCGCCTGTTTTGATCTCCTCGCCCTCCATCTTGCAGTTTAAGCAGATATTGTTTTCTTTTTCCTTTATTACAACGGCGATATCCTGCCAAGCGGCGCAAAATCTCACCCAAACATAGCGAGAGAGCGAATTGTCCGTGTTTTTCGGATAACCGTGTACTATCTCATATTTTTTAGCGTAATCTTTTTCGCCGAGATTCAAAAGTGAACGTCTGATAACCTCCAAGCCGCCACCCGGGAAATAGTCGGGCTGATAGCAAGCGTAAGTTGAGCCGTCCTCCTCTATCTTCGAAAAGTTCGTCATATAACCGTTCCATGAACTGATGAAATATTTCGGGTCTTTCGTGAGCACTGCCATGTGAAGGTCCGCTTCCGCACGCCAGATCGACTACGCATGACCACAGCAGATAGCGTGTCCCGTTGCATCACCCTCCCATTTTGTTTCCCACCATCTCATCGTAGACATATATATGCGTACATCGGGTGTATAACTTCTCCACCAATCGTGGAGAGTCAAAACTTCCTTTGAAAATTCGACATATTTCGACACACATTCGATATATCTGCAATAATAGAGGAGCGAAAGTGCCGTGCAGGAGATGGAGCCATCCTCCATAACTTTGTTATCGTCGCCCTCCGTTGGGAAGAACATTCCTCTTTTGAAAAGGTGCTCTGCCGCTCTTTTTGCGCTTTGCGTGAATATATCCGCGTTCTCGTCGTGCATCTCGCCGAGCAATACCGCAAGATCAACTATCGGTATCATCGGAGCACAGACCGTCGTATAATCCCTGTTGGCGAAAGTTTCAAACGAACCATCCTCTTTCTGATATCCGTCGATAACCGTTTTTGCGGCGGCTACGGCAAAATCGAGGTAACGTCTCTCTTTTGTGAGCTTGTACATCTCAATAAGGATGGAGATGCCGAAAAATTGCTCCTGTATGCGAACAGATTTATAAATATGGTATGCAGGCGTGCCGTAAAGTGCATGAGGAACTATCGTCTGGCGCTCGATAAACGGCTCTTTTTCGCCCATGACGCTCTTTAATGCATCTTCAACAACGGAAATATATTTTCTGCTGTTATAATCACGCATATAGAAGATGAGCGACCAGCACCAGACCATACCCTCGCAAAGGTTATAGTCGCCGTGGTAAGGCGCTTTGATGGCATCACAGCTCTTTTCAAAAAGCGTGTCCACATCTTCACCAAACCAAACCACCGTATCAAGACCGGCAACATCGTTTTTATAAGGAATTATCTCGTATCTTCCGTAACCGTTGGAGATGATTTTCGCTTTGCCGTCCTTTACGGCGACTTTATTTTCGCCGTGCTTAGATACTGAAATTACATAGTCGGCTTCGCCGAGTATGTCAACATCAAGGTAAGAATCGAATGTTCCCGTTACCTCGGGGCATATCATCGGACATTCATAAGCTTTCTGTATCACATCGTAACATTCCGCAAGCGTTTTCGCAAAGCACACTTCGATGCTTATCTCAGTATTTGACTCTTCATCGAAAATATCGGGCAAAGAGGAGAGCATCTGCACTGTTTTGATCTGCCCTGCGTACAATGTCTTCCAAGCCTTGCACGGCGTTTTTGCAATTATGATAGTAAATCCGCAATCGATCGTCGGCATGATGAAATACATCTTTTTGCCGTCGCAGGAGGTATAAGGTGAGCTTGGCAAAAGCTGACCGGGAACGGAAGTGTTGTTTTTTGTAATAAAGTTCAAATTAAAATCTATTCCGAACTGCGCCAATCTTTCGTCGTTGCTCTTTGATTCTATAAGCAAACTTTTTTCGTTTATGGTGTATGTCGTATCGACGCCAAATTCTTCGTTGCGGCACATTACTTTGTTTCCGTCAACGGAAACAAAGTCGTAAGCGGATGTTTTGTCCGCATAAGGGACAAATTTTTCATCTGTCTTAATGTCATCGCCCTTTAATGTATAGCAAAAAGAGCCTGCTCCCTTCGTATCAGCCAAATTATATTTGCCGAGAGGAGAATACAATCCGCAAATAAGACCGTTTTGCTTATCGACCTCTATGCGAATGTCGTTGTTACCGATATTTATCATTGTCAAACCCCTTATTTTTATTTCTATATAAATAT
>CAZERM010000085.1:0-4640 GCA_964514555.1 uncultured Lachnospiraceae bacterium | reverse complement strand
TTTTGATCTTTTCTTTATTATTTTTATTGTGATATTTCTATCAATTCGTATATGTCGCAATACCTTTTTTAAAGAAGAAAAAATTTCCTCTTACTTCTAAAGCAAATAGTTTCGCTGTTTTGATATGTGCCAGAAACGAAGAAGAGGTCGTTTGTGAGCTTATAAAAAGCATTAAAAAGCAAACTTATGAAAAAAAGTTGATAAAAATATTTGTTATGGCGGATAACTGTACCGACCACACGGCAGAGTTTGCTCGTAAGGCAGGCGCCGTCGTATATGAAAGAAACAACCAAGAGCTTATCGGCAAAGGATATGCGCTCGACTTGCTTTTAAAGAATATCGCGCGCGATTATCCCGAAGGCTTTGACGGATATTTTGTTTTTGATGCGGACAACCTTTTGTCCGAGGATTATATAGAAAAAATGAATCACGTTTTTTCTAACGGTTATGACATCGTAACAAGCTACCGAAACTCCAAAAATTTCGGTGATAACTGGATATCCGCAGGCTATGCGCTTTGGTTTATAAGAGAATCAAAATATCTCAACGGCGCCAGAATGGCGATAGGCGAAAGCTGCGCCGTTTCGGGAACGGGCTTTATGTTCAGCAGAAAAGTGCTCGAAGAACAGAATTTTTGGCCCTTCCATCTGCTTACGGAAGATATCGAATTTACGATATATCACGTTATAAAAGGATATAAGATAGGTTTTGCGGACGCTGTTCTTTACGATGAACAGCCTACAACATTTGCTCAGTCTTGGAGACAGCGTATGCGCTGGTCCTGCGGCTTTTTGCAGGTATTTAAAAAGCACGGAAAAGACCTTGTGAAAGGTATTTTCAAGGGCAACTTTTCTTGCTACGATATGTGCATGAACATCATGCCTGCGCTTGTTTTGATGGTGGTGAGCATCGTGCTCAACCTCGCCCTCGTTGTGATGGGTATAGCTCAAGGCGAAGTGAGTTACGCACTTATGACCGTGTTGGAAACATTTATCGGTCTTTACGGCGTCGTGTTTATAGTAGGTTTGATAACAGTCATAACGGAGTGGAAGCGTATATATGTAAGTACACCCAAAAAGATACTTTATACTTTTACATTCCCCATATTTATGATGACATATATTCCGATATCCATCGTGTCTTTGTTTAAAAAGAGACTTACTTGGCAGCCCATAAAGCATCACAACAAAGTCTCTTCCGTCCCGATGGAATCAAAGGCATCAAAATAAAAAGATTCGAAAGAGGTAGCAAAAATGTATAACGTCCTTATTTGCGATGATGAAAAAGACATCGTAAACGCTTTAAAATTGTATCTTTCCGCGGAAGGCTACGGTATTTTTGAAGCGTACAACGGAAAAGAAGCGCTTGATATCATCGGCAAAGAAGAGATACATCTTGTTTTGCTCGATATAATGATGCCGCAAATGGACGGTATAACCGCTACCACAAAAATAAGAGAATTTTCCAATGTGCCGATAATCCTTCTCACAGCCAAATCCGAGGACACGGACAAAGTTTTGGGGCTTAATATCGGCGCTGATGATTACGTTACAAAGCCGTTCAATCTCGTGGAGGTAATGGCGCGAGTTCGCTCCAATATCCGCAGATATGTTCAGCTTGGCAGCGGAGAAGTCAGATCTTCGCGCTTGTCCATCGGCGGCATAACGCTCGATGACAGCGAAAAAGCCGTTTACCTTGAAGGGGACCTTGTGTCGCTCACTCCTCGTGAATATGATATTTTAAAGCTTTTCATGCGTTCGCCCGGAACGGTATTCTCACCAAAAGAGATATACCGCAAAGTTTGGGGCGAGATACCGCTCAACGTAGAAAATGCTGTTGCGGTACATATAAGACATTTGCGTGAAAAGCTTGAAATAGATCCTGCTGAACCCAGATATATAAAAGTTGTTTGGGGGCAGGGATATAAGATCGAGAGAGGTGTAAAATGAAATGAAAGATATTCGTTCTAAAGTCGGTGTCAAGATCTGCGCTTGGATATTGTTTACTTTATCCGCGTTTTCTTGCTGTATCAGTGTATTCGGTATAGGCATATTGCTTATATCCGATTCGTATTTTGACGGTGGGCGCGAACTGCGCTATTCAGTCGCATCGCGTTTGTTCTATTCCGTAGATAAACGCAGGATAAATCAGTATACCGAAAATGTGCTCAGCGATACCCCAAATATCGATGAATACGAATACGACAAGCTGTTTTCTAAAGAAAACAGCAACGTATTCTTTGTCGTTACCGATGACGACGGAAAGATCATCATCGATCACAATGATAGCGTAGATTATTGCGAAGCTTTCGGTTACGACGGAAAATATTACCCCAGCGGCAGAAAGGTAGCCGTAACCGAAAAGGATTTTGCCACAATGAAAGAAGCCGAGCAATTTGTTGCTCAATTTAAAGCGAATTATAATATTATAGAATACAGTATAAGCTCAGTGGATGCAACGGAAGATACATCTGAAGATACATCTGAAAATATATCTGAAAATATATTTTTCTACGAGATAACGAGCACGGCAGAGAAAGAGAATAATGCAGTACCCGAAACAAATACCGAGGATGCAAATATCGAAGCCGAAACCATCGGATATCGTGTTCAGATACAGTATGATTTTTCCGAAGCCGTAACATATCACGTAAACGCATATATCCGCCAGGATCTCACGGCGAAAGACAAATATTATTATTTTTTGGGCGCGGTGCGCTTTCTCTGCAATATGCGCTTCGGTATAATATTTATTGCTTTGGCTTGCGCTTTGGCGTGTCTTTTGATAGTCGTTTTCCTTTGCTCTGCGGCAGGTCATAAAAAGAATAAAGAGGGCATATACCTCTCGGGACTTCACAGAGTGCCGCTGGATCTCTATGTTTGCTTATGCATAGCGTGCGTTGTCTGTATCATATTTGTATTACTGTTCATCTTGGAAGTAGTATTGACAATATACAGCAGCTGGATATACGACGTACTTTGTGCCATGCTCGTGGTGCCTGTTTGCGTTATAATTGCGGCTTCCGTCATAGTTACGTTTGCCGTTCGCATAAAGCACGGCAAATGGTGGAGAAACACGATAATATATCGCACGATAGCTCTTATCAAAAAGATCATAGTGAAGTTATTAAATCATCTTTCGATATATTGGAAAGCATTGTTGCTGTTTGCCGCTGTTAAAATAGTTGAGTTTATCTGCATGTTGAACAGAATGTATAATTTCTGGATAGCGGAGGGCATATTGGTCGGAATATTCTTGATATATTTCGTCATATCGCTCAACAAGATTCAAAAAGGCTCCAAAGAGATGGCAAGCGGCAACCTCGACTATCATGTTGATGTATCGTACATGGCTTCTTCGCTTCGCGAGTGCGGCGAGAATCTCAACAATATGAGCAGTGGTTTAAAGGCGGCGCTCGACGAAAAGATGAAGAGCGAGCATATGAAAACGGAACTTATAGCAAATGTTTCGCACGATATAAAGACACCGCTCACGTCCATCGTCAATTACGTCGGACTTTTGAAGCGAGATGGGTTTGATTCTCCTGCGGCGCAGGAATATCTTGATGTTATAGAAAGACAATCCAAAAGGCTCAAAAAGCTTACAGAGGACCTTGTAGAAGCATCGAAAGCGACATCCGGTTGCATAAATGTAAACGCGGAAAATACGGACGTGAACGTGCTTCTTTCGCAAGCAGTTGCGGAATATTCCGATAGATTCGAGGCGAGCGATCTCGAAACGATCATGGATCTTTCACCCGATAACCCTATTATCTTTGCGGACGGCAGGTTGCTTTGGAGAGTATTTGATAATCTTTTCAACAATATCCGCAAATATTCGCTCGGCGGAACGCGAGTTTATATCCGTTCCGAGGTATTCGGCGATAAATGCGTGATGAGTTTTACGAATATCTCAAGGGAGAAGCTCAATATCTCCAGCGATGAGCTTATGGAGCGATTCGTCCGCGGAGATTCCTCTCGCAACACGGAAGGAAGCGGACTTGGACTTTCCATAGCAAGAAGCCTTACGGATCTGCAAGGCGGCGCTTTTGATATCAAGATCGACGGCGACCTTTTCAAAGCTACCGTAACATTCAGCACCATAAAAGAAAATATCGAAGCATAAAAGAAGCTCTCGCAGACCGATCAAACGGTTTGCGAGAGCTTTTTGCTATATCATATCTATTCGTTCATCCTCATCATCTCGAGTATAAGATGCTGGCGGTTCTCATCGTTAAGAAAGACGAATAAAATAAAAAAACAGGCTCTGAAAAACAGAGCCTGTGAAAATATACGATAGAACCAATTATCTCTTGGAGAACTGGGGAGCACGACGAGCGGCTTTGAGACCGTATTTCTTTCTTTCTTTCATTCTGGGGTCGCGAGTGAGAAGACCAGCTTTTTTGAGAGCGGGTTTGTATGTTTCGTCAGCTTTAACGAGCGCACGAGCAACACCATGACGGATAGCGCCAGCCTGGCCGGAGATACCGCCGCCCTGAGCTGTGCATACGATGTCGAATTTGCCCATTGTTTCTGTAACAGCGAAAGGCTGGTTTACGATGAGCTTGAGTGTTTCAAGGCCGAAGTAATCTTCAACATCACGGCCGTTGATTGTGATAGCGCCTGTGCCGGGGTATACAC
>CAZERM010000084.1:1588-4691 GCA_964514555.1 uncultured Lachnospiraceae bacterium | reverse complement strand
GCTCTTGCCGGAGGAGACGGCTCGGGAAAGGTCAAAAGATAAAATAATGCACAAGGAGAAAAAGCTATGAAAACAGCTATCATGACAGACAGCAATGGCGCAATATCCACTGAGGAAGGCAAGAAACTCGGAATCTACATATTGCATATGCCGATATTGATCGAGGGCGAAACCTTCAAAGAGGAGGTCGATATCGACGCGACGAAGCTTTTTGAAGCTATCAATGAGAAGAAGAATGTTTCCACATCTCAGCCCTCACTCGGCGAGCTTCGCGATATGTGGGAGAAGATATTTGCCGAAGGATACGATGAGATAGTTTATATTCCGATGTCGAGAGGCTTGTCCGGAAGCTATCTTATGGCGAAGCAATTTGCCGAAAATTTCGAGGGAAAAGTACACGTTGTGAACTCCACGAGAGTTTCCGTAACGCAACGCTGTGCTGTATTTGATGCTTTGGCTATGGCATCAAAAGGTATGTGCGCCGACGATATCTGCCAAAAGCTCGTTGAAAACGACGGCAACGCACGTATATATATCGCTCTTGATACGATAGAATGTTTGAAGCGAGGAGGCAGAATAAGCCACGCATCCGCCGCTTTGGCTACGATATTGGGTATCAAGCCCATTATCAGCATCATAGATGGTGTGCTCGGCGTGAAAGAGAAGATACGCGGCACGAAAAAAGCGAGAAAATATCTGCTCGATCTGGCGCATGAGGAATTGCAAAAAGATTTTTCCGCTTATCCTCATGATGAGATAGTTATAGTAGCCGCAGGAAGCTTTACCGACGGCGAATCAGAGGAAGTTTGGAAAGCAGAAGTAAGCTCCGCTTTTCCGCAGTTTAAGGTGGAATACAGGCCTCTTTCGTGCAGTTTGAGTAGCCACATCGGACCCGACGGTTTCGGTATCGGCATAGTGGCTTCCGAATTTGCAAAAGAATATAAAAATATTTGATTTAACATTTCAGAAACGTAGCTTTAAAGTTACGCAAACAATGATGGGGTAGAATAATGTCATAAGATCAAAAAACAAAAGGAGATCAACAGACATGAAAAAAGAATTTCACCCCTTCAAAGATATGATAGAAGATGCAAAAGCACAGCACGAGGTAGACAAAGCGAATTTTGCTGCGGTAAAAGCGGAATCAAAGGCTCGTTTCGAGGAAGCAAGAGCCGCAGGCAGACCGAGCACTCTTAAAGCGATAAAGCAGAAAGAGCGCGAAGAAAAGATCGCAGAAGCTAACGCAAGAACATCCGAGGCGCAGGCACGCATAGACGCGACGAAATAAAGATATAAAAGAATACCGCAAAGCTTGAAGCTTTGCGGTATTTTTCTTTCTTGCGAAGGATAATTATACAAAATAATAGTTTTGCATAGAAATAATTTCGTGATAATTTGTTTATTGGTTTGACATCGGCATATTGCAGTGATATAATATAATTATGTTATTATGTCGAATTGAGGTGAAAAAATGGAAAAAACAGCTAAAAAATCAATTTTCGCAAAGCGCGAAATAGACATGACGCAGGGAAGCATAATATCTAACCTTTTGAAATTCGCCTTACCGCTTCTCTTGGGCAATCTGTTTCAGCAGCTTTACAACATGGTCGATGTTTGGGTCATAGGACAGACAGGCAACAACGATGCATATGCCGCCGTTGGCAGTGTCGGACCCATAATCAACATTCTTATCGGTATCTTCTCGGGTTTTGCAAGCGGTGCAGGTGTTGTTATCTCGCAATATTACGGCGCAAAAAAGGAAGATAAGGTAAACGAAGTAACTCATACATCTATGGCATTGACATTTTTAATGGTGATCGTATTTACTATTGTGGGTGTTGCGATATCCCCCACTCTTTTGAAGCTTATGCTTAGTTCGCAGGAGGATGGTTCCTCTGTTTATCCTTACGCAAAGACATATCTTTTCATCTATTTTTCGGGTGTCATAGGACTTCTTATATACAACATGGGCGCAGGCATACTGAGGGCGATAGGCGACTCCGCAAGACCTTTCTATTATCTCGTAGCGGCGGCTATCACGAACATCGTGCTTGACCTTGTATTCGTGTTTGCGTTTGACATGGGCGTTGCAGGTGTTGCTCTTGCAACGGTTATTGCACAGCTCGTTTCGGCAACACTCACCATGCGAGAGCTTATAAAAACGGACGCTTGCGTCAAATTCAGCTTCAAAAAGCTTAATCTCAACCCCGAAATACTCAAAAAAATAAGCGTGGTAGGCTTGCCTGCGGCGCTCCAGATGGCGCTCACGGCGTTTTCAAATGTATTCGTTCAGTCATACATAGCGGGCGTAAACGGTAACCAAACGCTCTGCCTTGCAGGTTGGACATCCTACTCTAAAATAGACCAATTCTTGTTCTTACCCATGCAGTCGCTCTCTCTCGCGGCAACGACATTCGTCGGACAGAATCTTGGCAACGGCGACATGAAGCGCGCAAAGAAGGGAACATACACGGCATACTTCCTTGCAACGGGAATAACGGTATTTTTCATTGCTATCGTTATGATATTCGCTCCGTATCTTGCGGCAATATTCAACAGCAATGCGGGAGTTGTTGAGTACGCAGTAAAACTTTTGCGAGTTATAACGCCGTTCTATGTGTTCTGCTGTGTAAACCAGGTATTCTCCGCATCATTGCGCGGCGCAGGCAACACAAAAGCTCCGATGATAATAATGCTTACAACATTTGTCGGTTTCAGACAGCTTTATTTGTTCGTTATGTCGAACTACATTTCCAACGAGCTTATCCCTGTTGCGATGGGCTACCCGGCAGGCTGGTTCCTTTGCTGTGTTTCCACGCTCATATACTACAAAGCAGTCGGATTCAAGAAAGCTAAGATATTGACCAAATAACTTACTTTTTCTTGAAAGAAAAAGTAAGCAAAAAGAACTTCACTCAAGAAAAATGTTTTTGCCAAAATGAATTACAGCGAAGATTTTGAGTGAAAGTTCTCTGCCGAGCTTTCTTCCAAGAAAATGAAGAGAAAAAGTAAGCAAAAAGAACTTCACTCAAGAAAAATGTTTTTGCCAAAATGAATTACAGCGAAGATTTTGAGTGAAAGTTCTCTGCCGAGCTTTCTTCCA
>CAZERM010000084.1:0-1488 GCA_964514555.1 uncultured Lachnospiraceae bacterium | reverse complement strand
GCTAAAATGAATTACAGCGAAGATTCTGAGCAAAAGTTCTTTGCCGAGCTTTCTTTCAAGAAAGCGAAGAGAAAAAGCTATCGAGTTTTATCCTCGATAGCTTTTGTTTTTTTGTTTGCTAATTGATTATTGATTATTGAGCGAGGTCGCCTGCAACATTTACGCCGAAGTTCATGTGAGGATAGTAGCTTACCCACTGATATTTTGCTTCTTCGTCATATTCAAGTTTGAATACCGTGATGCCTGCGTGTTTGTCTACAGCTTCCTTGGGAAGGTTCTTGAGAATGATTCTATGACCGTCTACTTCAAAATCTACCTTTTCACCTGTTGCAAGGTATGTGATGGATTTGGGAGCGTTCAAGAAACCGCCGAGCTGGAGAGTGTCTCTGGGCGCCCAGATCATGTTCCAAATGTATACTGTCTTCTTGTCTTTGCTTACACTTGCTTTGTTGAGGTTGCAGCCTTCGAAATTCGTGCCGTTTACTGCTTTGAGACCGTAAACAGCTTCGCCGTTTTCAGCGAGCCATTTGCCGACTGTTTCAAGAGGAGTTACCGTCTCGGCAGGGATAGTGCCGTCTGCCATGGGTCCGATATTGATAAGAAGGTTGCCGCCGTTGGATGTGCAACGGTGGATCATGTTGATGATCTGCTGTGCGCTGTAGGAGTAAGGAGCAGCAAGGTCAGAGTCGATATAACCCCAAGAGATGCCGTTGAACGTCATGCAAGCTTCCCAATAAGCGTTTACGGAGGGATCGAGCTTGTCTTCGGGCGTCATGAAGTCTTCCTGGATCTTGCTTCTGTTGTTGATAAGCATATCAGGCTGAAGTTTGCGGAGTCTGTTGTTGCGGTTTACGGAATCCCAGCCCTCTGTACTCTTCATGGGGTAGGGCATATCGTACCAAAGGATGTCTATCTTGCCGTAGTTGGAGAGAAGCTCAACATTGAGCGCTTCGATGTAATCGAGGAAGCGTCTTCTTGCTTCGGGGTCGAAAGCGCATTTCCAACCGTCGGGGTGGTGCCAGTCCATAAGGGAGGAATAAAGACCTATCTTGAGGTCATATTTGCGGCAAGCGTCAACAAATTCGCGAACGATGTCTCTGCCGAAATAGTTGTAAGAGTTGAAGGGGTTCACGTCGGATTTCCAAAGAGAGAAGCCTTCGTGATGTCTTGTTGTGAGGACAACGTATTTTGCGCCGGATCTTTTTGCGAAAGCGCACCATTCGTCAGCACAATTTTCCTTGGGAGCGAATGTTTTTGCAAGCGTTTCGTATTCTTCTTTTTTGTAATCCTGGAAAGCCATGCACCATTCGCCTGTTCCGAGCTGAGAGAACAAGCCGTAGTGTACGAACATACCGAGGCGAGCTTCCTTGAACCAAGCAAGTCTTCTTTCTCTTTCACGTTCTGTTTCCTTATAATATGTATCAGCGGCGATAAATTCCATGTGTATATCTCCTTTTATTTTTATATATTTCAAATATTATTCCAATC
>CAZERM010000083.1:0-5089 GCA_964514555.1 uncultured Lachnospiraceae bacterium | reverse complement strand
AGTGTGCTCTTGCCTACGTTAGGCAAGCCTACGATACCTAATTTCATATATGTCTAATCTCCTTTGATCTGCAATATAAAGTTACTAAGTAATTATAACATACAAAATTCTTTTTCTCAAGCATTTAAGTGAAAATTCCTGAGAATAATTTGTGAAATTTTACTACTTGCCGTCATATCGGCTTTTATCACTGTAAGTCAAAGATGTACAATGAAAAAATAAAGGCGTTATTTTAAAATAACGCCTTTTTGCTTTTATTTTTTGTCTTCGTCTTTTTCCTTGCCGAACTTGCTCTTTTCAACACGGCTGAGAACAGCATTTGTAACGATGCCGATGATGAGCGCTGTCGCAATGGAAGTGATGGTGATGGATGATTTGATGGCGCCGTTTTCGGCGAACGCATAGGGTATCTGGATAGCCAAGCCGCCTACACCCGATATCAATATAGCGGCAACAACAAAGAGGTTTTTGTTGTCATCGAGGTCAAGGTTTTTGAACATCTTCAAGCCCGAAACGGCGATGAAACCGTAAAGAGTCAAGCAAACGCCGCCCATTACGCAAGAAGGAATGGTCTGAAGAAGAGCCATGATGGGGCTGATGAACGAAAGGATTATACACATCACGGATGTTGTCGTGATAGTTGCAACGGATGCATTTTTGGTTATAGCAACGCACGCAACGGATTCACCGTATGTAGTGTTAGGGCAGATGCCGAACACCGTGCCTGCGATGGAGCCGACACTGTCGCCGAGCAAAGTTTTTTCAAGACCGGGGTCTTTTATAAGGTCATGTCCGATAACGGAAGAAAGGTTTTTGTGATCTGCGATATGTTCGGCGAAAACAACAAGAGCAACGGGTAAGAAAGCGATTATAACTTCTGCGATGCCGCCGAGATCGAGCAAAGAAGCTTTGCCGCCGTTTGCTGAGATGATCTCTGAAGAAAATTCACCGGAAATAAGCTCTTTTATCGCTCCGATGAGAGCAAAATCAGGAAGAGCAAAGAATGCGGATATGCCGCGGAAACTTCCGTCTTCTGCGATAAAGTTATTTATCAACGGGTCAAAGTTGATTATCATAAGATAATCCGTGTCGGTTGCCATGCCGATAAATGTGAAGATAGCGGCGGTTATATATCCCGCTCCGATACCTATGATAAAGGGGATAAGTCTTGCCATCTGCACGCGCTTCTGTGTGGAGCATATAATTATCACGAAGAAAGCTATCATGCCGCAGAGGAGCGAAACAAGGTTATTGCTCGCAAACATATCGGAGGAATCCGCGGTAACGATGTTTGCCATGGCGCTGCCCGAAAGGGAAAGACCGATGAGTGCGACCGTGGGTCCGATTATAACGGGAGGCATAAGTTTATCTACCCATGCCGTGCCTGTAAAATGAACGATGAGTGCGATAACGAAATATACGAGACCTGCAACGATGGAACCGAGCAAGATGCCGCAATAGCCGTATGCGAGCGCTACGCCGAGCGAGTTCAAAAAAGCAAATGAACTGCCGAGGAATACGGGGCTTTTGTACTGAGTGAAGAATTGATATACCAATGTTCCGATGCCTGCGCCAAGGATAGCGGCAGGTATCTGCGTGGGCAAGCCGATAGCGGCAGGAACGGCGATTGTTGCCGCCAATATTGCGAGCAACTGCTGCATCGCAAATATTATCATCTTGCCGAATGTCGGACGGTCATGGATATCATAGATAAGTTTCTTTTCCATAGAAATCTCCTGACAATGTTTTTTCTCACATATTATATCATACTTCATTCACTTTTTCAAACATTTACGAATATTTTTTTACATTTTTTGCTCTTTTTTTGCATAAAAATTAAAAACGGTATACCTGAATATATCTATCAAGTATACCGTTTAGTTATATTTGCCTTATATGTCTATATTCGGATGTGTCAATATCAGAATATCATCTTGTTTTCGATGTAGGAAACGAGGTCTTCGATCTTGATGCGTTCCTGTTCCATTGTGTCGCGGTCGCGAACTGTTACGCAGCCGTCCGTTTCGGAATCGAAGTCGTATGTGATGCAGAAGGGAGTACCGATCTCGTCTTCGCGGCGGTATCTCTTACCGATGGAGCCAGCGTCGTCAAAGTCAACAGGAAAATGTTTTGCGAGGTCTTCGTAGATATCCATAGCTTTGTCGGAAAGCTTCTTGGAAAGGGGGAGAACGGCCTCTTTGATAGGAGCGAGAGCAGGGTGCAAACGCATAACTGTTCTTACGTCGTTCTTAGCTTCGTCAACAACTTCTTCGTCGTAAGCATCGCAGAGAACAGCGAGAAGGCTTCTTTCGACACCAAGGCTGGGCTCGATAACATAAGGAATGTAATGTTCGTTTGTTTCGGGGTCGAAATATGTCATATCCTTGCCGGATGTGTTCTGGTGCTGTGTAAGGTCGTAGTCCGTACGGTCTGCAACGCCCCAAAGTTCGCCCCAACCGAACGGGAAGAGGAACTCGAAGTCTGTTGTAGCTTTAGAATAGAAGCAAAGTTCTTCGGGATCGTGGTCGCGGAGTCTGATGTGTTCATCTTTAAGACCGACGGAGAGGAGCCAATTGTGGCAGAAGTTGCGCCAGTATGCGAACCATTCAAGGTCTGTGCCGGGTTTGCAGAAGAATTCAAGTTCCATCTGTTCAAATTCACGAACACGGAAGATGAAGTTACCGGGAGTGATCTCGTTACGGAAAGATTTACCTATCTGACCGATACCGAAGGGGAGTTTTTTACGAGTCGTACGCTGAACATTTGTAAAGTTTGTAAAGATACCCTGTGCTGTTTCGGGGCGGAGGTATACAGTGTTCTTTGCGTCTTCCGTAACGCCCTGGAATGTTTTGAACATAAGGTTGAACTGACGGATATCAGTGAAGTTGTGCTTGCCGCAAGTGGGGCAGGGGATATTATGTTCTTCAACGAAAGCTTTCATTTCAGCCTGTGTGAAAGCATCGATGGGTTTTTCGAGCGTAGCACCTGTTTCAGCGCAGTAATCTTCGATGATCTTGTCTGCACGGAAGCGTTCGTGGCATTCGCGGCAGTCCATGAGGGGATCGGAGAAGCCTGCAAGGTGGCCTGAAGCTACCCATGTCTGAGGGTTCATAAGGATAGCGGCATCAAGACCTACATTGTATCTGTTTTCCTGAACGAATTTTTTCCACCAAGCTTTTTTGATGTTGTTTTTGAGTTCTACACCGAGAGGACCGTAGTCCCATGTGTTTGCAAGACCGCCGTATATTTCGGAACCGGGGAAAATAAAACCACGGTTCTTACAAAGAGCGACGATCTTTTCCATTGTTTTTTCTTCGTGTTTCATAGTAAATATATCCTTTTGTTTTATAAATTTGTTTTCTTTTTGGAGTCCATATAGCTTTGCAGGATTATCTCTGCCGCCAACGAGTCAACGATATCTTTGTGCTTTTTGGTCTTAAGACCGCTGTCGCAAAGGATGCGATGCGCCGACACAGTGGAAAGTCGCTCGTCATAATATTCTATCGGGATATCCGTATGAGTGGCGATGAGCGCGGCAAATTCCTCTACCAACGCTACTTTTTCGCCCGAGGAGCCGTCCATGTTGACGGGTTTGCCCATAACGATGGTCTCGGCGCCGATCTCTATTGCTTTTGCGGCAACTTCAGCCGCCGCTTTTTCCCTGTTATAGCTTTTTACATTGCCCATGCCAACGGCGAATATGCCGAGGTCATCCGAATGAGCCAAGCCTGTGCGCGCCATGCCGAAGTCAACGCCCAATAATTTTTTTGCTTTCTGTGCCATCGTTATTTCTCCGCTGTAAATTCGGCTATCTCGCGGCTCGTGGGCGCGTGGTCAAGGCAACCGAATTTGGAATGTGTCAATATACTTGCTATGCAAGCATATTTGCAAGCATCGACGATATCACGTGTTTCAAGGAATCTTGTTGCGATGGCGCCGATGAACGTGCCGTGCATATGAGGAGATTCCTGGTGAGCTTTCGCTTTGAGGATATCGGGGATAGTGATTATCTCGTAATACTTTCCGTCGTAGATGAAAACGGAATCGTTGCCCTGCTGAACAACGTAATACTGAGATCTTATATTATTTGCAAACGGCATTATCGCGCGGAGCGTTTTGTCTATGCTGTTGGGATATATGCCCGACAATTCATAGAGCATCTCGTCGGAGATGACGAGTATCTTTATACCGTCTATTGTGCTTAAGGGGAGCTTTGAAGTATATCTGTTATAATGAACGACCAAGTCGATATTTCTTTCGGAAGCGAGCTTTGTAGCGTAAAGCGCAAGGCTCATATCATTTTCGGATGTATCTTCCGTATCGATGGCGCTTTCTTCGCTTTCAACGGCGATCTTTTCGCCGGAAAATACCATCGTTTGAGTGAATGCATCGTTTTCGTCCTCTACCTCGTTCTCGTCCTGCTTTTTAAGGTTCAAGCCAAGGTTCAAAGAGGAGATATCTATCATTTCCGTGGGACCGTCCTCGGGTTCGATATCCTCCGTCAAAGTGTTGTCGGGGATGTATACCTTTTCCGAGAGAAGATCGTCCTGCGGAACAACGAACATATCGGGATAAGACGAGAAAGCATCATCTATATCTCTCTTTGTAAAGGTGAGGTTGGCACCTTTTGAAACATATGTATGACCGTCCGTTATATCGTTGAAAAGGGTAATGCTCATACCTGTCTGAGCATTATTTTCCGTTTCGGTAAGAGAAAGGTCCAAGCCGCAGCCTTTATAATATTTCTTTAAACGCTCGCCATTCATATCGTTGCCGAGCTTCGTGCAGAAAACACAGCTGCCGCCGAGCTTTGCCGCGGATATTGCCGTCATAGCTCCTTCGCCGTAAGGGTGAAAACTATAAGAAGAACCGAAAGTTACAGCTACTTCCTTTTGGGGAGGATTTGTTTTCATTTGAAGATTCATATAACTTTCACCAAGCACGAGAAGTTTTTTCTTCATTACTGTTATACCGCCTTCCAAAAAATATAGAGAAATTTTTAAGTGTATTTTATAATTATACAAAATAGAAAATAAAAAGTAAACAAATAAAAGGGAAATTTTTATTAAAAAATCTCAAAAAGCAAGAT
>CAZERM010000082.1:0-5186 GCA_964514555.1 uncultured Lachnospiraceae bacterium | reverse complement strand
ATTATCAATTTCTCCGAAGTTAAAAATATAGTATTATAATATGTATACTATATTTTTAACTTCGGAGAAATTGATAATGATAGAATTTTCAAAAGATAAAAAGACCATTTTCTCGGGCGTTCAGCCCAGCGGCAACCTTACCATCGGTAACTATTTGGGCGCCATCAAAAACTGGCAGACATTGCAGGAAACTCACAACTGCCTTTACTGCGTAGTTGATATGCACGCTATCACGGTGCGCCAGGACCCTGCGGAGCTTCGCCGCCGCACTCTTGAAACCCTCGCCATCTATATCGCAAGCGGTCTTGACCCCGAAAAGAACGTAATGTTCGTTCAGAGCCATGTTCCCGCTCACGCAGAGCTTGCTTGGGTGCTCAACTGCTACACGATGTTCGGCGAACTTTCCAGAATGACACAGTTCAAGGATAAAAGCGCAAAAAATGCACAGAATATAAACGCCGGACTTTTCACATACCCCACACTTATGGCGGCTGATATCTTGCTTTACGGCACAGACCTCGTTCCCGTCGGCATCGACCAGAAACAGCACGTTGAGCTTGCTCGCGATATCGCGACAAGATTCAACCAGATCTACGGCGATACATTCGTTATGCCCGAACCCTATATCCCCGAAACGGGCAGAAAGATCTTCTCTCTTGCCGAACCCGGCAAAAAGATGAGCAAATCTGACGAAAACGCAAACTCTTTCGTTGCCATCCTCGATGATCGCGATACTATCATCAGAAAGTTCAAACGTGCCGTTACAGACAGCGACACTTGCGTTCGCTATGCCGAAGGCAAAGACGGTATCAACAACCTTATGACGATCTACTCCTGCTTCACGGGCAAGACGATGGAAGAGATCGAGCGCGAATTTGACGGCAAGGGCTACGGCGACTTCAAGCTTGCAGTAGGCGAAGCTTGCGCCGACGGTCTTGCTCCTCTTCAGGAAAAATTCAAACAGCTTATGGCTGATAAAGCATATATGGAAGATATCCTCAAGAACAATTCCGATTATGCCGCTTACCTTGCGCGCAAGATGCTCTCCAAGGTATACAGAAAAGTTGGATTCCTGGCAAAAAAATAAACGATAGGACGGCTTTTCGTCGATTTTAGCCTATGCAAATATTTTTTGCGTCCGACGGTGTGGCTCTGATCGCCGTCGTTTCGGCTTCGCTCGTGTTCGCCTTTTTATCTACACCGTATGTCCGTGCGCTTTCACGCACGCTCGGTGTGGTGGACGTTCCGCGCGATGCTCGCCGTATGCACAAAAAAGCTGTTCCCTTGGCAGGGGGCACGGCTATGATCATATCATTTTTGCTTACGGTTACAGTGTTTTTCTCGATAAACGGAGCACGGGCTTCACTGCAAATGATATTTTTCCTTTTCGCTTGCACCCTTTGCGCCGCTTGCGGCTTTGTGGACGATATCTTTGCTTTAAAGCCACACTCAAAGCTTGCGTTTCAGTTTATTTTATCGTTCTTTTCTTCCGTCTTCGTTTGCAGGATGGAATCCTTCAGCATATTCGGCAAAGTATTTTCGCTCGGTGCGCTTTCCGTGCCGATAACGATATTTTGGAGCATGCTGATAATGAACGCCGTGAACCTTATCGACGGCATGGATGGTCTAGCTTCGGGCATATGCGCCGTCATCGCTTTTGCGATATCGATGATATCGTTTTTGCGCGGTGAGCTTTCGTTCGCAATATGCGCTTGCGCCCTTTGCGGCGCGTGCTTGGGCTTTCTTTGCCATAACGCAAGTCCCGCTTCCGTTTTCATGGGCGAGACAGGCTCCGCTTTTTTGGGGCTTGCGCTCTCCGTTATGATACTCCCGTGCTACGATATTAACAGCGAAGAGCCATTGTCAACGGCTCTGTTGCTCTTTTTCCTGCCGATAGCGGAAACGGTAAGCTCGTTCTTCCGCAGGTCGTTGCACGGAAAAAGTCCTTTTTCGCCCGACAAAAAGCATATTCACCACCTGCTTTACGAAAAAGGCTTATCTGTTACAAAGGTGTGCTTGATACTGTATCTTTTCACTGCCGTGTGCGCGCTCTGCGCCGTGATACACGAGCAATACCGTGCTTTCGCCGCCGTAACATTCGGCGCCGTGATAGCCTTTATGAGAATAATGCTTTTGCATAAACGACAAAAAATAAATAAAAAAGAAGGAGGACCGTTATGAAAAAACTTAAGAAGATTCTTTTGGGTAACGGTTCTCTTACGCTTTTATCCATAATCTCGCTGATATTGCTGTTGGTCGTAGTTTGCACTGCCTCGCTTTCGGTGATATATAAAAAAGGTATCATCGATATTCCTTTCAGCTTCGGCACCGAAGAAGAGACTGTGCAGAGCACTAGACCCGTGCAGGATATCGGCAACAACTCAGAGTCGAACTATAACAGCATAGATCACGAAGAGAGCATAAAAACGCTTTTTGACTCTTTTCCGTATTATGATGACATCTATGCGGAGTTTTATATAACTTATATATACGAATCTTACAACGTGGAATTTTACCGCGTTTATAAGCACGGCGAAAGATACCGCGTTGAAATATACGATATGCAGAATAATTTGATAAGCGTTTCCGTCTGCAACGGAGAGAGTGCCATGTTCCAAGACAAAAACGGCGCCATTACCGAATATCCCGTAAGCGAAGCGTTCTCTGCCGCAACGCAACTTCCCTTGCCCTCTTTCCTTTTCGGCGAAAGCGAAGAATATATTCTGAGTTCGTGCGAGGAGCAGAACGGAGAGCTTAGGCTCGAATGTGATTTCCCCGTTCTCGGCACTAAAGACGTCATAACCTTCGACACGCAAAGCGGCATAATGAAAAGCGCTATGATGTACCTCGAAGAAAAAGTCATAATGTTCTATGACATAGTGGAGTTTGAAAGCGATTTTGTCTTTGATGACAGCGTTTTTTCGCTCACATGATGACGGCGACGACTACGAGCGCCACGAGCAATATGTCTTTGTCCGCTATGCCGAAAGCAAGCGCCGCAACTATGCCTATCAAGAGTATGTCTTCCGTTGACATATCGGATAAAAAGCCTGAGAAAAGGCTCTTTTTCGGCGGTTCGCAACAGCGTGCTCTTTCCGCGCAAGGCGGAGGAGGCGGAGGCGGTTTACATTCGCTTGCGATATTTTCGCTCTGCTTTAGCGGTATGCTCCCCGACGTGAACGAAGAACAGCGCTGTTCCGTGTTTTCGCCCAAAGGAGCGATATCTACACCTTGCAGTGCAGAACCGCTGTAATCGGGCGGAGGAGTTATTTTTGACGGAGCTTCCCCCGAAAGACCGTAATTCCTGCTGTACATATATCTACCTCTTTTTTATTATTTGATATAACCCATGATCTCTGCTATCTTTATCATGCCGAGTATCTTGTCTATGCGCGCGCATCTGTCTTTATCCAGAAACGGCTTGAGCGCGACCAGCAAAGCGCGGCTGCTTGCAAGATTTTTCGTAAGCTCGTTTTTATCTTTCGCACCGACGGAGACAAGAGGGCAATTTTCACATTCGGGCAAGCGCTCTTCCCTGCGTTCGACGGTGGGAGGCGGCGGTGCGCTCGCGCCCAGCCCCTGTGCTATGCTCTTTATCTTCTCCATCATGGATGGGTCGGAGAGTATGGTTCCGAGCTTTTCGGAAAGATCGCCGTCCATGAGCTTATTTCTTGTTTATATCGCGCAGGATATCGTTTGCGCGGTCTTTGCCGACGGTCGTGATGATATTGTCAAAGTCCTGTGCGCTCATATTCATCACTGTGTTTCGTATGAAAGCAGTATCGGTAAATCTGCTTCCGACGGTGTTTGGATCCAAGCCAAGCGCCGTTATTATACTTTCGATCTTTTGGCGAAGCGTTTCGTCATCTATCGAACCAATAACATTTTTAAGGTTTTCTGTGTTATCCATAAAAAGATCATCTCCCGTAAAAGTATTTTCATATTCATGTTATGCCGACGGAGAGAATTTTGCTAAAAACAAAGGAGAAATAACTATGCGTGTTTACACACCACCCAAACAAAAACGTTCCTCAACATGGTCTTTGCTTTTCATTCTCGCAGGATTGGCGCTCTACCTCGCCTCCGCATTCATCCCTCGCTTTATATCTGTCGTACAGATAGCTTCGATCGCATTCATCGCCGCAGGCGTATGGATATTGAGCCGTTATGTGCTGGTCTACTATTATTATGAGCTTGACGGCGAAAACTTTCGTGTTATCAAAGTAAACGGCAAAAAACACACGACTATGTGCAATATTTCGCTCCGCACCGCGACAGAGCTTAAAAAGCTTGAAAAAGGCGAAAAGAAACCTCGCGCAGGCGTTCGCTACGACTATGTACGTAATTTTATGGCGGACGAAAAATATATATACATATTCGAATGGAACGGACAGAAAGCGTTTATCACGTTCGAGCCCAACAAGGAATTTTTCGAATTGATGAAGAGCAGAATCGAGGAAGTCAAAAACTCTCCCCTGCCCAAGCAGGAGCAGAAAACAAACGGTTGGTACGAAGAATGATATTTGAAAGCGCATTTGAAACAGTGCAAGCCCTGCTCGCGGAGCAGATAGGCATCTCGCCCGACGAGATAACACTCAAAAGCGACCTTGCGGAAGACCTCGGCGCAGATTCGCTCGATGCCGCGGAGCTTTTGGTGAAAGCCGCCGACGAGCTTGACATATTCATCCCCGACGATGACGTGATAGCGTTCCGCACCGTCGGCGATATAGTAAAATACCTCGAAAACACAAACAAACTTCGCTTTTCATGAGAAAAGCTCGCAAAAGTTCATTTCATCATTATCCATCTCATAAATGCACAAAAGGGCGACTTTTAGTCGCCCTTTTTGTTTTGTGTTTTGATTGAAATTTTCACACCGGATAAACTCCTTCCGCCACTGCGCGGTCTCCTTCACTTTTTTCGGCAGGAGCAAGCCCTGCGGCGCGCTTTGTGAGCGTGTTGCCGATCGGTGAGCCGCATTTGATACGGTTCTCGTTTTTCGATACGATTCACACAAGCGGTAAACCCGGAAGGTTTTCGGATCCTTTTGTCTGCTTTTCTTTCGGATAAAGAAAAGCTTGTTGTACTAATATGATGATACGCAAAAAATGTTTTTTGTAAAAAAACACAGAAAATGTGTTGATTTTTGGATTTTTTAGGTATATAATTATAATGACAATAGAAAC
>CAZERM010000081.1:0-5305 GCA_964514555.1 uncultured Lachnospiraceae bacterium | reverse complement strand
CGTCCATCTGAGCAGCACCTGTGATCATGTTCTTAACGTAGTCAGCATGTCCGGGGCAGTCAACGTGTGCGTAGTGTCTGTTAGCTGTTTCATATTCAACGTGTCTTGTGTTAATTGTGATACCACGAGCTTTTTCTTCGGGAGCGTTGTCGATCTGATCGTAAGCGAGAAATTCACCGCCGTTTACGATAGAAAGGTATTTTGTGATAGCAGCTGTAAGAGTTGTCTTACCGTGGTCAACGTGTCCGATAGTACCAATGTTAACGTGGGGTTTTGTTCTTTCAAATTTAGCCTTAGCCATTGGAAAAATCCTCCTTATATTTCACGAAAATAAATTTTCGTGTTTGATTTTTTGTTTTATTTTAAAGCAAACAATAATTATTTGCTTGCTCTGCCGGCGATGATCTCTTCGGCGATGCTCTTCGGAACCTGTTCAAAGTGGCTGGGTTCCATAGAGTACTGACCGCGTCCCTGTGTTCTGGAACGAAGTTCTGTAGCGTAACCGAACATATTAGCGAGCGGAACGATAGCGTTGATCTGCTGTGCGCCTGCAACAGGTTCCATAGACTGGATCTGGCCGCGGCGAGAGTTGATATCGCCCATAACATCGCCCATGTAATCGTCGGGAGTAATAACTACAACTTTCATTACAGGTTCAAGGATAACGGGATTTGCTCTCTTCATAGCGTTCTTGAACGCCATAGAACCGGCGATCTTAAATGCCATTTCAGAGGAGTCGACTTCGTGGTAAGAACCATCGTAAAGTGTAACTTTAACGTCAACTACGTTGTAACCTGCGAGGATACCTGTCTGCATAGCGCCCTGGATACCTGCGTCAACAGCGGGGATGTATTCCTTAGGAATGTTACCGCCTGTAACTTTGTTAACGAATTCATAGCCTTTGCCTACTTCGTTAGGTTCAACTGTAATTTTAACGTGGCCGTACTGACCTTTACCACCGGACTGACGTGCATACTTGCAGTCTTCGTCAACGGATTTTGTGATAGTTTCTTTGTAAGAAACCTGAGGTTTACCAACGTTTGCTTCAACTTTGAATTCACGGAGAAGTCTATCTACGATGATCTCAAGGTGAAGCTCGCCCATACCGGCGATGATTGTCTGACCTGTTTCTTCATCTGTATATGTTCTGAACGTGGGGTCTTCTTCAGCGAGTTTAGCGAGCGCGATGCCCATCTTTTCCTGGCTGGCTTTGGACTTAGGTTCAATAGCAACTTTGATAACAGGTTCAGGGAATTCCATAGATTCAAGAATAATGGGGTGATCTTCATCACAGAGAGTATCACCTGTTGTTGTATTCTTTGTACCAACGATAGCAGCGATATCACCGGCGTAAACCTCTTCGATATCCTGTCTGGAGTTAGCGTGCATCTGAAGAATTCTACCGAAACGTTCGCGAGCGTTCTTTTCGGGGTTGTAAGCTGTCTCACCAGCGTGGATAACACCGGAGTATACACGGAAGAAGCAGAGCTTACCAACGAACGGGTCAGCAGCGATCTTGAATGCGAGGGCTGCGAAAGGTTCTGTGTCGGATGTTACTCTTTCTTCTTCTTCACCTGTATCGGGGTTAACACCCTTGATGTGAGGAATGTCTGTCGGAGCAGGCATATAATCGATTACAGCGTCGAGAAGCTTCTGAACGCCTTTGTTTTTATAGGATGTACCGCAGCAAACGGGAACGAGTTTGTTCGCGATAGTTGCAGCACGGATCGCTGTTTTAAGTTCGTCAATAGTGATTTCTTCACCATCGCAATACTTGAGGAAGAGCTCTTCGTCTGTTTCAGCAACAGCTTCAACGAGTTCCTGACGATATTTTTCAGCTTCAGCCATCATATCTGCAGGAATGGGCTCTGTTCTCATGTCTTTACCCATGTCGTCGTAGTAAACGTCAGCTTCCATGTTGATAAGGTCGATAATTCCGCGGAATGTATCTTCCTTGCCGATAGGCAACTGGATTACGAGAGGGTTAGTTTTGAGTCTGTCTTTCATCATCTGAACAACACGGTAGAAGTTTGCACCTGTGATGTCCATTTTGTTGACGTAAGCCATTCTCGGAACGCCGTACTTATCTGCCTGGCGCCATACTGTCTCAGACTGGGGTTCAACACCGCCCTTAGCACAGAATACTGTTACAGAACCGTCAAGTACACGAAGGGAACGTTCAACTTCAACTGTGAAGTCAACGTGTCCGGGAGTATCGATGATATTGATACGGTTGCCCTTCCAGAAGCATGTAGTAGCAGCAGAAGTAATTGTGATACCTCTTTCCTGCTCCTGTTCCATCCAGTCCATCGTAGCAGAACCGTCGTGTGTTTCACCGATCTTGTGTGTTTTACCGGTGTAGAACAGAATTCTTTCTGTGGTCGTTGTCTTACCTGCATCTATATGAGCCATGATACCGATATTACGAGTTCTTTCGAGCGGGTATTCTCTAGACATAATTTTAGCTCCTTAATATGCGTTAAATAAATTTTAAAGACTTTAAGCGGATACAAGATCCGCATAAAATCAATATCTGTAATGAGCGAAAGCTTTGTTAGCTTCAGCCATTTTGTGTGTTTCTTCTTTCTTCTTAACTGCGCCGCCTACATTTGCAAGTGCATCTGTGATTTCAGCTGCGAGTCTGTCTGCCATTGTTCTTTCGCTACGTTTACGAGCAAACATAACGAGCCAACGCAAACCGAGAGTCTGTCTTCTTTCGGGGCGAACCTCCATAGGAACCTGGTAAGTAGCACCGCCTACACGGCGACCCTTAACTTCCAATACGGGCATGATATTCTCGAAAGCTTCCTGGAATACTTCAAGCGCGTTCTTTCCTGTTTTAGCTTCAACTGTTGCAAAAGCGTCGTAAACGATCTTCTGTGCGAACCTCCATAGGAACCTGGTAAGTAGCACCGCCTACACGGCGACCCTTAACTTCCAATACGGGCATGATATTCTCGAAAGCTTCCTGGAATACTTCAAGCGCGTTCTTTCCTGTTTTAGCTTCAACTGTTGCAAAAGCGTCGTAAACGATCTTCTGTGCAACACCCTTTTTACCGTCTTCCATAACTGCGTTGATAAGCTTTGTTACGAGCTTGGAGTTATACATAGGATCCGGCAATACGTCTCTTTTAGAAATTTGACCTCTTCTGGGCATTTGTCTTCCCTCCTTCACATAAAAATGAATCTCATAGGTACTCGAAAGTTTTCCTCCCGTCATGCTCTTTTGTAATTTTGAAAGAGGAGTTTGTCCACGCATAAAGCGGGTATAAACAATTTATCTGTCAAAATGCAAAAGCACGCGATTAGACATCTTTTAAGTTTCACCTTTTTAGCTAATTATTTTGCTGCTTTTTTACCGCGTTTAGCACCGTATTTAGAACGGCTCTGCTTACGGTCTGCAACGCCCTGTGTATCGAGCGTACCGCGAATGATGTGGTAACGCACACCGGGAAGGTCACGTACTCTTCCGCCTCTGATAAGAACTACAGAGTGCTCCTGAAGATTGTGTCCGATACCGGGGATATAGCAGGTTGCTTCAAGTCCGTTTGTAAGTCTTACTCTGGCAATTTTACGAAGAGCGGAGTTCGGCTTCTTCGGTGTTGTCGTTGTAACCTTTGTGCAAACGCCGCGTCTCTGGGGAGCGGAAAGTTCTGTATACTTCTTTGTAAGAGTGTTTAAGTTCTGCTGAAGTACAGGGGACTTGGACTTGTACTCACGTTTTTCACGTCCTGAGCGAACAAGCTGGTTAAAGGTTGGCATATCGCACCTCCTCTTTTTTTGATAGATAAAATGTTTATATAATCCGTTCATCTCGGTAACCGACCGAAACGAAGGAAAATATCGAGTAAAAAGTTATTTCAATGATACGCAAACGGCGCAATCAACGTCGATCTCGCACATTGTTCCAATTTCACGCTTTGTCATGCTGTTATCGAACGGAACTTCGTTCGCACGGCAAAGCTCTGCCATTTGATGAATTATCTTGGCGTCGGCATCTTTTGCAATAAAAGCCGATAAAGCCGTTCCTCCTTTGATGAGCTTCTTGGACTGAGCAAGTCCTGCCACTAACATAGGCAAAGGGCCGTCGGTTGACATATTACAGATGATTCCTTTCGTTTTTATAGCGACTCTAAGATTCATGCATATTTCACGCATAGTCGCATATTTTATATTTTACCACTAAAACCTCCGTTTGTCAACGGAAATTTTGCAATTTTCCGAGGTTTTTTTGAAAAAAATTGGGATTTCCATCATTTTTTCGAATTTAAGACGCAAAACCGCATACTCATACCCGGAAAGTAAAGGTCCTTCCCTTTACCTTCAATATTATATCACAAACAAAACAAAAAATCAATAGTATAGTTTTTTGCCGTGTTAAAACAAAAAAATATTAAGATAAAAACAAAGACCGCCACTTAACGCGGCGGTCTTTTCGCTTATATATTAAACGGAAGCTTCTTCTACTTCAACTTCCTCTTCTTCCTCAACGGGGTCGATCTTCTTAACTTCTATATCGCGGTATTTCTTCAAGCCCGTACCTGCGGGAATGAGTTTACCGATAAGAACGTTTTCTTTAAGACCGATAAGGTGGTCAACCTTACCCTTGATAGCGGCTTCTGTAAGAACTTTTGTTGTTTCCTGGAAAGACGCTGCGGAAAGGAAGGATTCTGTCTGGATAGCTGTCTTTGTGATACCGAGAAGCATGGGGGTTGCTGTTGCAAAACGGAGCGTGAGCTCGCCTGCATCGATGCGTTCCTGGATCTTCTTATTTTCGTCGTTGAATTCTGTAACGTCAACAACGGAACCGTAAAGAAGTTCTGTATCACCGCTGTCTTCGATACGCAATTTACGTGTCATCTGACGAGCGATAACTTCGATATGCTTATCGTTGATCTTGATATCCTGACTTCTGTACACTTTCTGTACTTCGCGAGTGATATAATCGTAAGCAGCTTCAAGACCCTGTACTCTTGCGATGTCGGCAGGAGCAAGGTTACCTTCTGTAAGAATATCACCCTTGGATACGTAGGAACCCTGTTCAACAAGGATCTTTGTGCCGTAAGGAATGGGGTAGATGTGTTCTTCGTGGAGGTCATCTGTGATGATAACGTTTCTTGCACGTTTAGCATCCTGGATATTAACGATACCGGAATGTTCTGCAAGAGTTGCTGTCTTCTTAGGTCTGCGAGCTTCGAAGATCTCTTCAACTCGGGGAAGACCCTGTGTAATATCGGCAGCACCTGCGATACCACCCGTATGGAAGTTTCTCATCGTAAGCTGTGTACCGGGTTCACCGATAGAC
>CAZERM010000080.1:0-5382 GCA_964514555.1 uncultured Lachnospiraceae bacterium | reverse complement strand
GATGTGACTTTTTTGTAAACTTGATTAAAAAGTCCTTGACAATTCGCATCTGGAAGCACCGCCCAATGTTTTCAACGTGTTGTTTATAACAGCAATAACGATAACGAGCGCAAACTGTGTAGCAAAGCTTGAAAGACCGAGCAAGCAGGTTTTACCGATGACCTTGCCGCTCAATTTGAAATGTTTTTTCTTAAGTTTGATAGTTTTCCATTTTCTGATGCAGAACAAGAAATACATCGCATTGAGTATCTGACCGATGATGGTCGCCCATGCCGCACCTGCAACGCCCCAATTGAATACAAAGATGAAGATGGGGTCAAGGATGATGTTAGCCGCACAACCTATGAGCATACCTATAAGGCTCTCATTGGCGCGTCCGTCCGCACGAATGAGAGGAGTAAATGCCATATCGATAGAAAGGAAAGTAAATCCAAGAATTATAGGTCTGCCGTAATCGAGGCAATCCTGAATAGATTGATCCGTGGCACCGAAGAGCCAACAGAGAGGCTCAAGCAATATCTCACATATCACGGTGAATATAACACCAAAAGCGATAGAAAGTATGATGGCATTGCCCACGCCTTGGGAAACTTTATCGGTCTTACCCTTAGTCCGACAGCCAAAACGATTGTCATGATGGGAAGGATGACGTTCGTCGCGGCATTACCGAGATAACCTACATCATTACCTATAAAGATCTGATCGACCATGTTGTAAAGAGAGTTTACAACGAGAGCGATGATACTCGGTACGGCAAAGCGCACCATAAGTTTGCCGTACCGAGCGGATTGGCGGTAGAAATTTTTTCCATATTGTACCTCCATTTTTCATACGAAGGTTATTATAAACCCTGTTATAATAACAGAGTCAATATGTTTTTTTAAAAATCTGATGACTACGTAATATATTTTTTGATATCAACTGCGCTTATATTTTTTGTTTTCGGAATGCTCACGCATCGGCTTTGAGGCGGTTATAAAAGATGCTTGGCTCTTACTCTTTCTTGCGTAATAATATATCTCGCAAGATCGATTATCACATTCATAAAGCGGGCCGCTGTATTTTCCCTTTTCATCCGTGCCGTGATATTCGCCGCATTCGCGCTTTGTTGGTTCCGTACATTCGACACACCGCTTTGATATGTATGCCATATTAGAAATTTATTACCTCGTGCTCTCCCGAAAACGAATCGAACGTAGCAGTTGCGTTTTTGAAATAGAGGAGCTGCATATTGCCGTCATCAGCGGCATATGTCTTTTTCATAGAAGGGTAAGCATCCAACATCTTTTGGCGAGCTTCCGCGGAATCATATTCAACAAGTTCGCCTGCAATGCGGACCCACGTTGCTTCCGACACGGCGCATACTTCTACCTTGGGATTTTCCGCTATCTGTTTGGATACGGGCTTTTTCTTTCCCGTCATAACGCAAAGCTTCCCGTCAATGATGTGTGCGATACCAAAAGGACGAACTCTAGGCTGATCTCCTTCGACCGTTGCCACATAAAAAACATGGGCTTTCTGCAAAAATCTACATACTTTTTCCATAAATATTTCTCCTTTTATCAAGCTAAATTCATCTCACCGTTTGTAAAGCGGAAATTTCTCATGCCCCTGCCGCTTAACTTATCCGTAGGGATAGCCGCTTCGATGCGCTCGATGTCTTCTTTTGTAAATTCAATATTCAAAGCATCTATCGCGCTCTGCAAATGTTCAGGAGATGTCGTGCCGACAAGGCTCTGCACGTTGTCGTATTTTGCAAGGGACCAGGCAAGGGCAAGCTGCGAAAGTCCGATGCCTTTTTCGTCGGCGATAGCCTTGAGCGCCTTTATCATGCCAAGATTAGCATCTCTATGCTCGGGCGAAAGCATACCGCGCGCAAAACGAGGATCGACATTTATTTTTTCGAGAACATTATCCGCAAATAATCCATGACCTATCGTACCGAAAGCAAGAACTTTTACGCCAAGCTCTTTTGCCGTTGCAATAAGCTCTTTTTCGATATTCCTGTCGATGAGTGAATATGACATCTCTACCGTATGAATGGGATGCACTTTGTGGGCGCGGCGGAGCGTTTCGGCATCCACCATAGAAAGACCGATATGGCGAACATAGCCCGCTTCAACGAGTTTAGATATTTCTCCGACAACTTCCTCAACGGGTATCTCCGTATCTTGGCGAGCGGGCTGATAGAGGTCAACATAGTCCATGCCGAGGCGCGCGAGTGAATATGCAAGATGTCCTTTTATGTTGAACGGCTTCACGTCAAGTCCGTAGATACCGCCGCCCGGCTTGGGCAATACGCCGAATTTCACCGAAAGGAAATAGTTATCCCTCGGTACACCGCGCATGGCTTCGCCCACGATCATCTCGCTTTCGCCTGCATTATAAAATTCACCCGTATTAAAAAGAGTTACGCCGCTGTCGAGTGCTTTATGTATGGTTTTAATGGAATTTTCGGGATTTTTACGGCTCGACATTCCCATACAGCCGAGTCCAAGTCTGCTTATATCTGTCATAATATATCCTCTCCTTTTATTAAATATCAGTTATATTCAGAAGTTCACATTTCTTCACTACAAGACCATACGGTTCGCGGATAAACACCACATTTCCGATTATCTCTGCCATCTGACCCTCACGCACTTGCTCATAAATATCAGTATTCGGGAATACGATAAGCGCATAGCATCTTGAGCCATCGGCATCAGTCATTTCAAAACTCGGTGCACCAAATGAGTCCGCACCGATCTTGGATACTATTCCGCAAAGGCGAATCCTCTTTTCATAATATTTTGAAAAAGAGTTTTCATAATCATCGAGAAGCTCATGATAGAGTGTTATAGGATCGACAGGCTCCTCACCGTCAAATCTTTCCGCGTCCGTCGTTTCAAGGCGCTTTACTCGTGCACGGAGCTTTTCAAGCTCCTCTCCTTCGAGGCGCACATGGGGCGGTAATTCTTGAAGTTTTGCCATAGGTTCCTCCTTTTATACTCCAAATAATCTTTCCGCATTTTTATATGCTATAAGTTCTTTTTCGTTTTCCGTTATCGGTGCATTTTCGATAAATGATGATGCCTCGTCGTTTAATATGAACGGATAGTCCACAGAATGTATTATCCTGTCGGCGCCGATCACATCCATGCAAAATCTAAGCTGTGGATAGTCAAAAATACCGCTTGGCGTAACGTATACATTCTCCTTAAAGGTTTCGGTTACCGTTCGGTCAAGTCCTGTTACCGACTTCGGCAACGCTTGATCCAAGCGAGAAAGGAAGAACGGCACCATCTCACCCCAATGACCTGCGATCACCTGCAATTTGGGGAATTTTTCAAATACGCCTGAAAGGATAAGTCGAAGCACCTGTATTCCCGCTTCGTTGTGCCATCCCCAGCCATAGAGAGAAAGTCTTGCACTCAATCTGTCGCCAAGTCCGTCATAATAGCTTTTCTGAACACTCGTCATCGGCGGCGCAGGATGGATATATATCGGCGCATTTAAACTTTCCGCCGCTTCCAAGATGGGCATAAACGCTTTATCATCGAGAAAAGCATCTTCACCGGAAGCTCGTCCTGCGAGAATGACACCTTGGAAACCTAACTTTGTGATAGCTCTTTCAAGCTCTTTGACGGAAGCGTCCGTATTCTTCCACGGAAGTGTTGCAAATGCACCGAAACGGTCAGGATAATTTTTCACGATATCGGCGAGTTCATCGTTTGCTTCGCTTACAACGCCCGCTTCGCTTTTCGGCAAAAGTTGCGTGCATACGGGAGCGGAAAGTATCTGCTTTGTAATACCGAATCTGTCCATATTTTCGATGCGCTTTTCAATATTTCCGTAAAGCTCTGCATCGGGAAAATACGGAAGTCCCGGCGCTCCTGCCGCAGAAGTACGCAAAGCATCTTCCGAGGGGTATTTAGCAAGTGCTTTTCCGAGCGTTTTAAGCGGTATATGCTCTTCTATCGTTGTTATCTTCATAATATCTGTCCTCCGTTTATCCAAATTTGTTTGATATTATTTACAGCGGTAATGTTTTTGTCGGGTCTGCCGTCTATAAGGATGAGATCCGCTCTTTTTCCTTCCGCTATACTGCCGATATTGTTAATGCCGAATACTTCTGCTATCTTGCTCGTGGCGCTTTCCAATACCTCGACAGGTGCAAGCCCTGCTTTGCAGAGAAGTTCCATTTCTCGATGCATAGATGAACCGTAAGCAACGGCAGGCGCAAAGCTTCCGTTGTTCGCATCGGTCGCGGCAAGTATCGTTACACCGCAATTATGAAGCGTACGAACAGCATTTTCGGCATTTTTGTAATGTTCGGGGATGTATCCGTTTTTGCCGCTGTTTGCAAATGTTTCCATCATTACGAGCGTAGGAGCAACAACTATGCCGCGTTCCGCCATTACTACCGCAAATTCCGAGGGTAATTCCTCTTTCATCGGAACATGAAGAAGAATGTCGGCGCCGCATTCGACAGCCATTACCTCGGCTTTCACACTCGTTGCATGGACCGCTACTTTTATCATATGTTCGTGCGCCGATTCACATATGCTTTTAAGCGCCGATTTCGGCATAAGATTAGGTTCAAAAAGAAGCACTTTTATATATTTTGCTCCGCTCTCTATCGCCTTTTTCACGTATCCCTTGCCGTTGAGCGTTCCCATGGTCATGCCTGCGGACGAAATGATCGTGAAATCATCCGCATTTTTTATAAGGGGCATAGGAGCGCACACATCGCAAGTTGCAATGACACCGTTTTTCAACATCTTCGTTATCTGCTGTTCGTCCGACATATGCGTATGTGCATCGATAAAACCGGGCATAAGCAGGTAATTATCATTTGTGCTTTCCGCCTCCGTAACGGCGGTGATGATGCCGTTTTCAACGGTAACAGCAGCGTTTTTGATTATCCTCTTGCCGTCAAATAACGGATAATTTAATGTCATCGCACTCATTTTTCCACCGAAACAAGCTCACTGAATTTCATTACAAGCCCGTAGTGGTTACTCATGACAAGGTAATTGGCACGGACAACTACTTTATCTCCGACAGATACCTTGCCGTAATGGTCATCCGTCGGAAAGATGACAAGCGCGTATGTCTGACCGTTTTCGCTGTCGGATATTTCAATAGACGGTTTATTGTGGATATCGGGACCTATCTTTTTCGCAATACCCGTAACCTCAAAACGCTTATCAACATATTTAGCATAAAAGCTCTCTGCATCTGCACCAAACTCATCGCAAAGAGTTTTTGCAAAAAAAGGAACTTCCTGCGAAAGCACGGGCATAGCAGAAGTTTCGATTTTGTGAGTTTTATCTCCCGACGGATGTTGGGGAAAGAATTTAAGATCTTTGTTGTTCATGTTATCGTCTCCTTTAACTT
>CAZERM010000079.1:0-5801 GCA_964514555.1 uncultured Lachnospiraceae bacterium | reverse complement strand
ATATATGTTTACAAAAATCAATGAATATAAAAATTTTACATTTAATTAAAAATTAAATTTGTATTAAGAGAAACGGTGCTGTAATAAAACAGATCGGCAGAGGAAACATTCCCTCTGCCGATATTTTCGCGATTTATTCGATTACGTTTACCGCTGTGATGGTGATATAAGAGGATTCTTTAAGGAAGCCCATGTAATATCCGTAGTAGTCAGGGGAGAGGTCATCGCTCGTGATATCTTTTTCAATAGTCTCAACGATGTTCATGCCTGATGTTACCCAACCGAACGCGGCATAGTCGCCGTCAAGGACGGGAGATTCATCGAGCATTATAAAGAACTGGCTCGTTGCCGTGTCGGGTTCATTCGTGCGCGCCATGGAGATGATGCCTTTTTTGTGCAAAAGGTCGTTTTCAATGCCGTTGGAAGAAAATTCGCCCTTGATGCTTTCGCAGAAAGCATTGCTTGAGCCGCCCTGGAGAACGAATCCTTCCTGTAATCTGATGATATTACTGCCGTTATAGTATCCGCTGGTTGCAAGCTCGATAAAGTGTTTTACCGTGATGGGTGCAACAGTTTCGTCAAGCGTAAGAGAAACAGTGCCGTAATCTTTTATAACGATCTCAACTTTGCGAAGGATATGACCTGTTGTATCAACGGAAACTTCCGCTTCGAAAGGTTCGGCTTTCATTTCCTTAGAGCCGCAGGAAACGAGGGAAAGAGAAATGAGCATTACTGCCAAAATAAGAGATAATGTCTTTTTCATCGCTTACTCAGTCCTCTGTTCTTGTGATCTTTATCTTCATTTCATCGCCTGCTTCGTCAAGTACTTCGATGCGGAGGTTCCAGCTTTCGCTTACGCCTTTGGGGAAGCTGTTGAGAGAGTAGGAGAGAGAAGCCGCACCGCAATATTTGTTGGAATCGAAAACAGCTGTTGCGGGGTCTTCGGACTTATAGAAGTAGGGGATAGCGCTTGCGTTATTGTCTGCATAAAGGGGACCGAACTTGATGAAGTTGCCGTCTTTATCGCAGATGGTCTCCATACCCTGGCGAGGACGGATCTGAACGCCGAGGTCATGACGTTTGCCGTTGGGACGGTTGGAGGAAACAGCCTGAGCTTTCCAGAACCATTCGTCATTTACCTTGTCGTCGATGTGCCAAACGGCAACGCCGCCTGTTGCTTCGTCATCTGTAAGGTATTTTTCAAAGCCTTTTTTGAGTCTTATCTCGCAAAGGAAATATTCATCGGGGTTGGGGGTGGGTATCTTAACGACATTGCCTTTGCCCGTCATCTGGGAGTAGAGCGTATAGATGCCGTCTTCGTTAGCCTGAAGTTCATCGGACCAACCGAAGATAAGGCGCTGATAGGGATCTACATAAGAGGGGCTGTTGCCGCCGTCGATGTGGTTACCGTTGCACATAAGGGAGAAATGGCGAGGTGTGGGCCAACGTCTTTCCGCATCCTGGGGTGCTGTGTAACGAGAGTAAAGGTCCTGTGCGCCGAGGTTATGAGCAAGCTCATGACCGGGTGTGCCGATAGTCATGTAGAGGGAATCCACGCTTCTGTGTTCGCCTACGTTAGAGAAGCAAACGAGTTTGGAGCCGTCTTCCATCTTAACATCGATGTGCTGGCTCGTGCCGTGTACCATGAAACGGTGGCGAGGGTCAGGAGCGTTCTCGTAATCGGGAGCATCATAGTTGGGGTCGCCCTTCTGAGAAGAATGGTCATAACCTGCGTTGAGGATGATGATACCGAACTCATCGGGGGAAACGATGCCGTCGCCGTTCTTATCGTATTTTGCGAAGTCGATGTATTTTTCGCAAGATTTTACGATGTCATGGATAGCCTTGTGAGCGGCGCTTGCGTTGTCATAACCGTCAAAATGGCGGAGTGCGGCGGGATGAGCAAAGGGAACTGCTATCTTAAGAACGCCGTCGGGCTGGTCGGGGGAAACGGGGCGGTCTATCTTTGCGGGATAGAACCAGAATCTGCCACCTGTCATCTCCTTGTAGAAGTCAACGAGGGAGCTTCCGTTTTCGTTGAAAAATGTGTCGTAGTAATGCCAAGGGTCGGAGGTTGTCCACTGTTCGCCGTAGTAGGGGCTCGTTATATCCGTGAGAAGCTCGGGATGGTTCTCGTCGTAGTGGTCGATGCCTTCTCCGCTGGGGTCAAAGCTGGCAAGAACGATGAGGAGAGGAGCAGGAGTCTGTTTGATGATGTGCTTCATTGCGTTTTCCTTTCTGTTTTGCAAGTTGTTTTGTTGTTTTTATATTTTTTGAATGTTTCAAAAAGTTTACGTTTATCAGATGGAGAACTGGCTCATATAAATATCGGAATAGAATCCGCCCTTTTCGAGCAATTCTTCATGAGTGCCGCTTTCAACTATCTTACCGTTGTTCATAACGAGTATCTTGTCTGCGTTCTGGATAGTGGAAAGACGGTGAGCAACGATAAAACTCGTTTTGCCTTTCATCATGTCATCCATAGCGGCGCTTATCTTCATTTCCGTTCGTGTATCGATGGAGGATGTCGCTTCGTCGAGGATGAGCATCTTGGGGTTTTGGAGTATTACTCGAGCGATGCAGATAAGCTGTGCCTGACCCTGAGAAACGGAAGCGCCGCCGGGTCCGATGATGGTATCGTAACCGTTGGAGAGTTTGCGGATGAAGTCATCTGCGCGAGCCTTTTTAGCGGCTTCTGCGATCTCTTCGTCAGTTGCGTCGGGTCTGCCGAGCGCGATATTGTCGCGTACAGTGCCGTAGCGGAGCCATGTATCCTGGAGCACCATACCGTAATTTGTACGGAGGCTTCTTCTTGTTATCTTCGTGATGTCATAGTCGTCTACGGAGAGCGTGCCGCCGGTAACATCATAGAAGCGGATGAGGAGGTTTATAAGCGTGGATTTACCTGCGCCCGTGGGACCTACGATAGCGATATGCTGACCTTTCTTAACATCGAGGTCGAAGTCTTCGATAAGGGGTCTTGAGGGTTCATAGCAGAAATCAACATCGTTAAATTTGATGTTGCCCTCTGCTTCTTCCATAGAGGGAAGAGCGGAATCGTCGCTTTCTTCTTTTTCTTCGAGGAAATCGAATACACGAGCGGCGCAAGCCAAAGCGTTCTGAAGCTCTGCGATAACGCCCGAAATTTCATTGAAAGGTTTTGTATACTGGTTAGCGTATGCGAGCAAGGAGGAGAGAACACCTGCCGTGATAGCGGCGCCCGAAGCGGAAACTGCAATGATACCGCCCGTGAGCGCAACAGCTGCATAGACCAAGCTGTTTACAAATCTCGTTGCGGGGTTTACAAGGGAGGAAGCGAATATTGCCACCTGAGAAGATCTTCTGAGTTCTTCGTTGAGAACGCCGAATCTGTCTTCGAAGCTCTGCTCTGTGCCGAGAGCCTGAACTGTTTTCTGTTCGCCGATGGCTTCATCGATGAGTGCTGTCTGTTCGCCGCGGATACGTGTGCTCGTACTGAACATGGAGTATGTCTTTTTGGCGATGACATTTGCAACGATGAGAGAAACGGGAGTGATAACGACTACCGCAAGAGTGATTATCCAGTTGATGCGGAACATGAATACGAGCGTGCCGATGATGGTTACTGCGCCCGAGAAGAATTGGAGCGCACCGATAACGAGACCATCGGACACCTGCTCTACGTCTGCTGTAACGCGGCTGATGATATCACCGTGCGGATGCGTGTCGATATAGGAAAGGGGAAGGTGCTGTATCTTGTGCATTGCATCTTTGCGGATCCTTTCAACTATGCCGTAAGCGGCGGAGTTGATGCTCACGTTCATGAGCCACTGACAAAGAGCGGCGCAACCCGTGAATACGGCTATCTGCAAGAAGTAGCTTGCAAGAGCGGTAAAGTCAACATTTCCTTCGCCGACGATGCAGTCTATCGCTTCACCGATGAGTATCGGGATATAGAGCGTGGATGCTGTGGAGATAACGGCGAATATTGCCGCGAACAATATCTGCAAGCGGCGATGCTTTGCATATTTCAAAGCTTTTTTAAGTGTGGCAAAGGAAGCCTTGCCGGACATTTTCTGTTTTTTCATTTTGCGGCCTCCTTATCTTTTCTGAACTGAGAATAGTATATCTCTTTGTAAACGTCGCAGGATTCGAGAAGATCTTTGTGGCATCCCGCACCAACGACTTCGCCGCCGTCGAGGACGATTATCTTGTCCGCATACATAACGGAAGCGGCGCGCTGTGAAACGATGAAGAGCGTAGGGGAAGATTCGAGATCGCGTATAGCCATGCGGAGCTTTGCATCCGTTGCAAAGTCAAGTGCGCTCGTGGAGTCATCGAGGATGAGCACGGAGGGCTTTTTAACGAGTGCGCGAGCGATGCAGAGACGCTGTTTCTGACCGCCGGAGAAGTTTTTACCTGCGGCTTCAACTGCTGTTTCCATGCCGCCGCGTTCTTTAACGAAATCGAATGCCTGCGCCGTTTTGAGCGCTTCTTCAATGTCGGCATCCGTCGCATCTTTTGCGCCCATACGCATATTTTCGGCGATGGTGCCTTTGAAGAGCACGGATCTCTGCGGAACGACACCGATCTTATCGCGGAGAGTCTCGCGAGAGAAATCTTTTATATCCTTGCCGTCGATAAGCACACTGCCTTCACTTGCATCATAGAAACGGGGGATCATGTTTACCAAGGTGGATTTACCCGAACCCGTACCGCCGATGATACCGATAACTTCGCCGCTGTTTGCGCTGAAGCTTACGTTGGAAACGGCATTTGCACCGCCGTTTTTGTACTTGCAGGAAACATTTTTAAATTCAACGCCGCCTTTTTCGATGCTCTCGGAGCCGTAAGCAACATTGCTCTTTGTTTCGAGGGTTGCTTCGATCCTGCCTGCGGAAGCGAGCGCTTTTGTAACAGTAACGATGAGGTTTGCAAGCTTAACAAGCTCAACGAGTATCTGGGACATATAGTTATAGAGCGCGATAACGGCACCCTGAGAAATAAGACCTGTGTTTACGCTGATGGCGCCTCTGTAGATGAGCGCGATGATGCCGATGTTTACGATGGCATATGTAAGCGGATTCATGATGGAGGAAACTTTGCCGGCAACATTGAGCGCCTTTGTCATAGCGCTGTTGAAACCGTTGTAGTTTTCCTGTTCCTCGTTTTCTCGAGAGAGCGCACGAACTACGCGCACACCTGCGAGGTTCTCACGTGTGAGAAGAACGGTTTTTTCAAGTTTCTGCTGAACTTTTTTGTGGAGCGGAACGGTTATTGCCATTATCGAGAAAACGACGATGAGCAAAAGAACGATTGTTGCCGCAAAAACGAGAGTCGTTTTCGTGTCTATCCTTGCCGCCATTATCATCGCACCGAATACGATGAATGGGGAGCGGGAGAAAAGACGAAGGAACATATTTACACCGTTCTGCACCTGGTTTACGTCGCTTGTCATTCTTGTAATAAGGGATGACGTGCCGAGTGTGTCCAGTTCTGTGTAAGAGAGCGACTGTGTATGAGAGAAAAGCTCTTTGCGGATGTTTGCAGAGAAACCGCAAGCGGCTTTTGCCGCAAAATACTGAGCTACGAGTGTGGAAGAAAGACCTACAACAGCCAAGACAACGAGAAGACCGCACATTTTTATTATGTATGTTCTGTCGTTATTCGCGATGCCCACGTCGATTATCTGTTTTACAACGAGGGGAACGAAAAGTTCGAAGATAGCCTCGAATGCCTTGAAAAGCGGTCCGAGCAAACACTGGACCTTGTAGTCTTTCATGTTTTTAAGCAGCTTTTTCAAAATAGCCTCCTTAGAAAAA
>CAZERM010000078.1:0-5885 GCA_964514555.1 uncultured Lachnospiraceae bacterium | reverse complement strand
ATAATATATAATGCAATTATATAGGCTTCAAAATAAACTAACTTTATTAAAGATATAAAATTCAAATTTGATAAATTGATTTCTATCAAGCGACTTCGGAGGATTATGAATGCTTGAATTAAAAAATATTTCATGGAAAATACCTGACGGAAGAGAAGTTTTAAAAGATATAAATCTTTCTATTCCCGATGGCAAGCTCGTGGTAATAACAGGACCTAACGGAAGCGGGAAGACCACTCTTGCAAAGATCGTTGCAGGTATAGTACAACCGACATCAGGACGTATCATATTAGATGGAGAAGACATTACAGAACTCAACATCACCGAACGTGCTAAAAGAGGCATAAGCTTCGCTTTCCAGCAGCCTGTACGTTTCAAAGGAATCACCGTACGCGACATATTGGAACTTTCTGCAGGAAGAGAGCTTAACCAGGCTGAACTTTGCGATCTTCTTGGAAAAGTAGGTCTTTGCACAAGAGATTATATAGACAGAGAAGTAAATGGCGCACTTTCAGGCGGTGAAATAAAAAGAATAGAGATCGCTACCGTATTGGCTCGCGGCACGGCTTATTCTATTTTCGACGAACCTGAAGCGGGAATCGACCTTTGGAGCTTCACGGGACTTATCAAAGTTTTTGAGGAACTCAAGAAAACTAAAAACGGTACGCAGGTAATTATTTCTCACCAGGAAAGAATATTGAATATCGCTGACGAAGTTGTCGTTGTTGCAGACGGCATCATTCGCGATATCGGAGATCGTAAAGATATATTGCCTAAGCTCATGGCAAGTGATAAAACTGTAGGCAGTTGCCCTGTAGAAAGGAGAAGCACAAAATGAACAATACTGCAAATGAACTCCTTAAAACTGTTACGGACATTGAGAACGGTGATTTTAAGGGCGCATATAACATCAGAATCAACGGCGCCTGTGCAAGTAGACAGTCAACAGAACATATCAAAATAGAGAATAAACCCGATGCACCGGGACTCGTTGTTAAAATCGATGCTGATACTATAGGTGAAACAGTATATGTACCTGCTTGTGTTACGGCAGGTGGTGTCGATGACCTTGTATATAATGATTTCTACATTGGAGAAAATGCAGATGTTACCATAATTGCGGGTTGCGGTGTACACAGTGATGACTCTGCAGATGCAAAGCATAACGGTATACATCGTTTCTTCCTTCGCAAAGGCGCAAAAGTTCTCTACAAAGAAAAACACATCGGCACAGGCAAAGGAAATGGCGCTAAACGTATCAATCCCGTAACCGATGCTTATCTTGAAGAAAATTCTGTTCTTACAATGGATACAATACAGCTTTCCGGTGTCGATTCCACAGACAGAAAAACAACTGCAAAATTAGCAAAAGATGCAAAGATAGTTGTAAGAGAAAGATTGCTCACTGACGGTGATGAATATGCAAAAACAGATTTCGAAGTAATCCTTGAGGGCGAAAATTCGGGCGCTGATATAGTATCTCGCTCTGTTGCAAAAGGCAATTCCAAACAGGAATATTCCTCAAGAATAATCGGAAAATGCCCTTGCACGGGACATACGGAATGTGATGCCATTCTTGCAGGAAACGGCAAAGTATATGCTTCTCCATCTCTTTCCGCGGAGCACGAAGATGCTTCTCTCATCCATGAGGCAGCTATCGGTAAGATTGCAGGAGAGCAGATATTGAAGCTTCGCACTCTTGGCCTTACGGAAGCTGAAGCCGAAGACAAGATTATCATGGGCTTCTTGAAATAATAAGTTCTATTTATAATCTTGCAAAGATTGCGAAAAGTTCAATGAAAACAGTAATAAAAAATTAACAGGCTATTTCTTTTTTGAAATAGCCTGTTTTTCATTATATATAATTATGCTTCTGTGATTATTTTGAAAACTTCACCATCGACTATGGATTGAGAAAAATTATAGCATTTTCCTTTTATGCAAATATTGTTTATAACAAATTCTTCATCGGTCAACGGTTCGAACAAAATATCATCTTCCGTAACACGAATACCAATATAATATGTAAGGAAAAGATTTATCCATTCGGAATGGAAATACTCCGCTTGAGGAGAGAATGCCGCGCCATCTGTGGGACGATAATGTTCTACTATGCACGGAGTGGATCTGTCTCCGAAATTAAAATGCAATTCTGTATATTCCAAGAATAATCTATTGAATGTATCTTTGAGAGAACTATCATGGTAAGTTGCATTTCCGAGAGCATCGAGCACCAATGAATTTGCAAACGGCCAAACAGGACCATTCCAACAGCAACCGTATGGATGCGGTTCCGCAAGCGTTGATGCCGTGGGACCTGTAATGCAGTTATCGAACCAATACATAGGGCAATCTTTGCTTATACTCGTAGCGGCGAAACCGCTGTCAAAGCGTTCTCCCGACATAAGCTTTTCGAAAACTTTATAATATTCTTTACCGAAGAGATTTTTCATGATTGGCATAAATCCATCATAGCTATATGCTTCATCGCATTGTTTGCCGACTTCGGGATTAAAGTCAAAGAAGAAGCCCTTTTCTTCGTTCCAGCAAAGAGTTCTTATCATCTCTGTTATTTTATCCGCACAAGCGCTGAAATATGCCTCATCGGCTTTATTTTCAAGCGTAGAAGCCATCATCTCACAAGCACGAAGGTTTAACAGGTGCATGGAACATTCATCAACACGATTGAGTATGATCCTGTGATAGCCCATCTTCTGACCTTCGGTATCAAATCTCCAATCCCACTTAGGCTCTGTATGCTGGTAGAAAGAGGGCTGATACTCAGCTCCTGTTATCCAGCTGCCATCTGTGAGGGGAAGGGACGGTTTATCTGTTTGATATTTACGCAATGTAAACTTCTTCATTGAATCATAAAATTCAGAAATGATGCTCTTATCGCCTGTTTGAACGTAAATATCCCAAACAGACATAGGAGTTGATTGGATATAGTTTTGTGTTGCACCGTATCCCTCGCACCAATTCTTTATATGAGAACGAAGCGCATCGATGTTTTTCATCCATTTCATTTCTTCTATCTGAAGCGGAATCGGAAGACCTATTGGAGCACCGAACCAACCACCAAAAGGAGATTCGTATACACAAGGACCTTGGAAAATTGAATCTGTCCAGATATCTGACGGAGTATGGATAGCTGTCTTTATTACAAAGAATCGATAATAGTATATTTTCAATATATCGGTATTATCAATGAGCAATTCGGGAGCATTTTCATCCATCCAATCGTTGAATCGTTTCTCAGCTTCAATAAAAGGATCAGAAACAACGAAAGCTTTTTCGATAGCTTCTGCCGCTTTTTCAGCGCTGTCTTTGGAAAACGCAAAACCATATTTTATCTCTGTTTTACCGAAAGCAGGAACTGTTATAGTAGCATTTTCTCCGCAATTTGTCCTAGCACAGACATAGCCTTTTAAGAAAAGATCACGTCCCAAGCTAAGCGGTGCTATCTTTGCATTTACCGAATAAGTGCTGTGTGCGATTTTATCAAACGGCACATTCAAATCGATTTTTATTTCGATAGGTTCTCTGCCATCATTAAAAAGAGTAAGATGAGAAATGAAAGTATCATTTTCATCGAAGCATTTCTTTTCTCTCGCAGCGATAAGACCGGATTTTTTATATTCTCCGAAAGGACGGCAACGATATATCGTATCCATAAACGCGGGTGTCCAATGGTTTCTTACAACATCAAATGTAAGTTCCGCATTGTTTACTGATATTTTCGGAACGATAAGATCGTCCATATCCAAATGGTGTGCAATGGCAACAACGCCCTCAAGACCAAATGAGGGATCATCCCACTGTTTGAGAAGTTTATCGCCCTGTCTGAGTCGTTTGAGCTCTTTTTTACCGCGTGTCCAAATATTATATCCATGCATATCGCTTCTTTGAGAGTTTTCGAGCAAGCGATTTATATTTATTTTATGAGTCATTTTTTCTTACTCCTTATAAAGCTCGTTTATTTCTTTTCTATCAAGAAGAAAAACGGGGATGTGGGTGAGTTAACGATTTTGAACTTTGTTGCACAGATTTGTCTTCTGTCAAGTTTGGAAAGCATTTCTTCGATAAGTTCACCTTCGAGGGTGCCTTCTGCATGACCGGGATATACAGCACACAAAATAGCTCCGTCGGACGCAAGAAGATCTATGCCTGCGGAAATAGCAAGCAAGCTTGTTTCATGAAGTGTAGTGATGGTCTTATCTCCACCGGGCAAATATCCGAGGTTGAAAAGACCTGCACAAATAGGTTCTTTGACATAATCTTTTACATTATGGTGAGAATCAAGTATAAGAGTATAGTTCTTATCCGCGTTTTCATTTTCAAGCAATTTTGCCGTTGAATCAAGCGCATCCTGCTGAATATCAAAGGCGTATACTTTGCCGTTTGCGCCTACGGCACGAGAAAGCCACAAAGTGTCATGTCCGTTGCCCATAGTAAAATCGACAACAGTGCCGCCTTCTTTTATATGAGACGCAATAAACTGTTTTTCTGTTTTTAAAAGGTCTATCATTTTTATATTCCTTATATTTTTATTTGTAAAATTGAAATCAGGACTTCTTATTAAGTCTGAGCGCTGCGACAGCGGTGATTATCGCACTTACCGCAAAAGCCACACAAGTCCAGCCTTTTGTATAGAAACTGAAAAGTATAAGGACTATTACAAGCAATATAAGAATATCGACGATTTTCTTCATTTTTAATCCACCGCAACAAGCTTTGTGCCGCTTGCTCCTTTTATTTCTGAAATTTTTGTAATTATCTCATCTATCGGGCTTTTTGCTTTTGTAAGATCGATAGATATAACGACATGAGCCTTTCCGTTTATGGGCAAGCTTTGCGTTATTGTAAGTATACTTGCTTCGAAATAAGAAATAACATTCAATACTTCACTCAGCTTACCTGTTTCGTGTATAAGACTTAAAGAAAATACAGCTTTTCTGCACGTTGAAAAATCATTTGGCAGGAAAACAAAATCTTTATACTTATAATATGTACTGCGAGAGATGCCTACTGCTTTCACAGCTTCGCTGACATCTTTGCATTTTCCTTCAGCAAGATAAGCACGAGCCTCGATGACTTTCTCATAATAGTCGGGAAGTATACTTTTGTCTACTATGATATAATTGTTTTTCATATTTTCATAAGTTTAAAATCAAACTATCATGGCGCCGTTGAAATCAACAGCAAGAGGGTAGACCTTCCAGTTGTTAGGAAGACTCTTTAAATTTTCCTTTAAAGCATCGGTAATATCTTTATCGGAGATGCACATACAAGTGGAGCCCGAGCCGCTTATGAAGAATATAGGCGCTCCTGCACGCTTTGCCGCCGCTTTAGCGGAATCGAAACCGTTTATAAGCGACGCTCTGTACGGCTGATGTATTTTATCGTTAAGCGCAGGTATCAAAAGGGATATGCTGCCTATCTCCAAAGCTTTTATCAATACAGCGACATGAGAAAGGTTGTATACAGCATCGCCTCTTGGATATGTTTTTGGCAACACAGAGCGAGCTGTACTCGTTTTTGTTTCAAAATCGGGAATAAGGGCGAAAAATTTAAGTTTTTCGGAAACAGGGTAATTTACGGTATAAAGACTTCCTTCGTGAAGCATCGACGCAGTAAATCCGCCCAATATTGCAGGAGCAAGATTATCTGCGTGTCCTTCGATGGGAGTACATATCTTTATAAGCTGAAATTTCGTAAAACCGCAATTAAGGATCTTGTTTGCGGCAACAGCTCCAGCGGCAATGAGTGTGGCAGAGGAACCAAGTCCTCTTGCCACAGGAACATCACAAGAAAGTGATATGTGAAGTCCACCAACTTCTTTGCCTGCCGCTTCTGCTACTTTTTTGTATGCTACATAGCAGAGG
>CAZERM010000077.1:0-6402 GCA_964514555.1 uncultured Lachnospiraceae bacterium | reverse complement strand
TTTTGAAAAGATGTATTATTATATTAAAAACATATAGATTTTAAAAAAACGGAGACAATATCATGGCAGAAAAGACAAACGCTATGCGTAAATTGAGCAGCATGAAAATAGATTTTAAAGAGCATTATTGCGTTGATTCTGGGGCTATCTCGGGCGTGGAGATAGCGAGCGCGCTCGGCGAAGACCCGGCGCACGTTTTCAAAACTCTCGTTACCGTCGGCAAGTCGGGCGCACATTATGTTTTTATGATCCCTGCGGCAGAGGAGCTTGATACGAAAAAAGCGGCGGCTTTCGTCGGCGAAAAATCAATAGAGATGATAAAGTCAAAGGAGCTTTTGCCCCTTACGGGATATATTCACGGCGGCTGTTCGCCTATCGGCATGAAGAAATTTTTCCGCACGACCATCCACGAAACGGCGAAGGATTTTGACACGATATTTTTCAGCGGCGGCAGAATAGGATTTCAGATAGAGCTTCCGCCCCAAAAGCTCGAGCAGGTAATAAAGCTCGAATATGCCGATCTTATAAGATAATAACGCTCGCATCGCATAATACTTAAAATAACGGTCAAATATTATTACGGCGCACAAAAAGCGCCGTAATATTTTTTTAGGCGGTGTTTTCATGATAGAAGATCTTACTGACCTTGCCGCTGAGGCAAGAGACGAATATATGAGCAGATGCGCCGAAAACGGCAACAAAAGCTCGGACGGTATAAGCTTTTGCAGTCGAACGGAGGGCGAATTTTCCGTCAGCACGATAGATATTTTAAACGAGGAGGGCGAACGCGCCCTCGGAAAAAGATGCGGAAGATATATAACGATATCTTTTCCCGATATCACGCTCATGAGCTATGACGATTTTAAAAAGCTTTGCACGCTCTGCGCGTCTGAGATACGCACACTTTGCGAGCATAACGCAAAAAATATGAAAAGCGTGTTGCTTTGCGGACTCGGCAATGAGCGAATGGCGCCCGATGCACTCGGTCCTGCTTCCGCAAAGAATGTGCTCGTAACGCGCCACTTGAAAGAGCAAAAAAGGGAAGTTTTCGAAAGCTCGGGTCTGTTCGATATATGCGCCGTATTCCCTGATGTGAGCGCACACACGGGGCTTGATGCTTCCGAGATAGCAAAAGCGGCAGCGGAGCAGACTTCGCCCGATATCATGATAGTGATAGATGCGCTTGCCGCGCGGGAGCCTTCGCGCCTTTGCACTACGTTGCAGCTCTGCTCTGCGGGTATCTCACCCGGTTCCGGTGTGGGAAACGCGAAAAACGCCATCGACAAAAAGAGCATGGGCGTTCCCGTGATATCGATAGGTGTGCCGACGGTGATAAACGCAGGGAGGCTCGTCCGCGATATAGCCGGTTCGGAGGCAGATATTGAAAATATACGTGGACTTTTCGTTTGCCCGAAGGATATCGACGAGATATCCGTGAAGCTTTCAAAGCTTATCGGTTATTCGATAAACAGAGCATTTCACGGCTCGCTTTCGTTCGGCGAGATGACGATGATGTGAATCAAAAACAGACCTTTGCAATATACATTTATAAGATCATATTGCGGAGGTGCAAATTGAAGAACGAAATATATCATACGGACATCGTGCCGTATACGAAAAAGACGAAAAACAGGGCTTGGATATTGCGGCTCGTGTTCCTTTTGTTCGTCGTTTTGGCGGCGATATCGCTTGCGATGGTGCTTTATAAAAGCGGCAGAGAACTGCTCTCTTTCTTCTTTTCTTCGGGGGATGCGGAAGCGTGCTTTAACGCTTTAAAACGCTATATTTAAAGGCTTTTCAAAAAGTCAATAGGAATTTTGAACAATTTTTCAAAAAAGTATTGACTTTTGTTGTGGAATGTGATAATATATAGGTGAAAAGAAAAAAGGATAAAGGAAGTGATCAAGATGTTCCTTCTAGTGTTATTCTTAACAAAATCTTTGACCTCTAAAATCCATCAGGCAGGGAATTAAATTCTTTTAGATTCTTTTCTACAAACGCATCGGACTCAAGGTAATCTTAGGGAGGTTATCATGAAACGAATGGACAGAAAGAGAGTTCTCCTCTTCAGACTATAACGCGAACAAATGAAAGTTTGTTCAAAGCTTATTGTAAAGTGCGAGGAGAAACTTATGAAAAACTGTAATTTCCATAGGAGCTTAGTACTCCTGAATATTTCCTAACGGAGAACGGAGCAAGAGTACCGTTCTCATCAAAACAACAAACTACGAAATCGACTCACGTCCCGTAGGAGGCTGTTTATGAAAAACGTAAAACAGATACTTCTTATCCGCATATGACGGAGAATGATGGTGAAAGCATTATTCTCTTAACCAATATCGGGGTCATAGCGAGCGCAAGGAGGATTTTATGATAGCTAACAGAACACATCGGAGGCTCGTACTCCTGGAACCCTAATAAAAGAGGTTGCGGCAAAACACGTACCCTCTGCTAAATTAAATAAGTAATTAAAAAACATTCGCAATAGCGGGTGTTTTTTTGTTATATCCGTTGAAAAATTTTTTTCGGAGTGATATACTGAAATAAAAAAGATGAAAGGATCTTTTCGTATATGGCAAATTTTAAAATCGTTACGTTTAACATTCGCAATGTTTGGGACAGAGAGGGCAAAAACAGCTTTATCCACCGCGTTGGCATGATATATGACAAAGTAAATAAAGAAAAACCCGATGTTATTGCATTTCAGGAAGTATTGCAGCCCCACGTAACGCTTCTTGAAAGAATATTCCCCGATTATGAATTTCACGGTCAGTTCAGAAATAAAGATTTCGGCGGCGAGGGCGTTTACACGGCTGTAAAAAGATCTGCTTGGCAGATCATCGCTTCCGAAGCGTTTTGGATAAGCCCCACTCCTTATGTGCCGGGCAGTATATTCGAATTTCAGAGCGAATATCCCAGAGTTTGCGGTGTCGTTCAGATAAGAAACAAAGAAAACGGCAAAATGTTCCGTGTGTTTAATATACACCTCGACCACATATCCGATAGAGCACGCATCGCAGGCATCCGTTGCGTTATAGAGATGATGGATAAATTCAATGAAAAGGCAAATGTGCCTTCGTTTATCCTCGGCGACTTCAACGCTTCTCCCGACAGTGAAACTATCAAATATTGCAACGAATATGACGGAACGCACATCTGCGACCTTACATCCACGCTCCCTGTAACATTCCACAACTGGGGAACAGACGAACAGAAGATAGACTATATCTATGTTACTGGTGGTATCGAAAAAGCATTGACGAATGTCGGCATTTGGGATCAGTGCCACGACGGAATATATCTTTCCGACCACTATCCTGTTTTTGCAGACCTCGACATGGACAAGATGGACTGATAAAAACAAAAATCTCTCGTTCAAAAAACGAGAGATTTTTTATTGGTATTGTTAATTTGATAAGAAAAGCTTAAATATCGCTTTTGCCCAACCGAGCCACAACGGCACATTTTCATCGAGCAGTTCCAATACAAGGGATATATCCGCGCTTGATCTTGTTCCGATGTGTTGATATAAGCTGCCTTCCGCGATAGATTCGCCTATTGCTATCAGCGCTTTTGCGTGATCTCCTATGGCGATATATTTTCCCGTGGCGGAAGCACCGCAGGAGAAGTAACCGACAGAACACGCGCCGAACGAAACGATTCCTATGCTGACCGCGCCTGCCGCGAACAGACCGATAGCAACAGAGCCTACTGCAAGAAGTCCGAGGGCAAATGTTCCGACGGAGATAAGACCATGGGCGAGAAGTCCGATCGAAACTATGCCGAGAGATAACCATCCAAATGAGAATATGCCCATCGACAAAAGTCCGATGGAGAAAACGCCGCGCGCCTTAAATCCGAGGGCGAAGAATCCATGAGCATTGCGCCCGATGTGATAAAGCGGTATACCGAAGATCATCTTTTCGCTTTTGTGCTCGCGAAAAAGTGATCTTATTTTGTTTGCGATCTCGTCGGTTTGTGTTTGACGTGTGCTTTCCTTTTCCGTGATGTCATCGTTCAAAAGATAATCCATGGAACAGCTAAAAAGCTTTCCCAGCTTGATAAGCTTATCAGTTTCGGGGTATGCGATGTCAGATTCCCATTTGCTGATGGATTGGCGAGATACACCGAGGATATCCGCAAGCTGTTCCTGCGTGTAGTTATGTTCTTTTCTGAGTTTTGATAATTTTTTGCCGAAGGTCATATTTGTCGTTCCTTTACCTTTGTTTGTATGATAATTTTATCATACAGTAGGAGATATCGCAACCAATTCGGCGTTTCTTTATGTAAACTTCAGGTTGCGAAAAGGGAAAAATGAAAGAAAAACGGCTTTTGTGAGAACAAAAACCGTTTGAGTGATCATATAGTCTTTTTATAATTTACAAGATCGTAGTCGTAATCTTTAAGTTTTTCTTGCATAGCATTTAATGCTATTTGAGAATTATCTATGCCTATAAATTTCCTTCCGTTCATTGCAGCCGCCAATAATGAAGTTCCGCTTCCCGCAAAACAATCCAATACTACGCTGTCGGGTGAAGATGATTGCTGTACTATCAATGACAGCATATCTAAATTTTTTTCTGTGGGATAAACGGGATATTGAGGATCTTTAAATGTCCATATATCTTGTATCTTTATTCCCTTGTGTTCATCTGCGTATTTTTTTATTCTAGGGTTACCGTTAGCGGACCATTCGATCAATCCTTCGGCATCCATTTTGTCAAATTCCTCGGGCTTGGTTCTCCAATGCCTGCCTGTGGGAGGAGGCATTCCTCTCCACGGTTGCCCTGTTGCGCCGTTTGTTTCTCCGGGAGCGTGCAATGGTATAGTTGTATATCTGCGACCGTTTGAATCTATTTTAGGAAACTTTTTTGCTATTTCCGCATCATCGGTAATGGCGGTCCGTACATCATTCCAAATATTTTTTGTATGATCTTTTGAATAAAACAAAATAACATCTTTTTGATTTCCGTAGGCTTTTCTATCAAAATTTTTAGGATTTGATTTTATACGAGTAATATCGTTTTTAAAATTATCATCGCCGAATATCTCATCAAGCATAACCTTAAAATAATGACTCATCTTGCCGTCTATATGAACATAAATACTGCCTTTTTCAGATAACACCTCATGAAGCAAAACAAATCTTTCGTATATAAATAAGAGAAATTCTTCTTTTTCCATTACGTCCGAATATGCAACGATACCGTTTTTTGATCTGCTTATAGTGCGGACTCTTCCATCAGATATCTCGAAGTTTTGATTAGTTTTAAAGGGAGGATCGATATAAACGAGGTCCACTTTCCCTTTCAATTCATGCATGAGATCGAGCAAGACCTCTTTATTATCGCCGAATATGATGTTTGATCTGCTGATATCTATATTAAAAGAATTGCTTTCATAGTTGATACTGGACGTATTTGGTCTTTTATTAAAAAATAACAAGATATCACCTCTATCATAAAGAATATAAAAATTCTCTGAGTAACAAGCTGGAAATGATCAGCTGATCATCGTGCGTTTTCAAATAAGTATGCATTTTGCTGTTTTTCTCGATATATAAAACGCCATCCATAATTGCAATGGGAACGACTTTTGCATTTAATTTGGTGGAGATAAATTCAGATTTTAATGTTGACACGGCATCGGCAAATTGTCCGTTCTGATGTCCGCCAAAGTCAGTTAAGAATTTTGCTTCACCCAATACATATATACCGTTAAAGCGAGCGAAAAAGTCAAGTCCTTTATCTCTGCTGTATCCCAACATATCTTTTGCGGTTCTTTTCATTTCTTCATCGGATATGTTCAAAATACCGTTTTCATCAGTTGAAAAAAATTCATCCGAAGAGCGATATATCGGCGCGCCCAATATACCTTTATCTATCCAGTGTTTGAACATAGGACCCATTTGTCTGTTGCTTTCTTTAGGTTCTGTGCATTTTTCGTATATTTCATTTAACCCCATTGAGTATAGAGTACCTGCTATTCTGTTTATTGTCTGCGGATTTCGAAGCATTGCGGAGGGATCATTTTTTAAATATGACACATATGAATCTTTTATTGGGAATAGATCCAAATTCAGAAGAGCTTTTATCAATCCTTCGTTATTTTGCTCGTTGAAAGCTGTTTGAATATCAGACCATTTTGATTCGGAAAGTTCTCTTTTTAAGTTAGGGGAAATGGGATATACTTTAAACAGCTCATCCAGATAGTTTTTTTGAGATGCAAATTCTACGCTCAACTGTGTCCAAAAATTCATTTTCGCGCTCCTTATTTGAGATTTATCAGAAAAGCAGAATGTAAAAAGGGCTTGATAATTTAATTATCAAGCCCTTTGTGTGCCACTGCCAATTTTGATACAATTTCGGACAACTATAAAAAGTTTCGGACACTTCTAAATTT
>CAZERM010000076.1:0-6482 GCA_964514555.1 uncultured Lachnospiraceae bacterium | reverse complement strand
TTCTAGTCAATCTGAGGTGCTTTGAAGACGGGCCTAAAAATCCGTTTAAGGGCACATCGATGAAGCTTCTTGTGGCTGCTTCTTACGCCCAGTTTGGGGTGGCTGCTGGAAGAATGGTTTGAGGGCGACCCGTAATGGCATATGGATCTCGTTCCTCTCTCCTTTGAGGCTTCCTTTTGTGGCGCGTCATAACCTTATGGCGGTTACGGTTGGAAGATTAAACCTATTATGCAGTACGACGTTTTCGCTGCTGTGAATAGCGTAGCCTGCTTTGAGTGGTTGCGGCGAATATCGGATTTGAAGCTTATGATATCCTTTGGCCGGGAAATAAGCCTATTGCCGATTGAAACCGCCGCTGCAAAAAAAGCTAGGTAAGATCGGGTGTTTATCGAGGAAATCTCCTAGACTGTTCTTAAACGAGATGTGGAACGGATTGCAGTGCGAACTCAACGGCAATCAAGTCGCAGACGCGGCAACGCCCTGCTCTTTCCTTTAAAGGGAAACTGCCTGATGGTAACAGATATTGGTAGGAAAGAGGGAAAACCAACTTGACCTATGTCGCAAAGTTTACTTTTCACATTACCGTCGCCTTCATAATAACAAATAATCAATTTTACATATATTAAACTAATGGAGGATATTCGTGGAAGACGTTCACCGAAATGATCAGAATAATACAAAAGATTGCGTAAAAGCAAAAAATGATAAGAGCAAAAAATCTCCCAAACAGCCAAAGAAAAAAACATTTTTACAATTAGTAAATTGGAAATGGGTAATTACAGCATTTCTTTCTTCGCTCGTAATTTCGATAATACTCTCCCTTCTCTCTTCCGAGGTCTTGGAGATAGTACCCATCATTGCCGCTGTTTTTATACTTTTTGCATTCGTCGCAATAGGTGTTATATTCGATATAATCGGTCTTGCGGTATCTACTGCAAACGAAAAACCTTTCCATTCGATGGCGGCACGAAAGATAAGCGCAGGTAAGATAGGCATATCTCTTATAAAACGTGCTGACCAGGTATCGAGCTTCTGCAATGACGTTATCGGCGATATATGCGGTGTCGTTTCCGGTTCAGCCGCGGCTACTGTTGCAATACGTCTTGCTGTGATGATCAGTTTCGATTCCCTTTGGGTAAACCTCATCCTTTGCGGTCTTGTTTCCGCAATGACCGTAGGTTGCAAAGCGATAGGCAAAGCGCTCGGTCTCAATTACAGCGTTGAAGTCGTTACTATTGTTGCCAAAATAATATCTGTTTTTTCAAGAAAAAACAATAAAAAAAGCAAAAAGAAATCTTCCAAAAACAAAGAACGTAAGGAAAAAGACATCACGGCTTCTTCCGATCAATAAAAATAAAGCATTGGAGTTATTATATGAGAGCTGATGTATTTCTCTTTTCACGTGGATTGGCAAAAAGCAGAACTCATGCCGCCGAACTCATAAAGAGCGGGGTCTTGGTCTGTGGCAAAAAAATATCAAAGCCTTCTCAGGATATATCGGAAAGCGTTTCCAACGATGATATAAAAATAACAGAACCATCGAAATATGTGAGTCGCGGCGGGTTGAAGCTCGAAGCGGCTCTTACTGCATTTTCGCTCGATGTGTCAGGCGTTACGGCACTCGATGTCGGCGCTTCGACAGGCGGCTTTACAGACTGTCTCTTAAAGCATGGTGCAAACAAAGTATTTGCTGTCGATGTAGGACACGGTCAGCTTGATGCTTCCCTTTTGGATGACCGGAGAGTCGTCAACCTTGAAGGCATAAACGCGCGTTCCATGACAGAACATGATATAGGCAGAAAAGATTTTTCCTTGGCTGTTTCAGATGTATCGTTTATATCGCAGGCTCTTATTTATGATGCCGTTTGTGATATGCTCAGCAACAAGGGCGTATTTATAAGCCTTATCAAACCTCAGTTTGAGTGCGGCAAGCAAAATCTTTCATCAGGTGGCATTTGCAAAGATAAAAAAGTACACATCAAAGTTATAGAGGATCTTTTCAAAAGATCGATCGAAGCGGGACTCTACCCCGAAAAATTGACTCGTTCGCCCATAACAGGCGGCGACGGAAACACGGAATACCTTGTATATTTCGTTAAAAACGGAATTCTCGGCGTTAGCGAAGAGCAAATAAAAAATTGCGTTATGGAGGAACTAAATTGAATAAAGTATCTAAGATAACCATTTTTACCAACCCTGAACGCGATATCAATTTTGAATATACAAAAAACATTATCGCTTTTGCCAAAAGATGCAATATAGCGGTATATACCGACGAAAGATTTGCGGATATATTGGCAAACAGCGGTGCCGAATTTCTCTCCGAGCAGGAACTTATCCTTGCAGGAGCAGACCTTGTAATAGTTCTCGGCGGCGACGGATCCATGCTCGATGCTTGTGAGAAAAACGCTTTGGGTAATTCCCCCGTCCTCGGAATAAACCTCGGTAATTTGGGATTTTTGACTTCGCTCGAAAGAGTTGAATTTGAAGAACTTTATGAAGTGTTTGCAGGTCATTTTGAAATAGAAGAGCGCATGATGCTTGAAGTAAAGATCGTGGACGGAGACTTCACAAAAACATTCAACGTATTGAACGAAGTCGTTATAACATCCTCCGTTTGCGCCAAGATAGCCGAAATAGAGCTTCATTGCGATAACAGCGTTGCAATGCGTTGCAGTTCCGACGGCATAATAATTGCCAGTCCCACAGGCTCCACAGCATATTCGCTTTCCGCGGGCGGTCCCATAATAGACCCTACTCTCGAGGCAATATGTGTAACGCCCGTATGCCCTCATTCGCTCACGGCTCGCCCCCTTGTGTTCGGTTCAGGTGTCGTGCTTGACGTTCACGGAAGCACAAAAGATAAACACAACAACGGGTTACTCGTTACTCCCGACGGAAAAGACGGCATATTCGTTTCCAAAAATGCGAAGATCAGCGTAACAAGATCCCCATTAAAAACGAAACTTGTCAAAGTAAACAAGAATCGTTTCTTTGATATATTAAGCACAAAAATGTACAGAAAATAAAGGAGAAGTCGAAACATGAAAAATTCGCGCCACAACAGAATCCTACAGATCATCAGCGAATACAACATAGAAACGCAAGACGAGCTTATCAATAAGCTGTGCGAGAGCGGTTTTGATGTAACCCAAGCAACGGTTTCGCGTGATATCAAACAGCTTCAGCTCGTTAAGATAGCAACAGAAGACGGCAGTTACAAATACTCCCTTCCTCGCAGAGATGATGTAACTTCCAATACAAAATTCAAAAATATCCTTCATGAAACGGCAATCTCCGCGCAGAACGCAGAGAACATGGTCGTTATAAAAACATATCCCGGCATGGCAAATGCGGCAGCAGCGGCAATAGATGCACTCTCCGGCGAAACGATACTCGGATGTATTGCAGGTGATGATACAATATTCATCGTTACGAGAAATGATGATGATGCAGAAGCATTCACTCACACGCTTCGCGCCATAATGCGTATAGTTTAAACAAAATTTTCGATTTAAGGAGCTATTATGTTAAAGGAACTTTGCATAGAAAATATCGCTATTATAAAGAAAGAGAATATCTCTTTTGATAAAGGCTTTTCTGTGCTAACGGGCGAGACCGGCGCGGGAAAATCCATAGTTATAGACTCCATCGGACTTATCATGGGCGCGCGTTCCAGCAAAGAGCTTATCAGAAGCGGCGAAGATACCGCATCCGTTTCCGCTCTCTTTTCCGACTTTACAGAGCATGAGATAACAAAACTCACCTCCTTGGGATTTGCTCCCGAAGAGGATAATACGCTCTTTGTTCAGCGAGAGATAAGTATCTCGGGTTCCTCCTCTGCCAGAATAAACGGACGAAGCGTTTCTGTCTCCGTTTTGCGTGAGATAGGCGAATTTCTTATAAACATCCACGGTCAGCACGCAAGCCAAGCGCTGTTGGACGAAGAAAACCACATAACATATCTTGATGCCATGGCAGACGATGCGTACCTTTTAAAAGAATACAGCGAAATATATTCCGAATACTCCGCAATAAGAGAAAAGATACAAGAGTTCAAACATAAAGAGGACGAAAAAGAACGAACAATAGAGCTTCTTAAATACCAGATAGCCGATATCGATGCGGTAAAACCGCACGAAGGCGAAGAAGAGAGCCTAGAGATAAAGAAAAAGAAATTGGCAAGCGCCGAAAAAGTATCCAAATATTCAAATCTTATCTATCGCGCACTTTACAGAAACGAAAAAGGCAATTCAGCCTCAGACCTCATTCGCAGATCGATAGATGCGCTCGCTTCCCTTTCTGATGTAGTTCCCAACTCCGAGGAATATATCGAAGTCCTCAACGATTTTATGTACCGTATCGAGGATATCGCAGAGACCGTATATAAAGAATGTGATGTCGGTGTGAAAAATCCCACGGAACTTCTCGATAAGATAGAGACCAGACTCAATGCCATCACCAAGCTCAAGCGCAAATACGGTTCCTCTATAGAAGAAGTTATCGCTTTCCGCGAAAAAATAGCGACCGAACTCAAAGCACTCGAACATTCAGACGAAATGATAGCCGACCTCGAAAACGACATGGCGAAAATAGAAGAACGTCTTTCTGAAAAAGCAGTTCAGATAACAGAAAAGCGCAAAAATGCCGCAAGAATATTCGAGCAAAAGATCATAGACGAGCTTCGCTTCCTCGAAATGGATAAGGTCCGTTTCGAAATATCCGTGGCTCCCCTTTCCGATTTTAACAGCAACGGTAAAGACTCTGTTTCTTTCCTCGTTTCTGCAAATCCGGGCGAACCGCTCATGCCGCTTTCCAAGATAGCCAGCGGCGGCGAACTTTCGAGAACCATGCTCGCGCTTAAATGCGCTCTTGCTGATAAAGAGAAAACTCCCACGCTCATCTTCGATGAGATAGATACGGGTATCTCCGGCAAGACATCACATAAGATAGGCATAAAACTCAAGGAAGTCGCTTCGCACGAAACACAAGTCATCTGTGTTACACACTCGCCTCAGATAGCAGCAACAGCCAACACTCACTTCTTCGTTTCAAAGAAAGAGGTGGACGGCAGAACAGAATCGGGAATCCGTTCCCTTTCATATGATGAGCGCGTAATGGAGATAGCGCGTATCATCGGCGGTGTATCAGTAACACCGCAAACAGAAGCCGCAGCAAGAGACCTGCTCGGCGGTCAATTCTCTTGAACATCCACAAAGCCTCTGCTATGATACGGCAAAGGCTTTTACTTTTTATTTTAAAGAAAAACTTCTCTTTTGCTTGACAAAATTATCATTAAATGATATAATCACATTGATAATAGATAATATATCTAAACGCTATGATGAAGAGAAGTATGTGATATTGACCTTTCAGAGAGTTGTCGGTGGGTGCAAGACAATAAGGAAAAGCACAGAAATACGCTTTGGAGCAGTGCGCTTGAATATTCAGTAGAGTGCAACGGGCGCGCCCGTTACAGCGTATAAGTGCATTTTTTGCACTTTCAAAGGCGCATATCGCGAGGTATGTGCAAATTTGAGGTGGTAACACGAATCTTTTCGTCCTCTGTCCGTTTTTTCGGACAGGGGATTTTTTGTTTTGATCCGACAAACAAAGTTTTCCACATATATGTTGATACTGCAAAAACTTCACAATGCAAATATTTTTAAATGCCCACTTGCGGCAAAAGACTTATTAAATAAATTATTTAAGGAGAAAACAACAATGGGAATCTATGAAGAACTCAGAGCGCGCGGTCTTATCGCGCAGGTTACGGATGAAGAACACATCCGCGAAATGATAAACAACGGTAAAGCTACATTCTATATCGGCTTCGACTGCACAGCAGACAGCCTTACAGCAGGCCACTTCATGGCTCTTACACTTATGAAGCGTTTGCAGATGGCAGGCAACAAGCCAATTGCACTCATCGGCGGCGGTACAACAATGATAGGCGACCCTTCCGGTCGTACAGACATGAGAAAGATGCTCACAAAAGAGGACATTGACCACAACGCAGAATGTTTCAAACGTCAGATGGAAAAATTCATCGAATTCGGCGAAGGCAAAGCTATGATGGTTAACAACGCAGATTGGCTCCTTAACCTCAACTATGTTGAGCTTCTCCGCGAAGTAGGCGCTTGCTTCTCCGTAAACAATATGCTCCGTGCGGAATGCTACAAGCAGAGAATGGAAAAAGGTCTTTCCTTCCTTGAATTCAACTACATGATCATGCAGTCCTACGACTTCTACTATATGTTCAAGAAATTCGGTTGCAACATGGAATTCGGCGGCGATGACCAGTGGTCCAATATGCTCGGCGGTACAGAACTTATCCGCAAGAAGCTCGGTAAAGACGCTCACGCCATGACTATCACACTTCTCACAGACTCCAACGGTAAGAAGATGGGTAAAACCGCAGGCAACGCTGTATGGCTCGACCCCAACAAGACAAGCCCCTTCGAATTTTACCAGTACTGGCG
>CAZERM010000075.1:0-6631 GCA_964514555.1 uncultured Lachnospiraceae bacterium | reverse complement strand
CGCGGGATTTGCCGAAGTTGGGCATACCGCCGCCCATACCGCCTGATTTTTTCATTACCATTACCCAGAAAACTATCATGACCACTATCACGATAATATAAGGTAAAAATGACAAGAGCCAGCTGTTTCTGGAAGGTTCGGCGATATCGTAACCGTCTTTAAGGTTCTTTATTTCGCCGTTTCTGTATGCCGTGAGGTAATCTTCGATATCATAGAGGAAAAGACCGAGGTCGCGCAATGTGCGAGTATACGTTTTTCCATCTGTTGTCTTTACCGTAAGCACGTTGCCTGCGCTTACTTCAAAACCCGAAACCTCATCATCATAGAACATATCTATGATCTCGCTGTAAGATAAATTCTGTGAAGCATTCATGCTCTGCAAAAGCACGGAAGCGCCGAAAATTATCGCAAGAATTATTACAGCATATAAAATTATTGATTTTGCTTTTGGTTTCATTCTTTGCTCCGTTTCTGAATCATATTTATTATTAGCTTATGCGCTTTAAACTATTTTCATCATAACAAATATAATGTGAAATTGTGTTGAAATTATATTGAGAAATTGTAACTTTTTCTGCAAATCGCAAAAAAACTTTGTTTTTCATTGTATTTTTTATGTTTGTATGCTAAAATGAGGATATAGAATAAACTGTTTTTTCAATTTATTTTTCATTTTTAACAGGAGGATATTTCTATGTTAAGATTTAAAAAGACTCTCTTGTGCATGATATGCGCTATATTGATGCTCTCCGCTTTCGGTTGCAACAAAAAAATATATATAAACAAAGATCTGCTCTTAAAAGACAGCGGAAAATATATAGATTGCTCCGAATTTTCCGATGAGTTGGGCAATACAGAAACTTCGCTTATTTCAGTGAAATTCGATTCCAAAGAAGAATTTTGCGATTTCTTTAAAAATAAAACTTTCACAAACGAAGAAAAAGCTTTGATGTTCCTCATGTCAGACACAGAACGCAAGCTCCAAATACCCAACACGAGCAACTTGCTCGGCGTAAGATTTGACGGCGAAGAAGATATAGACCGGATCGAATGGTACGGCGGCAACGATTATCTCTATTACGGCGATAACGAATATAAAGACGAAGATTTCGATTACCGCTTCAATGCGGGTCTTACCGAAAAAGAGATCGAAGAATTTGTCAACGAAAGATACACAAACAAAAACTACGATAAAAAAGAAACTTACGAACAGCATTATATCACATATACAAAACTCACGATAACAAGCCCACTCGGATATGATAACGCAACGACTTATTGGAAAATCTCCGACAATGGCTACACTTATTATGTGCGCGAAGTTTCGGGATTTGCCCATCGCGAAGCATACATCCTTATCGAAAGCGACCTTGGCTATGGTCTTGTAACGCTTTCCGATATGGACGATGATTTTGATATCACACCTGAATTTTTGAAAAAATTCACCATCTATTCTTACAGCATAGGCTAAAAATCAACTCGGCAGATATATTTTCTGCCGAGTTTTTGTTTTAAAATCACTTTTTGAGTATTTCTTTTAAAAATTGACCTGTATAAGAGCGTTTGCACTTTGCAACTTCCTCGGGGGTACCTTTGGCAATGACCGTGCCGCCGTTTTCGCCGCCCTCGGGTCCCATATCAACGATATAGTCCGCGCTCTTTATCACATCGAGGTTATGCTCGATGACGAGCACTGTGTTTCCGTTTTCGCAAAGTCTTTGGAGCATATATATAAGCTTCTGAACGTCCGCCGTGTGTAAGCCCGTTGTCGGTTCATCGAGGATATACATCGTCTTTCCGGTACCGCGGCGCGAAAGCTCCGTGGAAAGTTTAACTCGCTGTCCCTCACCGCCGGAAAGAGTCGTTGCCGCCTGACCGAGCTTTATATATCCCAAGCCGACATCGAACAATGTCTGCACTTTTCGGTTGAGTTTCGGCAAGTCCGCAAAGAAGCCGAGCGCTTCCTCAACGGTCATATCGAGCACTTCGTATATATTCTTGCCCTTGTATTTTACCTCGAGCGTATCACGGTTATATCGTTTGCCGCCGCACGCTTCGCAAGTAACATATACATCGGAAAGAAAATGCATCTCTATCTTTTTCACGCCGTCGCCGCTGCACGCTTCGCATCTGCCGCCTTTCACATTAAAGGAGAAGCGACCTGCCGTATAGCCGCGCGCCTTTGCATCCTTAGTCATGGCGAAAAGCTCGCGTATATCGTTGAAAAGTCCCGTATATGTCGCAGGGTTGGAGCGCGGCGTTCTGCCGATGGGGCTTTGGTCTATCGCAATAACTTTATCAAGGTTCTCTATGCCCACTATGCGGTCGCATTTGCCCCTTGTTACGCCTGCGCGGTTAAGTTCACGCTGGAGCGTTCTCAAAAGTACGGAGTTTACAAGCGAGCTTTTTCCCGAACCGGAAACACCCGTAACGCAAATGAACGTGCCCAATGGGAATGATACCGTTACGTTTTTGAGGTTGTTCTCTTTTGCGCCCTCTACCGTAAGGAAATGACCATTGCCCTTGCGGCGAGTTTTCGGTATCTCTATTTCAAGCTTATGTGAAAGGTATTTGCCCGTGAGCGAATCTTCGTTTGCCATTATCTCCTCGGGTGTGCCTGCGGCAACGACATTGCCGCCGTTTATGCCTGCGCCCGGTCCCATATCAACGATATAATCGGAAGCAAGCATCGTTTCTTCGTCATGCTCGACCACGATAAGGCTGTTTCCCGCATCGCGAAGCTTTTTGAGCGTGTTTATAAGCTTGCCGTTGTCGCGCTGGTGAAGTCCTATGCTCGGTTCATCGAGGATATAGAGCACGCCGACGAGCGCAGATCCTATCTGTGTTGCAAGGCGTATGCGCTGTGCCTCACCGCCCGAAAGAGTTGCCGCTTTGCGCGAAAGCGTGAGATAATCCAAACCGACGCTTACAAGAAAATTGAGCCTTGCACGTATCTCTTTGATGATCTCGCGAGAGATCTGCTCTTCCGTCTTATTGAGTTTCAGCTCGTTCACGAAATCGAGCGCCGCCGTTATATTCATGGAGCAAAATTCATGTATATTCTTGCCGCCTACGGTAACTGCGAGCACATCGGGGCGCAAACGTCTGCCGCCGCATTCGGGGCAAGGCGTGAAATCCATAAAATCGTTGTAATAATCACTGTTCGTCATAGCTCGACGCTGTTCTATCATGCGGATAAGACCGAGCCATTCCACATCTCCCGATTTGACTTTGCCGTCAAAAACGCGCGTAACGTAATATGTTTTGCCGCCTGCACCGTACATGAGCGCATCGAACGCTTCGTCCGAATATTCGCAGATGGGCGTGTCTATCGTAAAGCCGTAATCTTCGCCCACAGCCTCGTAAAGAGGACCGTACCAACTCTCCTCATAGACGGATTTGAAGCCGTTTACAACTATCGCTCCGCCACGCAAAGAAAGAGAGCGGTCCGGGATTATCTTCTCGGGGGAAAGGTTTTGAAGTTCGCCAAGACCCGCACATTTGGGGCAGGCGCCGAACGGAGCGTTAAACGAGAAAAGTCTCGGTGAAAGCTCTCCGATGCTTATGCCGTGTTCCTCACACGCATATTTTTGCGAAAAATGAAGTTCTTCTCCGCCATCCATGGGGATCATATTTATAAGTCCGTCGGAAAGCTTGAGTGCCGTCTCGACCGAATCCGCAAGGCGCGAGCGAATGTTTTCGCGCATGACGAGTCTGTCCACGATGACATCGATATTGTGCTTTTTGTTCTTTTCGAGCGCAGGTACTTCCTCAAGGGTGTATATCTCGCCGTCAACTCGCACACGGGAATAGCCGTTTTTGCGTATGCTTTCGAATGTTTTTTCGTGCATACCTTTTTTGCCGCAAACGATGGGCGCGGCTATCATAAATTTCGTGCCCTCCGCTATTTCGAGGATATTATCTATTATCGCATCCGTTGTCGTCATGCGTATCTCTTTGCCGCATATCGGGCAATGAGGCACACCGATGCGCGCATAGAGCAAACGAAGATAATCATATATCTCCGTTACCGTGCCGACAGTGGAGCGAGGGTTGCGTGAAGTCGTTTTCTGGTCTATCGATATGGCAGGAGAAAGTCCCTCTATAAAATCTATATCGGGCTTATCCATCTGACCGATGAACATTCGCGCATATGACGAAAGGGATTCGACAAATCTTCTGTGTCCCTCCGCGTATATCGTATCGAACGCAAGCGAGCTTTTGCCCGAACCGGAAAGTCCCGTGAAAACAACGAACGAATCCCTCGGTATGCTGAGTTCAACATTTTTCAGGTTATGCTCTCTTGCACCTTTTATGTGTAAATATTTTGAAGCCATAATTTTATTTCCTTATCTTTTCGTTTGCTTGAAAAATTGCGGTTCATTTTATCTTTGCTATGCTGTCGCGCAGGAATGCGGCGCGTTCGAAATCCAACCTTGCTGCGGCTTCGCGCATCTCTTTTGTAAGGCGCTCTTTGAGCGCTTCTTTTTGCTTGGGCGAAAGCTTTTTCTCTTTCGCTTTGCTAAGGTCCTCTTTGGAGGACATATCGATAACATCGCGAACCTCTTTTATGATGGTCTTGGGTGTTATACCATGCTCTTTATTATATTTATCCTGTATAGCGCGACGGCGGTTCGTTTCGCTGATGGCACGGTGCATGGAATCCGTTATCTTATCGGCATACATGATGACGGTGCCGTTTTCGTTTCTCGCCGCTCTGCCTATCGTCTGCACGAGCGACATCTCGGAGCGCAAAAAGCCCTCTTTGTCTGCATCCAATATGGCAACGAGCGATACTTCGGGTATGTCAAGTCCCTCGCGCAAAAGGTTGATGCCGACGAGAACATCGAACACGCCGAGTCTTAAGTCGCGTATAAGCTCTTGGCGCTCTATCGTATCTATATTATAGTGGATATACCTTATCTTTATAAGGTTCATTTCGAGGTATTCCGAAAGATCCTCCGCCATCTTTCGAGTGAGCGTCGTTACGAGCACACGCTCGTTTTTCGCCGTGCGCTTCTTTATCTCGCCGATAAGGTCGTCTATCTGACCTTTTATGGGGCGAACCTCTACTATCGGGTCTAAAAGTCCCGTGGGGCGAATGACCTGCTCCACTAGCTGTGTCGAATTTTGTTTTTCATATCCGCCCGGTGTCGCGGAAACGAATATTGCCTGGTTTATCTTGCTTTCAAATTCTTTAAAGCGCAAAGGTCTGTTGTCATATGCGGACGGCAAACGGAAACCGTAATCGACAAGATTTTGTTTTCTCGCCCTGTCGCCGCCGCTCATACCGCGCACCTGCGGAATGGTTACGTGTGATTCATCGATAAACAACAGAAAATCATCGGGGAAATAATCGAGCAAAGTATACGGTGTAGAACCTGCCTCTCGCCCTGCAAGCACACGGGAATAGTTTTCAACGCCCGAACAAAAACCGACTTCGCGGAGCATCTCCAGGTCGTATCTTGTGCGCTCCGATATGCGCTGCGCCTCGATGAGCTTGCCCTCGCTTTCGAAGAATTTGACACGATCTATCATCTCGTCCTCTATCTCTTTAAGTGCGGCTTCCCTGCGCTCGTCGCTCGTCGCGTAATGCGAAGCAGGATATATCGCCACATAAGAGAGAGCGCGGACGACCTCGCCCGTTACCGTGTCTATCTCCGTTATCCTGTCTATCTCATCATCGAAAAATTCTATGCGTATCGCCTTATCTGAGGAAGCAGGCATTATCTCCACGGTGTCGCCACGCACACGGAAATGGTCTCGTGAAAGAGCCATATCGTTGCGCTCGTAATTGATAGAGACAAATTTTCTCAAAAGCTCGTTGCGTGGGCAATACATACCGGGGCGCAATGCCGTAACGAGGCTCTTGTATTCCTCGGGGTCGCCGAGGGTATATATGCAAGAAACGCTCGCAACGATTATGACATCTCGCCTTTCGAAAAGTGCGCTCGTGGCGCTGTGGCGCAAACGGTCTATCTCGTCATTGACGGCGGAGTCTTTTTCGATATATTGGTCCTTGCCGGGAATATATGCCTCGGGCTGATAATAATCATAATACGAAACGAAATATTCCACCGCATTTTCAGGGAAAAATTCTCTAAATTCGGAGCAAAGCTGGGCGGCAAGCGTTTTGTTGTGCGAAAGCACAAGCGTTGGCTTGTTGCAATTCGCTATTATATTAGCCATAGTGAAGGTCTTGCCCGAGCCTGTAACACCGACGAGGCTCTGCTTTTTGTCCCCTCGCAAAACTCCCTCCGTAAGCGCCTTTATCGCTTCGGGCTGGTCGCCCATCGGCTCAAACGAGGAAACGAGCTTGAAATGATCCATAAATATATCCGCCCTTTCTTTTTACCGTTAAGTGTAAATTGTTCTTTTATTATACAACCTTGTAAGGTAATTGTCAATAACGTCAAAACAATTTGACTATACTTCATTTTATCACGAAAAAATATATTTCACAAGTGCTTGCGCCCTTGCTTTAATAAAATCTAAAGAATTTCTTAAATGCCTTGCAAATTGACTTTGCGTGTTTTGTCTGCTATAATTTGATCACAAAAAACAATATTGCGAGTGATTGCTCCGGGTGAATAAGGAAGTATTTTAGAAAATGCGGTGTAACCTCAAAACA
>CAZERM010000074.1:0-6636 GCA_964514555.1 uncultured Lachnospiraceae bacterium | reverse complement strand
GGATAAGTATACCATTAAAAAAGCATTTTTACAATACTTTTTATTTATTTTTCTAAAAAAGACACAATTTTATTTGTTTATTTTTAAAAAAGCGAAATCTGGCTCGTTTCAGACAATCCGTCGAGCGCACCGTTATTCTGCAATATTTCAATTACGGATTTTGAAATACCTGTTCGTTCGCGCAAGTCCTCTATTGAGAAATATTCTCCATCGGAACGGGATTCCACTATGCTCTGCGCCGCAGCTTCACCAAGTCCCGGGAGAGAGGAAAACGGCAAACGGATCTTGCCGTCTTCGGGCAAGTAGTATTTTGAATCCGATTTGTAGATATTAACGGGCAAGAATTTATATCCGCGAGCAAGAAATTCATATGCCATCAACATAGATGAATATGTTTCGTTATCTTTTTGCGTTGCCTCTTTACCTTTATTCTTTATATCATTGAGAACTTGCAAAATAGCTTCTTTTCCTCTTGTTGCCAACTCACCATCAAAGCCACCGGGAGCTGCACTCCAATAACCTGCATAAAATGCAAGCGGCATATGAACTTTATACCAACCAATACGAATCGCACTCATTACATATGCGGCAGCATGAGCTTTTGGAAACATATATTTGATTTTTTTGCAAGATGCAATATACCAATCAGGAACATTCGATGCTCTCATTTCAGCTTCGAATTCAGGAGTCAAGCCCTTTCCCTTTCGAACCATTTCCATGATTTTGAATGCATGGCTTTTTTCAACACCGTAACGAATAAGCGCAAGCATAATATCATCACGAGTACCAATAACGCTAGAAATCGTACACGTTCCGTTAGCAATAAGCTCACTTGCGTTTCCGAGCCAAACGTCTGTACCGTGCGAAAGTCCTGATATCTGCAGAAGATCGGCAAAGTTTTTAGGTTTTGTATCTTCAAGCATCTGCATTACAAACTTCGTACCAAATTCAGGAATACCCAATGTTCCGAGCTTTATCCCAACAGGAGAAAGATCACAACCCAATATCTCTGTCGAATAGAACATTTTATATGTATCGGGGTCATTCATCGGAACATCGAGAACACTCGTATCAGAAAAACGTTCTATCAATTTATACTTGGTCGGAATATCGTGTCCAAGTTCATCAAGCTTGAGCAACGTATCATGCAAATATTCAAAAGTGAAATGAGTTGTAACTATATCAGATGTCGGGTCATCGGCAGGATGCTGAACAGGACAAAAGTCATATATCTCATATTCTTTCGGAACAACAACTATTCCTCCGGGATGCTGACCTGTTGTACGTTTAACACCAACACAACCTGCGATTACACGATTTATCTCGGATTTATTTACGCTTATTCCCTTGTCTTCCATGTATTTAACGACAAAACCATATGCGGTCTTATCAGCGAGAGTACCTATCGTTCCTGCTCTGAATACGTTTTCTGCACCAAAAAGATCTTCGGTATATTTGTGAACTTTACCTTGAACATCGCCTGAGAAGTTAAGGTCGATATCAGGAGATTTATCACCGTAAAATCCAAGGAATGTTTCAAACGGGATATCGTGCCCGTCATTTATCATTTTTGTTCCGCAATGAGGACAATCTTTGTCGGGCAAGTCAAAGCCCGAACCGACAGAACCGTCGGTGAAAAATTCAGAGAAATTACATTTCGGGCAATAGTAGTGCGGCGGCAAAGGATTTACTTCCGAAATGCCTGCCATCGAAGCAACAAAGGATGAACCTACCGAACCACGCGAACCTACCAAATAACCGTTATCTTCACTGAATTTAACAAGCTTTTGGGCAATCATATAAAGAACGGCAAAACCGTTTTTTATAATGGATGTCAATTCTTTGGAAAGACGTGTTTCTACAATTTCAGGCAACGGATCACCATACATCTTATGAGCTTTTTCATAGCACATTCTGTTAAGATCTTCTTCCGCGCCTTCCATATTCGGAGTAAATGTTCCTTTTGGAAACGGTCTGATATCATCGGATATCATATCTGCTATCTTATTTGTATTTGTTACTACTACTTCATAAGCTTTTTCTTTTCCCAAATATTCAAATTCAGCAAGCATCTCTTCTGTATTACGAAAATACAAGTGAATATCCCTGTCTGCATCGGAATATTTTTGACCTGCAAGCAAAACTTTTCGATATATTTCATCTTCATAATTTAAGAAGTGAGCATCGCAAGTTGCAACTACAGGTTTTCCAAGCTCATCTCCCAATTTTATTATCTTTTTATTTATCTCTTTTAATGCATCTTCATCGGCAACGGTTCCGTTCTCTATGAGAAACGAGTTATTGCACAACGGCTGTATTTCAAGATAATCATAAAAATCAGCAAGTGTCAACAAATCATCCCAGGGTTTATTTTCAAGTACCGCTGTATAAAGCTGACCTGCTTCACACGCGGAACTTATCAAAATTCCCTCTCGGTGTGCTTCTAATACAGTTCTGGGCACACGCGGAACTCTTTTGAAATAATCTAAATAGCCGTGAGATATTATCTTATAAAGATTTTTAAGACCTGTTGCATTTTGTGCATAAAGAATTATATGATATGTTTTCAGCGAAAGAGGATCTGTATTCTTATTCATGGCAAGCGACATCTGAGACGGGGTATATATACCTTCGCCCTTGAGCTTATCCACCATTCGATAAAATATCTTCGAACACATCTCAGCATCATCGCTAGCTCTATGGTGATTAAATTCTCCGATATTGAAATAGTCGGCAATTATATTAAGCTTATGCTTTTTCAGATCGGGATTTGTAAATCTTGACATGGAAACAGTATCAAGATATGAGTTGTTAAATAACATATTGTTATCTTGAGCAACTTTTCTGATAAAGCTCATGTCGAATGATGCATTATGTGCAATGACCATTCGGTCGCCGATGAATTTCAAAAATTCAGCTACTGCTTCCCTATCTTTCGGCGCACCTTTTACCATGTCATCCGTAATTCCCGTGAGTTTTACGATCTCCGCAGGAATGGACATCTCAGGGTCAACAAATGTTTGAAATCTGTCGATAACAATATCATTTTTAACAAGAACCGCACCTATTTCGGTTATTTTACAGCTAAGAGGCGAAAGGCCCGTTGTTTCAATATCGAATACAACAAATTCATCATCAAAACTGATTTCATCATCGCCATATATCGCTTTTGCTGTATCATCAACAAAATATGCTTCCACACCGTAAAGAACTTTCATTCCTGTTTTTTCTGCGGCAAGCATAGCTTTTTGATATCCCTGTACATTGGCATGGTCTGTGATACCGATAGCTCTGTGTCCAAACTTCGCTGCCGTTTTAACAGCAACATCGGGCGCAATAGTTGCGTCCATCATCGACATATTTGTATGCAAATGAAGTTCAACACGTTTCTCAGGAGCATTATCTTGACGTTCGACTTTCTTTACCAACATCATGGAAAATGGAGTTAGTATATTTTCATTTTCAAATTCATCAAATGAAAATTTACCATCTATCGCCAATATCATGCCGTCTTTCAAATTAAGAAATTCTTCTTCTCCTCTGTCGGAAGAGATCATCTTCTTAACTGTAACAGAACCGTTTCTGTCGGTTATACTGAAAGATATGGAATAAGTTCCTTTTTTTCTCATCTCTCGGAGATTTATCCCGAATATCTCTCCGACAACTGTAATATGATTCAACGGCTTTATCAAACTCGCTATAGTCATAGGAGTTATAGCGAAGCTTCTGCCGTAGATAGTCTGCGGCGCTGAAATGTCAAATACCATATAACCCGAATGTAAAAATCCGTCTTTATCAATATATGCATTTCTAACTTCATTCAAAAGAGTCGTTTTCATTATCTTGGAAGAAGACAATGAATCGTTCGCAACTGCTTTTGTTGCAACACCGGTCGTCATCGCCGTTTTTATATCTTTTTTAGTGGGCGGAACTTCCGAATCGGCAAAAGTCCTATTGTATGCCGCATTTATCTGTCTTTGAATATTTTCATCAAATTCAATATCGGCTGTATCGGACTGTGTAAAATCCACATCGCATTTTATACCATATTCACTAAGTATTATAGCAGATATCTTTTTGCCGACTTGAGCGCATTTTACAAAATCGACAGCCCCTTCGCCAACATTTAAATGTATGGTTATCTTGTCATCTGTTCTGTCAAATGTCGCTTTTTGCAAAAAGCTTCTTGATACCGCATCAGTCTTTTGTGCCTCGTAAATTACTTCCTTTATAGCGTAATCGTTAAAAAGAGCGCTATCATATTTAGGATATATCTTAGCGTAATTTAACATATACGCCTTCATGATTTCTCTTTCGGCGATAAATATTTTTCTGTAAGGAACAATGAACGGAAATGTTATGTCAGCTTCCACTGCTCTTTCAATTTTAGCAACTCTTAAATTGCCTGCCAAAGTTCCGACATTTGCAATCTCTTGCGTATCAGAACCAAAACGACATCTTGGAAAAGCTGCTGAAAGCGTCTTTTTTATTTCCATTTTTATTTATCCTTCCTTATTATATTATTTTTTTGATCTCATCAAAAAGTTCATCAATGATAGATTCTTCTGAGATCTTGCGTATTATCCTACCATGAGAGAAGATCAACGCTTCGTGGTCTCCGCCTGCTACTCCGATATCAGCTTCTCTTGCTTCACCGGGTCCGTTTACAGCACAACCCATAACGGCAACAGTAAGTTTTCTTGACGGTTCACCGAGTTCGGGTAGTCTCTTTTCTATCTCTTCACAAATTTTGATAAGGTCTATTCTCGTGCGTCCGCAAGTCGGACAAGAGATTACATTGATATAATTTTCATCGGTAAGTTCCAAAGCACGGAGCAATTTTTTTGCATAATATATCTCTTTAACAGGGTCATCTGTCAATGAAATACGCAAAGTATCGCCTATACCAGAAAGAAGCAAAGCTCCGATACCTGCCGCGGATTTTATAAGTCCGCTTTCGCCTCTGCCGGATTCAGTTACGCCTATATGCAACGGATAATCGCACTTTTCGGCAACTATCTGTGCCGACTTTTTCATTTCAGCAACATGGCTTGATTTTATTGATATCACAATGTCATTAAAATCAAACTTCTCCAAGAGACTTGCGTGATAAAGTGCGCTTTCAGCCAAAGCCTCAGGCGTAGGAGCGCCATATTTTTTCAAAATATGAGGTTCAAGAGAACCGGAGTTTACACCTATACGAATAGGTATATTTTTAACTCTGCATATATCGGCAACTTCTTTAACTTTGGCATCTGAACCGATATTGCCAGGGTTTATTCTTATCTTGTCAACACCTGCTTCTGCCGCCGCCAAAGCGATCTTATAGTCAAAATGTATATCGGCAACAAGCGGTATTTTTACGCCGCGATCTTTGAGTTCGGTAATAGTCTTTGCTGCCTCAATGTCAGGCAATGCCATACGAACTATATCAGCCCCTGCTCTTTCAAGCGCTGATATTTGAGCAAAAGTTGCATCTGCATCATGAGAATCTGTATTTGTCATAGACTGGATAGATATTTTAGAATCTCCGCCTATAAACACGTTTCCCACTTTGAGCTTTTTTGTTTTTCTTCTTATATCGTTATAATTCATTTTATCACTTCTTTATAAGTCCGGATATATCCTTGACTGTGATAAACGCCATAAATCCAAAAAGGATGAGCATTCCCACTAGATTTATATATCCTTCAACTTTTTTATTTACAGGTCGTCTTATTATCAATTCTATGAACAGCATAAATATTCTTCCGCCGTCCAAAGCAGGAATCGGAAGCAAATTCATGATGCCCAAATTCATTGCAAGCAAAGCAAATATATTCCACAACTGATATCCACTGGTCTTTGCGGAAGTCGAAATAACTTGGACTACTCCAACAGGACCGGACATATCATCTATGCCATATTTTCGCGTAAATAGATCGTGCAAAGAATCCACTACGCTCCTTATGGATAATATGGACTGATAAAAGCCGTTTTTTATTACAGTTCCAATGTTTTTATCTGCGGGATACACATTAAAATCTCGCAATCCGAACACAACTCCCGAAATAGTAGTTGTAGGGAAAGCTACATTGTTCAATATTGTTTTTTTGCCGTTTCTTATAACAGTTACATCAACAGGTTTTTCGCCATATCTGCTTATAAAATAGCTGAGTTCGCCAAGAATATGCACATTATGTCCATCTATCTCTTTTATAATGTCGTTTTCTTGTATCTGTTCGATGGATGTAGCTCCTTCGGGAAAACCTGAAACTTGAACAGTTCCCAAAGTGGGCATAGTAGCCATGATTATAAACATAACCAAGAAACCGAGAATAATATTCGAAACAGAACCTGCCGCGGCAACTATTATTCTCTGCCAAATGGGTTTTTTGTGAAAAGCATTTTCATTGTCGCTTTCCTCATCCTCCCCTACCATACTGACATATCCACCTATAGGCAAAAGTCTTATGGAGTAAGCAATACCTGTCTTCTTTGAAGTTTTCGAAATGAGTTTAGGACCCATTCCTATAGAAAATTCGGTTATCGCAACATTGAACATTCTCGCCGTGATATAATGTCCGAGTTCGTGAATGAATATCAATATTCCGAACAGTAAGATAGATAAAATAATATACATTTAAAACCTCGTAC
>CAZERM010000073.1:0-6672 GCA_964514555.1 uncultured Lachnospiraceae bacterium | reverse complement strand
GTGTGGATTTTCCCTGCGCGCTGCAAAACGCATGGAGTATGCTCCGATCTTACATCTTCGCATAATAACTTATACTATCTATTATATTTAATATCGCATGGTTTGTCAAGCGGTTTTAGCAAAACAAAAACCTTTAGAATTTTTTAACTAAACCTTAAAACCCTTTGGTAAAAAGGCTTTTCGGGATTTTTTGCCGAACATCGTCTTAAAATGGTAAAATTATTTTTTTGTTTATTTTGCATGATTTTTGACGTTTTGTTTTTTTACGCATATTATTATACGGGAGACACGCCCAAAGTAAGGAGCGAGGGAGGGATGTACCACGAAAAACAAGATAACTTTTATAGGCGGCGACGAGCGAATGCTTTTTGCCGCGAGAGCATTTGAAAAAGAGGGATTTGAAGTATCTGTTTGCGGTTTTAGCGGAGCAAACATGGGCTTGAATATTGAAAACGACATAGAAAAAGCCTTGAAAAATGCGAAATATATCGTTTTGCCCGTGCCGTTCAGTCGCGACGGAGAAAACATAGCCGCGCCGCTTTCAAATGAGCCGATACCACTTTTTAAAGTCTTGGCGGCAGCAGAGGATGGCGCCTATATATTCGGCGGAATGATGATCGAGAAGCTCTTGGCGCACGCGCGCACGGCGGATTATTACAAGCGAGAGGAGTTTGCCATACTTAATGCCGTGCCTACGGCAGAGGGTGCGGTGAAGATCGTCATAGAGGAGACAAAAAGTGCTGTTTGCGGCATGAAGATAGGAATCACGGGCTTTGGCAAGGTCGGAAAAGTGCTGGCGAAAACGCTCATTTCGCTCGGAGCAGATGTTACCGTTTTTGCAAGGAGCGCAAAGGATAGGGCATGGGCAAAAGCATTTTTTTGCCGCGCAAGAGAAATTTCCACACTTTGCGAACATATCGGCGAGTTTGACTGCATATTTAATACAGTGCCGAGCAGAGTTATCGGTGAGCAAGAGCTTTTGCTTGTGAACGCAGAAGCGGTAATTATCGAGCTTGCCTCCGCACCATACGGAATCGATATGGACTGCGCGCAAAAACTCGGTGTGCGCGTTCGCCTTGCGCCTTCGCTACCCGGAAAAGAGGAACCTAAGACGGCAGGCAAGATAATATTTGAGATAATAAGAGATATGATAGAGGAGGAAAAATGATAGGATATGCATTGTGCGGCTCGTTCTGCACCATTTCAAAGTCATTAAAAGTGATGTCGGAGCTTGCTTGCGAGGGGAATGATATACAGCCGATAATGAGCGAGGCTGTTTATTCCACGGACACACGCTTTGCCAAGGCGAGCGATGTTATAGCAAGCACGGAGGGCATCTGCAAAAGAAAAGTTATCCACACGATAGTAGAAGCGGAGCCGATAGGTCCCAAGGACAGCCTTGATATGCTGGTTATAGCCCCATGCACGGGGAATACGCTTGCAAAGCTTGCAAACGGCATAACGGATACGCCCGTAACCATGGCGGCAAAAGCACAACTACGCTCCGGGAAGCCTGTTGTCATTGCGCTTGCGAGTAACGATGCACTTTCGGCGAACCTGCAAAATATAGCGAAGCTGTCTTCGAGGAAAAATGTATTTTTCGTACCGATGTATCAGGATGATACGGAGAAAAAGCCCAATTCGCTCGTTTGCGATTTCGGCGAGCTGAAAGCGACAATGGTCTCCGCTTTCGCAGGCAGACAGCTCCAACCTTTTTGGAAAAGCTCAACTTAACTTTTTTATTAGATGCACGTAAGGGCGACTACGGGTCGCCCGTTTTTGCTTTGCATAAATTATATAAGCTTTTCTTAATCTGCAATAAAAGCTTGCAAAAGAAGCAGAAAACCTTGCAGTTTTATCGCTTTGTAGAATCGTATCGAAAACTCGAACAGCATTAAATGCGGCTTCCCAAGGGGCGAAACCCTCGCAAAATTATTGCGATGGGACAGGGGCGACCACAGGTCGCCCCTACGATGGTAATACAAATAAATGTGTATTTGAACCGAAATTATGGTGTTGATAGAATTCATTTCAACAAATAAAAGCCATCAGCTAAAAGTTCGAGTCCGATATCGAGTGGCATCGGCGAGGTTCCACGCATATTGTGTGCGTGGGCTAAGGTTCAAATCCTTGCGGAGGCTCTCAGAGCGGGTAAAGAGAAGGGCTTTTCTTTTAGATAAAGAAAAGTTTACAAGCGCAAAAAGTTACTTTTTGCGCGAAAAAATACAAGCCTTCGTGAATATAATGTTTAAAAAACACGATACGGAGGCTTATATGTTCGGTTTTGTTTCATTTTTGATGAATAATTTTTTATATCTGTTTTTGAAGGTGTCCTATTCGCAATCGTTTCCGCCGCCGCTTGCGCCGAAAGAGGAAGCGGAATATTTTCGCAAGATGCGCTCGGGAGATAAAAAAGCGCGCGAAAAGCTTATAGAGCACAATCTGCGGCTCGTGGCGCACATCGTGAAAAAATATTACACATCGAACCAAAACCAGGAGGATCTTATCTCGATAGGCACGATCGGTCTTATAAAAGCGATAGATTCATTCGACCCCGATAACGGCGCACGCTTTGCAACATACGCAGGCAAATGTTTGCAAAACGAGATACTTATGTATTTCCGCTCGCAAAAGAAAACGGCGCTTGAGATATCGCTCAACGAAACGATAGACACGGATAAAGAGGGAAATCCCCTCACTTACAGCGATATAATAAGTGTTGAGGACACGATAGCGGATGACCTTGATATAGCTCTGCGCTCCGCTTCCGCAAAGCGAGTCATACTCGAAAGGCTCGACAGCCGCGCAAGGCAGGTGATATCGCTACGATATGGGCTTTTCGGCAACGATGCACTGACGCAAAGGGAAGTGGCGGAGCGGCTCGGAATATCGCGCTCATACGTTTCACGCATAGAAAAAGCGGCGCTCTGCGAGATAGCGGAGCATATATCTGACCACTCATTTTGAATGTAAAGTAATAAAACCAAGCAGAGTATCATATTCTTTTATCAAAGAAAAAATTGAAAGAAGGAACAAAAATGCTTACACAAGGTGAAAAAACTAATTGCATCATGACAAAGCCGATAAAAAAGACGGACACAAAAGAAGTCGGCGCAGAGTACGCTTTGCCGGATTATCTGCCAGATATCACGCGCCTTTTGCGCGTTAGCGCAAGGGTGGAATCCCCCGAGAAATATTGCGGCAACGATACTCTCGAATACGACGGCAAGCTCTTTTTCAGCATCATCTATGCAACGAGCGACGGCGAGATAAAAAACGCCACGTTCGATACTGATTATTCAGGGTCTGTCGCGTTACCCGAGAGGGATGCACTCTCCGTTGTTGATACGGATACATATACCGATGCGGTGAACTGCCGCCTTTCGGGTCCTCGCAAGCTTGCCGTTAAAACAAGACTTATAACACATATAACGCTTTGCGATATGGCAAGCGTTCAACCCATCATAAGCGGAAAGATGAGCGCGGAGGGTGCAAAAGCGCTCCAATATAAAAAGCATGACACGGAATTTATGCAGGAGATAAAGGCGCAGGAGAAAAACGTCCCCGTGAGCGAGGATATAGAGCTAGAACCGGGTATGCCGCAGATATCGGATATAGTTTTTGTAACGCTTTCTCCCTCTGTGAATGATATAAAGATAACGGACGGCAACGTCAACTACAACGGCGCACTCATCGCCTCCATCATGTACGAAGCGAGAAGCGCGGACGGCGCAAAAGAATATGTGTCATTTGAGCGAGAGATACCGATTTCAGGCGGTGCGGAAGCGGACGGCGTAAAAGATGGCGCCTTTGCCTTTTGCGATATCGATATTGCAAACATATCATACAGACCACAGGCGGATGAGCTGGGCGACACGAAAACAGTTGAAGTCGATTTCGATTACAGTGCATACCTTCGCATATTCCAAAAGAGTGAATGTGAGATAACTACGGATATGTACTCGCTCGATTTCGAAAACTCAAACGAAAAAGAGACTGTGCATTATCGCACGGCGGATGCCGCAAAAGCTTTCAACTTCTCTTTCAACGACAGCGTGCAGTATGACGACACGGAATTTACGCGTGTTGTTTGCGCCGCGGCAAGCGCAGAGGTAATCTCCGTGGCAAAATTCGGCTCCAAAACGGCGGTTTCGGGAAATATCGACTTCTCCGTTATAATACAGAGCGAAGCGGGAGCTTTTTCGGGAAGAACTTTCACTTTGCCGTTTAAAGCGGAGGCGGACATCGGCAAATATGCGGAACTTTTCGCATACGAAGCAAAAACTTGCGTGAGCGGCACAATGGCACGTGTTTTGGACGGGAAGATGTTTTTTGATGCGGAGATAACGGTGAACATCGCCATCTTCGGCGAAAAAGAAGCTGATGTGCTTAAAAATTGCACGATATTTGCCGACAGACCCATCACTCAGCGCGCAAAATCGAATGTAGTGCTCTATTATCCGATAAAAGGCGATGATCTTTGGAGCGTTGCCAAAAAATACAACACTACTGTGGAAAAGCTAGCCTCTCTCAATGGTATTTCCAAAGACAGCACGGAAGCGTGCGTTCTCGTGATACCGAAATAAAGATGACCCCGACAGGCCGTAAAGCTTGTCGGGGTCTTGTTGGTTTATGCAAAAATTTCCAATGTTCAGTTAGTTATGTTTCTATTTCTATTGATTATGTCTCTATATTCTTCTTTGATTTCGCCTGTCAATGAATTACAGAAAGGAGCGGCTATTTCTAATTCCCACAAGAAATAATCATGTACTTCTTCGGAAATAAAAACACCATTATTGTCCAAGTAAGGTCCTACAATGTCTTTATCCAAGAAGATGAAGATATATATAATACCTTCGGCACCGTTACCGGGCTTCATGCTTATTTCCAAAATATTTTTGTATTTATTGTTATCGATATCTCCGTATACCGTATCCGACCTATCAACAATAGATGCTATATCGCTCAAAGTAACTCTTCTTATTTCAAAATCGCCGCCGGTTTTTTCGGGCTTATAATAGAGTGTCTTGAAATTTGTGTCATAAAAATTTTTTCTATTGAGAGAAGGAGTTTCCAAATACAATGTATCCATGGGATGGGAAGATATGAATTCGGATGTTACAGAGAAAGGTTTGCCTTCGATGCTGCCGGATACATTTATATGTTCGGCATCTATTATTTCGTATTTTATATCAAAATCTTTAACAACTTGATCTTCGGTTGTTCCATACATTGTGGATATATTAGTTCTTTTATAGATTATTTGTATATTATCGGTGTTATCATTATTTTGTGTAAATGCAAAAATGCAGAACAAAGAACAGAAAACCAAAACAGAAGCTAATAAGATAGATATGACTTTTTTGTTTTTTAAATTTTTTAATGTGTTTTTCATAAAAAACCTCCTTGTGTTTATATTTTAAATATTTTAGCGTTTGGGTATGTATTTTTAAGAAATTGTTATATTAGTGGAAGGCAATCTTGAATCGGGAAAGCTTGTTGATGGATTGTATGGGAAATCTATATAATAATCAAATATGATCAAAAATGTTCCACTTGTTTCTGCACCAACGGCATCCTCGAAAGTCAAAGAAATTCCATATGTATCTCCTTCTTTATATAAAGCATATCCCGAAGGAAGTGTACCTGATTCTGTGGTTTTTACACCTGTTTTAGCTGTATTGCGTGTGGTCAAATCTACAGTGTAATCGTCCATATACCCATACAATGTAGTGGGATTTAAATATTTTGCAGCAGTAACGTCATCTGTATATGTCTTGAATCCGACAGCAACATCTCCTAAGCCGCTTCTGATCGGTGTTTGAGATGTGAATCTTATATTCGGACAAGCCGCAACCGTAATATTAAGATCCTTGAGTTTTACTTCGCTTTGATTGCCAGATATTTTTTTATAAGTTTCACCACCGTCCTTTGAATAATATACAGATGATTCCAATACGGTGAAATAATATTCTACATAACCGCTACCGTTTTTAGATAAATCTATTTTAGGAGTATAGCAAAAATCGATCGTTAAAACAAACTTGTATTTTTCTTTTTCAAAATCCATATAACGTTTAAACTCTATGTAACGTTTTGCGGCTAAAGGTTCTATACCGTCATTTTCCTCGACTTCATCGTAAAAGTACAAATATTCGGTGAACCAAAACAAAGATCTGTTTATTTTTTCCGAGTCAAAAACAAGGGTGTCTATAAATGCATATCTTGCAACAAAATTATTATCCAAGGATATCTCAATAATAATAAATTCGTTTGAATCTTTATCTTTGAGATAGATCTTAATGATATCTGTGCAAGAATCATTTAAATAATTTTCAAAAAATGAAGATAACGAATCACGCTGTATAATGTGTGTTGTTAAAACTTCATAATTTTGGCAGTCATCTCCACCAAAAAATGCCAATACATCACTATTGTAACTTATTGTCTCTAATCTCGCATCAATAAGAAGATCTTTGCCTTTGATAGTACCGCTGATATGTAAGCTATCTTTGGTAATATTATAAGATAAAGAATAATCATAGATTATGTCTTCATCAGCAACCAATCCACTGAGTTTAGATGCATCATTAAAGCAAGCAACATGTATGTCGCCGGCGTTGTTGTCTAAAGCTAAAACAGATATTGACATTGACATCAGTAAGATAACAG
>CAZERM010000072.1:0-6699 GCA_964514555.1 uncultured Lachnospiraceae bacterium | reverse complement strand
CAGTTGGTTAGTTTGCGAGCGAAAACAACTGAGTGTTGTTTTCACGAAGCAAAAGGCATAAAGCAAGTGTTTTTGAAGCGAAGCGGTGCTTTGCGCACAAAAATGCTATGCGACTGCCGTGTCGATATCGATATGTCGGAGTCTGTTTGAACTTGGGAGTCTGAAGCTACTATTAGACACGCATTTGCGTGTCTTTTTCTTTTTCCCTCAAAGCTCGATTTAAGCCATCTCCTTGTTGCAGTCATGTGCTTTGCAAAACTGAACTAAGCTCAGTTGGTTAGTTTGCGAGCGAAAACAACTGAGTGTTGTTTTCACGAAGCAAAAGGCATAAAGCAAGTGTTTTTGAAGCGAAGCGGTGCTTTGCGCACAAAAATGCTATGCGACTGCCGTGTCGATATCGATATGTCGGAGTCTGTTTGAACTTGGGAGTCTGAAGCTACTATTAGACACGCATTTGCGTGTCTTTTTCTTTGTAAAACTGAGCTGAGCGATGGGAAACGGGCGACCATAGGTCGCCCGTGCTCTACAATAAATGTGTATGGCAGGGGCTTGCTCCTGCCGCAATAGCGCCGACAATAACGGTTTGGTTTTTGGTTGAGAACCTTTGTAGCATGGTTCAAACTATATCAATGACAAAATTTTTACGATTGAATAACAAAGTATAAGAACTTATTTTCGTGTGAATCCCACTACACATTCTACATGGCCTGTTCTGGGGAACATATCGACAGCCTGCATTTTTTGCGGAGCAAAGCCTGCTTCGTTGAGCTTTTTGGAATCGCGAGCGGCTGTGGCGCTGTTGCAGGATATCATCACAACTTTGTCGGGGGACATATCCGCGATAGCCTTTATAACGTCATCGGAAAGACCTTTGCGAGGAGGGTCAACGATGATAATTTCGGGCTTTATACCTCTTTCCGCGAGATCGAGCGCAGCTTTGCCTGCATCGGCGCAGATAAATTCCGCGTTTGTGATGCCTGCACGTTCTGCATTTTTGGAAGCATTCTTAACGGCATCGGGGATTATCTCTATACCGATAAGTTTTTTCGCTTTTTTCGCCATGGAAAGACCGATTGTGCCCGTACCGCAGTAAAGGTCGATTATAGTTTCGTTGCCCGTGAGAGCGGCATATTCGGCGGCTATTGAGTAGAGCTTTTCTGCGCCGTCGTGGTTTACCTGATAGAAAGAGCGAGGAGATATATCGAATTCCACGCCGCAGAGTGTGTCTGTCATATGATCTTTGCCGTAAAGTGTGCGGAATTTATCGGAAAGTATCTCATTACCGGGTTTATCATTTATGCAGAGCACAACGCTTACGATATTAAGCCCTGTCGCAAGGAGCGCAGCGATAAGTTCTTTTGTTTTGGGTGTATTGCCCGTCGCAACGAGGCAAACGATTATCTCGCCGCTGCTTCTGCCGTCGCGTATATAGATATGGCGCAAAAGACCCTTATGCGTAACCTCATCATAAGCGGAAATCTCATATCTGTCGCCCCATTTTTTTATTGCGAGCAATATATCCTCGTAAAATTTGGGGTGGAGCGCACAATTTTCGCATTTGATTATTCTGTGGCTGTGAGAAGCGAAAAATCCGAAATAGAGTCCGTTTTCATCTCTGCCGACAGGGAACTGCGCTTTGTTGCGGTAGCCGTTTTTGTCGGGCGAGGGTGTGATATCGTCGCAACGGATATCAAGACCACCTATGCGCGCGAACTGCTCGTCAACGAGGTTTTTCTTTATCTCAAGCTCTTTTTCGTAGCTGATATGGCGGAAAACGCAACCGCCGCATTTTGAAAATACCGGGCAGTCTACGTCTATTCTGGCGGTGGAAGGGGTAATTATCTCCTCCGCTTTTGCATATGCATAGGATGAGAGTGGCTTTAATATCTTTGCTTTAACGATATCGCCCGGCGCTGTCTGCGGGATAAAAAGCACATATCCATCTTCTGTTTTACCAACGCCTGCGCCCTCCAATGTAATATCCTTTATCTCTACTGTTACGGTGTCATTTTTCTTTAACATATATTTTTCCTGCCTTGTATTTACCATATTTATTATACTATTATAATACCACGAATAAGCGCAAAAAACAAGCAAAAGAAAAAGGCTATCGATCGAAAAGATCGATAGCCAGAAAATGTTTATTTATTTGTTACGATAAGACCGTATTCGCCGTCGTTACGTTTATATGTAACGCATATCTTGTTTGTATCCTGATCTTCGAAAACGAAGAAATTATGTTCGAGAAGGTCCATCTGCAAAACAGCTTCTTCAACTGTCATGGGTTTAAGGTTAAATTCCTTAATTCTGATCTGACCGTGTTCTTCTTCCTCAACATCAATGGGGGCTTCTTCCTCGGGCAGATTAGTTTTGTCGAATGCCGTTGCGCGAAGCTTTTTGGCGAGCTTTGTCTTATTTCTGCGTATCTGGCGTTCTATAACGTCAACCGCTGTGTCGATAGCGTGAAGGAAAGATTCGCTCTTAACTTCGCTTCTGAAAATCATTCCTACGGCATGGATGGTAAGCTCGAGTATTTCTGTATCGCCTGCTTTGCGGAGCGTTACGTTTGCTTCCTGGTCGTCGTCGAAGAATTTGTCAAGCTTTGCGATCTTCTTTTCAATAATCGCTTTGGTCTTGTCGTCGATATTTACGTGTCTTAACAAAAATTTGATCTTCATAGTTTAGTCGCCTTTCATGTGTATTGTAAAGAACTTTTTTCTTTACAATGACATTATAACACGAAACAAAATAAAAATAAAGACCTTTTATGAATATTTCACACAAAATTCAAAAACTTTTTCGATTTATAGGTTAAATTGACAAGATAGTTGATTTTATGGAAGTTTCTGACACGTTTTTTTCTCTGTCATGACAGGTAAAAATGAGTACTTGAGCGTTTTTTGAATAAGAATCTTCCACAAGCGAGAGCACCGCGGAAAGCCTTTCGTCATCAAGTCGAGTGAAACTTTCGTCGAAAACGAGCGGCGGCATCATGCGTTTGCAAAGCGTTTCTATGAGCGCAAGGCGCAAGCTGATATATGCGATATCGGCTGTTCCTGCAGAGAGCGAAGAGATGTTTCTCGTTATGCCTGAGTCCGAATAGCTCATCGAAAAATCCGAATCCATAAATATAGTGCGATATTTTCCGCCCGAAAGACCGGACATTATCTTTCCTGCCGTTTTCGCTATTTGAGGAGAAACGGCATCGCGCAATTTGCCGCTGGCGGCTTCTATGGATTCTATGGCGAGCATATATGCGTCAAATTTTTCGGTGAGATCGTCTATCTTGCCGTCAAGTGCGTTTATGCGCTGTGCTATATCCGCAGGGCGAGATTTTACGGTGGAAAGGGAGGCAAGCTCACATTCGATAGCATGGAGCTTTTCCGTCTGAGCGCCTACGAGCGCGGCAAGTTCATCACGTTCGTGCTTCTTTGCGGCGAAATCTATCTTTTTCATTTCGTCTTCGTCGAAGATTTCCTGAAGCGCGATCTCCTTTTCTTCCTCGGAAAAAGCGGAGAGCGATGCGGCGATATCATTCATTTTCGCTTCCGCATCCTTTTTCTCCTGCGCCATTCCGCGCAAGAGCTCCAATGATCTGCGAGCGATCTTTATCGCTTCGTCTATATCTTTTGTGATATTTCCCGAAACAGCAAATTCCGCTTTTGAAAGCAAACCGCAAATGCGCGCTTTCTTTGCTTCGAGCCTTTCTTCGGCTTGTTCTTTCTTTTGGAGAGCTTCGTATCGTGAATCCTCGATAAACGAAACAGTCGCTCTTTCGTTCTTTGCCGCCTCCAAAAGCTCGGAAAATTCTTCGAACGTCTTACAACCGAAGCGTTTATATATCGCTGTTTCGGCTTTGTCGTTCTGCTTTGCTTTTATAAACATCATGGCACCGAAAATGCCCATTATAACTGCGGCAACCGCGCCGACTATCTGAACTGCGATATACGGCACAAACACAGCGGCAAGCGCTATAACAGCCGCCACAATGAATATAACGGAGAGCTTTTTGGCTTTCTCTTTGCCTGCGTGAGCTTTTTTGGCGGTATTAACGAGTTTTTGTCGCTCGTTTTTGTCGCAAAGATTTTGAAATCTGCCGAGTTTTGCGTTCATCTTGCCGAGTTTTTCGGAAATACTTTCAAGGGAAGCGGAAGCATTATTAAAATCGCTTTCGAGCGCGGCAAGCTCATATTTTTCTTTTTCCATAAGAGATATAAATTGCTCGTCCGTCATATTGTTTTCGCGGTAACGATCATGAGTTATCATCTCGTGGAGCTTGTTTGCGGCTTCCTCGCGTTTTTTCTTTTCCTCCAAATATTTTGCATAATTCGACTTTATTCGATATCTTTCGTAGGAAGCAAGCTTATCTTCCGCTTTGTCCAGGTCTTTTTTTGCGGCTTGGCGAGCATCCGTCAAAGCTCTTGCGGAGCCTTCGAGGTTTATTATCTGTGCGCTTACGCGCTGTGCCTCGTCAAGCGATTCGGCAAGTGTGGTGCGCTCTTTTGTGTATTCGTATATCTTGCCGCCGCGTCTGTTTTTGTGATAGAGATAAACGCGCGCTTCGTCGAGCTTTTTAAGCGCCTTTTTTGTGTTCACGCTCTCATCTGCGGAGAAAAGGATATTTTCCGCCGCTTCTGCGAGTGGCTTGCCGCCGACCTGCGCTCCGTCAAGCTGACCTATAAAAGCAGTGCTTTCAAAAACGGAGCGAGGTATGCCGAAAAATTCTTCGCCGGGAGCGACGCCTCGAAAAGCCTGTTTGCCTGTTTCGCCGTCATAAACTACGGCGCGTTCGCGATATGTTATCTTGCCCTCCGAATTTTGGGAGGATACGACCTCGCGCTCTATGCGATATACGCGCGTATCTTCGCGAACAGTCATGGAGCCTGCGGCATTACCGCTGTTCCAGCTTATTTGGCGTGCGCGTTCCTCCGCAACGGCGGAAAGACCATAGAACATAAACTTTATAAACGAGCATATCGTAGATTTGCCCGATTCGTTTTTACCCTCTATGATATTTATTCCGTCGGCAAGTTCAAGGCTCATGTTTGAGATCTTGCCGAAATTTATTATATTTATCTTTTCGATAGTCATTTTTTGTTACCCTTGTTGCGTTTTGCTTCGCGGCGCTTATATGCTCGGATAAAAGGTTTTTCGCAAACACGCTTGAATTTGAAAAACAGATTTTCGGGATAGGGGATCGGTGTTACCAATATGGAAACAGCACCCGAGCGGGAAGCGCACAAAACATCCGTGAATATCTGGTCGCCGATAACGACACATTCGTGCGGTTCTGTGCCGAAATGAGAGCAAGCTGCCTTTACAGCCTTTGTGGAGGGCTTTCCGCTTTCGCACATCGTGAAAAGTCCGAGTTTTTCGTTGAATTTATCAACTCGCGGCGCGTGATTGTTCGATGCGATAGAGAGCAAAAGTCCGTTCTCCTGCATCTTTTTGACCCAAGCTATGACTTCTTCCGTCGGTTCCTCCATGCCGTAGGTTACGAGCGTGTTGTCTATGTCGAGCACAACAGCACGGACACCGAGAGATCTTATAAATTCGGGGGTTATATCGTATATGCTTTCGAACATATGGTTCGGGATAAAGTAATTTTTCATATTCAAATCTTCCGTTTTAGTTTTTTTATGTATATATCATAGCATAAAATCACGTTTTGCACAACCGCTTTGCGTTTTTTATTGTTTAAAGGCATATAAGCTTTTCTTTATCTGAAAGAAAAGCTCATCTGCCCTTGCGTTTCTTTCTTTTTGTGCGGCGCTTTTTGCCTTTGTCAACGCCTGTAACGGCGCCAAGAACAGATGTAACGATGATACAAGGCACGCAAATGCAAAAGAGCGGCATATTCAACTCCAATGACAAAGAAAGGCTTATCACGCTCATCAGCGCTGTTATGGAAATACCAATGCTTAAACCGCAAAATAAAGTGTTCTTGCCCCTTTCGCGAGCTGTCATATGACCGCCGATGCCTGCGGCGAGCAAAAGCGAGATAACGGCAAAAATTTTTATGTATTTATCGGGGTCGGGCAACGAAAGAGCAATAAGGCACGAAACGACCGCCGCCGATATCGCCGTCAAAACGGATATCGAAATCCCCTTTACCGCGCACAAAAGCAGATTTTTTTCTTTATCCGCGCTTGCGGACAACGCTTTATTCATAAAAAAATAAACCTCCTGTCGTTTTTGATAAAATCATATGCGACAGGAGATCTAAATATTACTTTGTTTCTTCGGCTTCTTTTTTAGCCTTTTTATCTTTTTTGGATTTCTTTTCAGCAGGAGCTTCTACAGCAGGTGCAGCTTCTTCTGTTGTTGCGGGAGCTTCGGCAGCAGCGCGGAGATCTGCGGCTCTTACGTCAACGCTCTTGATAGCGCTGCGGAGGAAACGCATCTTTGTTCTGTCGCGGCTTGTTTCAAGTGTGAATGTTTCATCTTTGATGCTTACAACACGACCGATGATACCACCGATAGTTGTAACTTCATCGCCCACCTGAAGGCTGTCGCGCATCTGGGAGTCTTTTTTCTCCTGCTTTCTCTGGGGACGGATCATAAAGAAATAGAATACCAATATGATAAGACCGAAAGAGATGAGCATGGACCAAATGGAACCGGATGATGTTCCTGTTGCATCGCCGGAAGCGGCTGTGTCCAAAAACATGGAAATAGGATTCATAAGTACCTCTGATT
>CAZERM010000071.1:0-6825 GCA_964514555.1 uncultured Lachnospiraceae bacterium | reverse complement strand
CAAACGAAGGCTCTACCATGTGCATATTCGACGAGATACTCGCCGATATCGGCGACGAGCAGAGCATAGAGCAGTCGCTTTCCACGTTTTCTTCGCACATGGTCAAGATAGTTTCCATACTCGGCAAGGTGAGCGATAAGTCCCTTATTTTGTTCGATGAATTGGGAGCAGGAACGGACCCCGTAGAGGGTGCGGCGCTTGCCACCGCCATAATCGAAGCGGTGCGCGAGAAAAAAGCGCTGATCGCCGCTACGACACACTATGTGGAGCTTAAATCCTACGCGATGGATACAGAGGGCGTTTGCAATGCTTCCTGTGAATTTGACGTGGAAACGCTCCGACCCACATATAAGCTTATCATCGGTACGCCCGGTAAATCCAACGCTTTTGCGATATCAGGAAAACTCGGTCTGCCGAAATATATACTCGACCGCGCCGAAAGGCTCGTTTCGGGCGAGGATAAACGCTTCGAACGTGTTATAGACAAGCTCGAAAGCGAACGCATGAAGATGGAAAAGAGCCGCGAGGAGAGCGAAGTATTGCTTTCCGAGATGACGGAGAAGAAAAAAGTATCCGACGAAGCGGCAGAGCGTGCGCTCGAAGAAGCTCGCAAAGAGCTGGACAAAGCGCGTGAGCAGGCAAGAAGAATGGTAGAGGCGGCGAAAGCCTCCAGCGAATTTATCTTTGCCGAGCTTGAAAAAGCGAAAAAGCAGAAGGACAAGGAAAACCTTGCTCAGACGCTCGAGGAGACGCGCAAAGCCATCCGCGCGCACCTCAAAGAGAACAGCGATGAGATAGACCCTGTCTTCAAAACGGAGATGGGAGATTACAAATTGCCTCGTCCTCTCAAACAGGGCGACGCCGTCATCGTTGTCGATCTCAACAAAAAAGGCGAGGTTACATCCGCACCCGACAACCGCGGCAACGTCATGGTCAAAGTCGGCAACGCAACGATGAAATTATCCTCCTCGCGCCTTATGCTCATCGACGGCAAGACCGTTGTGTGCAAGGAAAAAGAGAAAAAGAAGACCATTTCATTTTACAAGGAGCGCGCCGTTGAATCTTTTGCTCCGCAGCTCGACCTGCGCGGTAAATACGGCGACGAAGCTTGTGAGATGGTTGACAAATATATCGACGATGCGCTTCGCGCAGGCGTAAAAACGATAAGAATAGTTCACGGCAAGGGCACCGGCGTGCTTCGCCGCCGTGTTACGGAATATCTCAAAAACGATACTCGCGTGCTTTCCGTCCGCATAGGCGAATGGGGCGAGGGCGACACAGGCGTTTCCATAGCCGAATTGAGATAAAAAATAATTTAAAAATAAACAAATTGCCGTTTTCGAAAGCGGCAATGAAGGGAGAAAAAACATGGCAAAAAAACTCAAAATGCTTGCCATCGACCTTGGCGCATCCAGCGGCAGAGGTATCGTTGGTACTTTTGACGGTGAAAAACTCGCTCTTGCGGAAAACCACCGTTTTACAAACGACCCCACTATGGCAGCAGGACAGTATACATGGGACATACTTCGTATATTCCATGAGATCAAGCAGTCTATCCGCAACTGCGCTCTTTCCGATGACAAAGACATCGCTAGCATCGGTATAGACACATGGGGCGTTGACTTCGGCTTGCTCGACAAAAACGGCAAGCTCCTCGCTAACCCCGTTCACTACAGAGATACAAGAACGGTAGGCGTTCCCGAAGAAGCGTTCAAAACATTCCCTCGCGAACAGCTCTATGACCTTACAGGTATCCAGGTAATGGATTTCAACTCCTTGTATCAGCTTATCGCGCTCAACCGCGATAACCCCGAACTTCTCGGCATTGCGAAGGATATGCTCTTTGTTCCCGACCTTCTCAACTACTTCCTTACAGGTAAGAAGCAGACGGAATATACTATCGCTTCCACATCTCAGCTTCTTGATGCAAAAGCAAGAAACTGGTCTAACGAGATCATCGAGAAATTCGGCTTGCCCAAGCACATCTTCTCCAACATCGTTGAGCCCGGCGCTATCTGCGGCAAGCTTCGCGATGACGTAAAAGAAGAATGCGGCGGCATCGACCCCACAGTTATCTCCGTTGCGGCTCATGACACAGCTTCCGCTGTTGTTGCTGTTCCCGCAAAGAGCGATAAATTCATTTGGATCAGCTCCGGTACATGGTCTATCATGGGTACTGAAACAAAAGTTCCCCAGATCAGCGCTAAATCTTCCGAATACAACTTCACAAACGAGGGCGGATACGAAGGAACGTTCCGTTTCTCCAAGAATATCACAGGTCTTTGGGTACTCCAGGAATCCCGCAGACAGTGGATCCGCGAAGGCGAGACCATCGGTTTCGGCGACCTCGTTAAGATGGGTATGGCTGCAAAACCCTTGCAGAGCTTCATCAACCCCGATGACCCCAGATTCGGCGTTCCCGGCAACATTCCCAAGAAGATCCGCGAATATTGCGCCGAAACGAACCAGCCTATCCCCGAAACAAAGGGCGATATCGTTCGTTGCATAGAGCAGAGCTTGGCAATGCGTTACAGATGGACTGTTGAAAAGATCGACGAAATGGTCGGCGAACGTATGCCTGCCATCAATATCGTAGGCGGCGGCACACAGGACAAGCTCCTTTCTCAGCTCGCAGCAAACGCTTGCGGCAGACCTGTATTCACAGGCCCTGTTGAAGCAACAGCCCTCGGTAACATCGCTGCACAGGCTATCGCCAACGGCGAGATCAAAGACCTCAAGGAAGCGCGCGAGGTTATAGCTAATTCCTTCGAAATTGAAGAATTCTATCCTGAAAGCAACAAGGACGAATGGGATGAAGCTTACGAGAAATTCAAAAAACTCATCTAATGCTTCCATAAATATATAAAATTGCAAAAATTCATAACTACAATTCATAAAGGAGATTGCAAAATGAATACAAGATACGAATCTGCTAAACAGATGTATGCGTCTTTCGGCGTAGACACAGATGCAGCTATCGCAAAGCTCAAAACAGTTCCTGTTTCCCTCCACTGCTGGCAGGGCGACGACGTAAGAGGCTTTGACACAGACCCTACAAAACCCCTTACAGGCGGTATCCAGACAACAGGTAACTACCCCGGCCGTGCAAGAACACCTGAAGAACTCATGGCTGACATGGACAAAGTTATCTCTCTTTGCCCCGGTATGAAGAAACTCAACATCCACGCTTCTTACGCTATCTTCGAAGACGGCGAATGGGCAGACAGAAACAAACTCGAACCCAAGCACTTCAAGAAATGGGTAGAATTTGCTAAAGAAAGAAATATGGGTATTGACTTCAACCCTACATTCTTCTCTCACCCCAAGGCTAACGGCCTTACACTTTCTTCTCCCGATAAAGAGATCCGTGATTTCTGGATCGAACACGGTAAAGCTTGTATCCGCATTTCTCAGTACTTTGCTGAAGAAACAGGCGTTCCCTGCGTTATGAACATCTGGACAGGCGACGGCTTCAAGGATATCCCCGCAGACCGCATGGGCCCCAGACAGAGATACAAAGATTCTATCGAAGAGATCCTTTCCGAGCCTTTTGATTTCAACAAAGTTAAACCCTGCGTTGAATCCAAAGTATTCGGTATCGGCGTTGAATCCTACACAGCAGGTAGCGCAGAATTTGCTCTCAGCATCGCTGCTATGAACAAAGACAAATGCCTCCCTCTCATGGACAACGGTCATTACCACCCCACAGAAGTGGTTTCCGATAAGATCCCCGCGCTCCTTTGCTTCTTCCCCGAAGTGGCTCTTCACGTAACAAGAGGCGTTCGTTGGGACTCCGACCACGTTCTTCTTCTCGATGACGAAACAAAAGAGATTGCAAAAGAGATCGTTCGTTGCGACGCTCTTGAAAGAGTTTACATCGCTCTTGACTACTTCGACGCAAGCATCAACCGTATCTCCGCTTGGACAGTAGGCTTCAGAAGCCTCCAGAAAGCGCTTCTCATGGCTCTTTGCACACCTAACAAGGCTCTTGCAAAGCTTCAGGACGAAGGCAACTTCTCCGAACTCATGGTAATGCAGGAAGAAGCTAAGATGCTTCCTTTCGAAGACATCTGGGCTAAATACTGCGAAGAATGCGGCGTAAGCGCAGGTTCCGAATGGTTCGAAGACGTTAAAAAATACGAAAAAGAAGTTCTTTCTTTTAGATAAACAAAAAAATAATATTATTAACGATTTAATTCGTAAAGGAGAAAAAAATGAATTTAAGCATGCTTCATCCTGCTGACCAGATCGTTACGATCATGAACCGTATCTACTACAATGGTATGACAACGATCTCCGGCGGCAACCTTTCCATCAAAGACAGCGACGGCACAGTTTGGATCAGCCCCAGCGGCGTTGATAAGGGTACTCTTACACGCGACGATATCATGCAGATCAAACCCAACGGCGAGATCATCGGCAGACATCGCCCCTCCGTTGAATATCCTTTCCACCTTGCTACTTACAAGAAACGCCCCGATGTAGGCGCGGTTCTTCACGCTCATCCTCCGGCTCTTGTTGCATTCAGCTTGATCCGTAAGCTCCCCAACACAGCTATCATTCCCGACGCAAAAGAACTTTGCGGCGAGATCTCCTACGCTCCTTACGCTTGCCCCGGCAGCGCACAGCTCGGCGAAAACATCTCCAAGGAATTTGAAAAAGGCATCAACACAGTTATGCTCGAAAACCACGGCGTAGTTTTGGCTGCAAAAGACCTTTTCTCCGCATTCAAGAACTTCGAAACACTCGACTTCCTTGCAAGACTTGAGATCAACGCAGGTGTTCTCGGCGGTGCTATCCACACAGTAACAGATAAACATATGGAAGTATTCAAGCTCAGAACAGATCCTCAGCTCGGTACATTCCACCCTGCAGTTCGCTCCAGCGAAGAACAGGCTATCCGTCGCGATATGTGCGCTCTTATCAAACGTGCATATAACGAACAGCTCTTCAACAGCACATCCGGCACATTCTCTCACAGACTTTCTGACGGTTCCTTCATCATCACTCCTGCTGACGCAGACAGAGCATATATCGAACCCGAAGACCTCGTTCTCGTTAAAGACGGCAAGTGCGAAGCAGGCAAGGTTCCTTCTCGCTCCGTAATGCTCCATGCTAAGATGTACGAAAAACATGAAGACATCAAGTCTCTCATCATCGCTCGTCCTCCTCACCTCATGGCTTACGCTGTTACAGACCATGCTTTTGACGCTCGTCTTATCCCCGAAAGCTATATCGCTCTCAAGACAGTTAGAAAATTCCCCTTCGGCACAACATTCATGCAGACAGACCTTCTCGTAGACGAGTTCTCCTTGAAGAACCCTGTTGCTCTTATTGAAAACGACTGTGTAGTTGCAGCCGGCACATCTCTTACAAACGCATTCGACAGACTTGAAGTTATGGAATACAGCTCCAAATCTCTCGTTTACACACAGAACATCGCAGGTGATGTTATCACTATCAGCGACGAAGAAGTTAAAGAGATCGAGACAGTATTTAACCTTTAATAATATTTGACAAGAGGGTCGCCCAAAGATGCGCCATGCGTTTTTCGGCGATCCTCCTCAACAACCAAAAACTTATAAAAAGAAAGGACTTTTTATGGATTCTAAATATTTCGGAAAATTAAGCGTTATCGGAATGAAGGGCAGCGAAGGCTTTATTGAAAGCGTTGACAAATATCTTCATCAGTTCCGCGATGATTCTGACGAAACATATATTGTAAAGGCAGACTGCCCTCGTTTTGGCACGGGTGAAGGTAAGGGTATCATACTTGAAACTCTTCGCGGCCATGACACATATATCTTTGCGGACGTATTCAACTACGGCGTAAAATATAAAATGTACGGTCAGATGGTTCCCATGAGCCCTGATGACCATTTCCAGGACCTCAAGAGAATGATCGGCGCTATCTCCGGTAAAGCTCGCCGCATATCTGTTATTATGCCTATGCTTTACGAAGGAAGACAGCACAAACGCAGCGCAAGAGAATCCCTTGACTGTGCTATCGCTCTCCAGGAACTTGTAAACATGGGTGTTTCCAATATTATTACATTTGACGCTCATGACCCCAGAGTGCAGAATGCTATCCCCAGATCCGGCTTTGATAACGTACGTACATCTTACCAGATGCTCAAAGCTATCGTACGCGAATATCCCGATATAACATTCGATCCCGCGACAACAATGATCATTACTCCCGACGAAGGCGGTATGAGCCGCGCTATGTATTATTCGTCCGTACTCGGCGTAGAGTTGGGTATGTTCTACAAGCGTCGCAACTATACTGTTATCGTTGACGGCAGAAACCCGATCGAAGCACATGAATTCCTCGGAAAATCCGTTGAAGGCAAGGATACTATCATTATTGACGACATGATCTCCTCCGGCGACAGCGTTATCGACGTTGCAAAACAGCTTAAAGGCATGGGCGCAAGAAGAGTATTCGTATTTACTACATTCGGTCTTTTCTGCAATGGCTGCGAACGCCTTGATGCGGCATATGAGCAGGGCTTGATAGACAGGATTTTCACAACTAACCTTAACTACCGCGCTCCCGAGATCATCGAGCGTCCTTGGTATGCTGAAGTTAATATGTGCAAATATGTTTCCTATATTATAGACAGACTCAACCGCGACGAATCTATGAGCGACCTTCTCAACCCTCTCAAGAAGATCCATACTCTTGTTGACGGCATACGTGAAGGTAAATAATTTTATAAGATTTGTAAAAAGTCAAAAGCAGCCGCAAGGCTGTTTTTGCTTTTTATTCTCGCTTTTTTGCTAAGGAAAAAGCTTAAAAGGAGAGAGAAAAAACAAAAAAGT
>CAZERM010000070.1:0-6944 GCA_964514555.1 uncultured Lachnospiraceae bacterium | reverse complement strand
TGAGATACCCGAATATACCATCGTCGGCGAGCTTTACGCAAGCTATGTTATAATGCAGCTTGAGGACAAGATATTGATAGTTGACAAGCACGCGGCGCACGAACGCATAAATTTTGAAATATTGCGCGCAGGGCTTGAAAAAGCACAGCCCGATGTTCAAATGCTCATCTCGCCCGAGGCAGTGCAACTTTCCAACGAGGAAGCGGCGAGCGCCTGCGAATTTGAGCAGGAGATATGCAAAAGCGGATTTGAATTTGAGATAAAAGACGGTAAGACGGTGCTCTTGCACGGCATACCGTCGGGATACGAGATAGGGCAGGCAAAAACACTCTTTACAACGCTCGTAACATCGCTTTGCGAACACGGCGGCAACATAGAATTACAGCGCAAGAGCATATTTGAAGGCGCACTTTACCAAACAGCCTGCAAAGCCTCTGTAAAAGCAGGCAGACATTACGACGAGGCATTCATAAGATATATTTGCGACAATCTTTTAAGATATGATTGCATAAAATATTGTCCGCATGGTAGACCCGTTGCTTTTGAAATGACAAAGCGCGAGCTTGACCGAAGATTCGGACGAATAAAATAAATAAAAAGGAGTTGTAATTTACGATGTTTAAATTGCTCAAGACCGAAGGCCGCGCCAGACGCGGTGAGTTTACCACCGTTCACGGTACGGTTCAGACACCCGTGTTTATGAACGTCGGTACTTGCGCCGCAATAAAAGGCGGCGTTTCCACAAAGGACCTTGAAGAAATAGGTTGCCAGGTGGAACTTTCCAATACATATCACCTTCATGTTCGCCCCGGCGATGATGTTATCTATAAGATGGGCGGTATCCACAAATTCTTTAATTGGGAACGTCCCGTTCTTACGGACAGCGGCGGTTTCCAGGTATTCTCTCTTTCCTCCCTCCGCAAGATAACAGAAGAAGGTGTTGAATTTGCTTCCCATGTTGACGGCAAGCGCATTTTCATGGGACCCGAAGAAAGTATGCAGATACAGTCCAACATCGCTTCCACTATCGCGATGGCATTTGACGAATGTATCGAAAACCCCTCTCCCCGTGAATATGTTCAGAAATCCGTTGAACGTACTACTCGTTGGCTCGTAAGATGCAAAAACGAGATGGCAAGACTCAACTCTCTCGAAAGAACTATCAATAAACAGCAGATGCTCTTTGGTATCAACCAAGGCGGTACATACGAAGATATCCGTGTTGCTCATATGAAAGAGATCGCCAAGCTCGACCTTGACGGTTACGCTATCGGCGGTCTTGCAGTTGGCGAAGAAGCTTCCGAAATGTACAGAATAATCGACGCGGTAGAACCTCATATGCCCGTAAACAAGCCCAGATACCTTATGGGTGTCGGTACTCCCGTAAATATTCTCGAAGCAGTTCACCGCGGTGTAGACTTCTTTGACTGCGTTATGCCCTCCAGAAACGCGCGCCACGGCTATATCTTCACATGGGAAGGCACTATCAACCTTCACAACGAAAAATATATCACAGACGAAAAGCCTCTTTCCGAAAGCTGCGATTGTCCTGCTTGCCGCAGATATTCTCGCGGTTATTTGCGCCACCTTATCCGCTCAGGCGAGATCTTGGGTATGCGCCTTTGCGTTCTTCATAACCTCTATTTCTACAACGAACTTATGGCTAAGATACGCGAAGCTATCGAAAACGATCAGTACGAGGAATTTTACGGTAAATACCGCGAGATCCTCGACAAGAGAATCTAAAATAAAACATTTTTCGGAGGTTTTATAATGAATAACACTCTCGCAAAGGTCTATAAAGGCGATATCGCTTTTGCAAACAATGTTTGCTGGATAGAAGCAAACAACGCGCAGAGCGGCGAATGGTTTATCGCTCGCAAGGAATTTGAGGCAAAAAAGACAGCGCCCACAGTCCTTACGGTATGTGCCCCTTATTACGCTGAAGCGTATATCAACGGTGTGCTTGCGGCTCGTTTCTGCGAACGCTCCTATATGTTCGACAGAGAATATAAAGCTGTCGATATTTCCGATCTTGTAAACGAGGGAAACAATACTCTCGTGCTCATATTCGCTCGTATGGGCAGCCCCAAAACTTCCGCTGTTGCCATGCAGATAACGGAGGGCAACGATGTTTTGATCGTCAGCGACAGCAGCATCAAAACGAAAAAATACGATTGCCTTTCCGATAACACGGATTTCTTTATCAGCGGCAACCAGGCTCCCGAGCATTTTGATGCTCGTAAGGACGTTTTCGCTCCTGCTTTTGTAAACGGTTTTGACGATTCCGCTTGGGAAAATGCAAATGTTTTGAGTGAAACTCTCGCGATGGATCCCTTTGACTCCATCCACCAGGGCAAGAACGATATGCAGACGACTATACCGCTCTACGCTAAAGAATACAATATTCTCGCAAAGAGCAAGCAGGCGAACGGCAAAAACATAAAGATCGCCGCTGTTGCAGGCAAAACTTTGCTTTGCGAAGCGACACTTTCCCTTGAAAACGACGGCGAAATATGCGTTGAACGCTTCGGCGGCGCAGAAGCTTTCTCTGTTGACGGCAATATCGGCGTATTCGGCGAAAAGATGCCTCTTTGCAAGGGTGAACACAGATTTGCCGTTGCAGGCGGTGCGCCCAACCTTTTCGTAAAAGGCAAAGGAATCGAAATTTCCGCTTGGAACAAGACGGAAGTTGAAGTAAAGGTTCCCGAAAAAACAGCGCCGTCTTACCCTTGGAACGACCTTATAAAGCCTTATAAGATGTCCGACACAACGAAGGAATATCTTGAAGTTAAAGCTTTCGGTATGATTGCAAACGACGGTGAAGCCGCTGTAAGCGACACGATAACACTTTCCGAACAGCTCAGAGAAGTTGCTTGGATAAAATGCGCCGATTCCGTTATGGATGAAAAGATCGAGGCTGTTTCTCAGAGCGAGACAAGCGAAGAAATGCTCGGCATTTGCGGCAGAGAAACTATATTCGGCGAAAACGGCGAGATGAAGATAAGCGCTTCCGAAAATGATGTAACATTCATACTCGACTTTGCCGTTGAGCAGGTCGGCGGTATCTTCTTTGATATCACGGCGGCAGAGGGCACGGAAATAACATTCAATGCTTTCGAAGCCATAAACAACAAGGGTATCTCCTACGGTCATATCCACCAGATAATGAGATACACCTGCAAAGAGGGAAGAAACGAATATCTTTCCCATGCACGCAGAGGCTTGCGTTATCTTTACGTAAGCATCAAAGCTCCCAAATCCGATGTTATCATCTCCAAACTCGGTCTTGAAGAATGGCGCTATCCCGCAGAGGACGTTGCGAAATTCGAATGTTCCGATAATAGACTTAACGAGATATACAAAATGTCGCTCGACACAGCAAAGGTATGTATGCTTGACGCATATGTTGACTGCCCGGGATACGAGCAGAACACATGGACAGGCGACGCGCGCGTTACGGCGCTCGTAAACCTTTGCGCTATGGGTGCGTACGATTTCAACGCGCGCTACCTTGAGCTTATCGCTCATTCCGTAGAAGACGGATTGCGTAAAGTATACCGCACGAGAAACAAGAGATATATCGCAGGCAACTTCCTTTCCTGCGCGTGCTTCCCGACATACCCCGAGGGCACTATCCCCGTATGGAGCTATATGTGGTCCCTCGCGCTTGCCGATCATTACAGATACACAGGCGACAAGGAAGCCCTCAAACGTGCATTGTACGGTGTAGAAGCGAACCTTGAGCGTTCCTTGAAGATGTCCAGCAAACGCGGCTTGTTCGCTATGGAAGGCGCTTGGAACCTTATTGAATGGGCAAGCAACGACATTTGCGAATACGGCGAAGTTACTGCAAACAATATGATGCTTGCTTACTGCTTTGCTGAATTTGCGAAGATAGAAGCAGAGATAGGCAACGAAGAAAAAGCGAAAGAATATGCCGCTCACGCAGAGCGCATCAAGGAAGCTATCAACAAATATTGCTGGAGCGAAGAACGCGGAGCATATATCGACACGGTGCGCGACGAAGAATCTTACGCAAGATACCTCGAATTTTACGCTGAGATAGGCAAAGAGCCGCTTTCCTTTGAAGACTATATGTCGCTTTCTCGTGTGAGCGCACAGACGAACACTTTCGCTGTGCTTTACGGCATTGCGGAGGGAGAGAGAAGAGAAAAAGCCCTCAATATCCTTGTAAAATGCATAGAATCGGGCATTTTTCTTTCCAGCTCGCCTTCTCGCCGCACCCTTGGCGAACCGAGCGAAGCGGAAGCTCCCGGCGGCATAGTTCATGTTGGCTCTCCTTTCTTCATGTACTTCGTATTGGAAACGCTCTTCGAAAACGGACACGCAGACCTTGCGCTTCATTCCATCAAGCGCGAATGGGGCAATATGCTTGATTCCGGTTGCACGACGTGCCTTGAATCTTTCAATACAAAGACAGAGTGGAGAACGCGCAGTGTAGCGCACGCTTGGTCCGCATCCCCTGCGATATACCTTATCACAGAGCTTCTCGGTATCAAGCCCACGAAACCCGGATTTACTGAATTTGAAGTTGTTCCGTGCGCTTCCGATGTAGATTTTGCAAAGGGCAGTATTCCCACACCTTACGGCGAGATCAAAGTTGAATGGCACAAGAACGCAGATGGTAAAGTTGAGATCTCTTGCGAAGCTCCCAAAGAGTGTGTAAGAGTTAAATAAACGAAAAATCGACAGAGTTTTATACTCTGTCGATTTTTTGATTTAGATAAGCTTTTATTTATCTGAAAGAAAAGCTTTAATATTTTACAAAATATTTCATATAATCTTGTATATGAAATATATTTCGGAGGTCTTGCGCCATGCAAAGAGAAAATTTCAGCTCCCTGCGCGACAAAGAGGTCATAAATATGTGCGACGGAAAAAAGCTGGGATACATAAACGATATAGAGATAGATGTTTGCGACGGTCGCATCTGCGCCATCGCCGTGCTTTTCGATTCGGGAATATTCGGATTCGGCAAATGTGAAGAGATAGTCATACCTTGGGATAAGATAGGCTGTTTCGGCAAGGATACGATATTGGTGAATATCGGCACAGACATATATGCAAAGCTCGGTTGCGGCGAAAAATGCGAAAAGAAGAAAAGATAGATAACGGCTCCGTTCGTAAAGAACGGGGCTTTTTTTGTCGAAAACATCTGCCTTTTGCACCTTACATTGCGACAATATTTTCGCCTGCAAAATGATATCATCTTTCAAGGACACGATTTTATTTGGAGGATATTGAATGGAAAACCTTTCTCTTTCTTACAGCGACGAGATAATGACGGCAAAACTGAAAAACGAAATAGACCATCACAGTGCCGTTGCCGTGCGGATACAAATAGACGATATGATGTACAAAAAGCTTCCGCGAGCGCTCATATTTGAGCTTTCTGAGGTCGATTTTATGGATAGCTCGGGGTTGGGGCTTGTTTTGGGCAGATATGCCAAGGCAAAGGAGCTTGGAATAGATGTAATGATAATGAATCCGTCAAAGCGCACCGAAAAAATATTTCGCATGGCAGGTACGGACAGGCTTATAAAGATAATTCACGAAAAGGAGACAAAACATGAAACAGATAAATGAGATAAAATGCACATTTCTTTCACTTTCCCAAAACGAGGGTCTTGCCAGAAGCATAGTTTCGGGCTTTCTGCTTCCGCTCGACCCTGATGTCGAGGAGCTTGCCGACTTGCGCTGTGCTGTATCCGAAGCGGTAACGAACTGTATTGTCCATGCCTACAAAAAGGGCGTGGGCAAGATATCGCTGACCCTCCGCGCATATGACGACAGAACTTTCAAAATGATAGTTTCCGACAAAGGTTGCGGCATACCCGATGTTGCTCTTGCGCGAAAACCGCTGTTTACCACCTTGCCCGGCGAAGACAGATGCGGCATGGGCTTTTCCATTATGGAAAGCTTTTCCGATAAGCTCGATGTAAAGTCGCGCATAGGCAACGGAACGACCGTAACGCTCACAAAAAAACTTTCCTCTGTTGACGATACATAATTTTTTACATGGAGGTCCACGATGCCCATAACAGAGGAAAACAAAAAAGGCGAAAAAAATCTTGAACTTATCAAAAAAGCGCAGAGCGGCGACAAGATCGCGCTCGAATCGCTCGTATCCGACAATATAGGACTTGTGAAGAATATCGCGCGGCGCTTTTTCGGCAGAGGCACCGAATATGAAGATATCGTACAGATAGGCACGATAGGTATGATAAAAGCGGCAAAAAGCTTTGACGAAAGCTATAATACGGTGTTTTCGACCTATGCCGTGCCGCTTATAATAGGTGAGATACGCCGATTTTTGCGCGATGACGGCATTATAAAAGTAAGCCGCGATGTTCGCAAGAAAGGCTCTATAATATTGCGTGCTAAGGAAGAATTTCAAAAGGAGCATCAGCGAGAACCGAAAATATCGGAGCTTGCCAAGATATGCAATTATTCCGAAGAGGAAGTGGTCTATGCGCTCGACGCTTCAAGCCCCGTTGTTTCGCTTCAGGATACAATCGGCTCCGATGACGGCTCTGCCACGATAGAGGATTTGACCGCCTCGGATTCGAACGAGATAGAGTGCGCCATAGACAACATAGCCTTACGAGAAGCGATATCTCACCTAAATTCGGAACAGCGCAAGATCGTGCATCTGCGCTACTTCAAAGAGCTTTCGCAACAGCAAACGGCGGACATATTGGGACTTACGCAGGTGAAGATCTCACGCGAAGAAAAGAAGATCTTCGCGCTTCTTCGCAAAGAACTGTGAGGCTTTTTCGGTATGCAGAAAAGCTTATATAAAACTATAAAACAAAAAAATCCCGACCGTGTGAACGGTCGGGATTTTTGGAGCTGCTAACCGGATTCGGACCGGTGACCTCGTCCTTACCAAGGACGTGCTCTACCTGCTGAGCCATAGC
>CAZERM010000069.1:0-6967 GCA_964514555.1 uncultured Lachnospiraceae bacterium | reverse complement strand
ACAACTTCGCAAAATCGCAACTTTTACGGCTCTACAGCCGAGAAAGTGGTCTTACGAAATCACTCCCACTCGATAGTGCCGATGGGTTTGGGAGTGAGGTCCATTACAACACGGTTGATGCCTTCAACTTCGTGAGTGATGCGGTCTGTGATGTGGTGAAGGATGGAGTAGGGGATCTCTTCGATCGTAGCTGTCATAGCGTCTGTTGTGTTTACGGCGCGGATGATAGCGGGCCAACCTTCGTAACGTTTGCCGTCTTTTACGCCAACGCTTGTGAAGTCGGGAACAGCGATAAAGTACTGCCAAACTTTTTCAGCAAGACCGTTTTTGTCAAATTCTTCGCGGAGGATAGCGTCTGCTTCACGCAAAGCATTGAGACGGTCGCGTGTGATAGCGCCGAGGCAACGAACACCGAGGCCGGGACCGGGGAACGGCTGACGGTATACCATATTGTGGGGCAAGCCGAGAGCTTCGCCTACTACACGTACTTCGTCTTTGTAGAGGAGCTTGATGGGTTCAACAAGTTCCATCTTCATATCTTCGGGAAGACCGCCTACGTTGTGGTGAGCCTTAACACCGTCGGATTCCAAGATGTCGGGGTAGATAGTACCCTGAGCCAAGAAATCGATATCTGTGAGTTTGGAAGCTTCTTCATCAAATACTTTGATGAATTCTCCGCCGATTATCTTACGTTTCTTTTCGGGTTCGCTGACACCTGCAAGAAGATCGAGGAAGCGATCTGTTGCGTCAACATAGATCAAGTTTGCATCCATCTGGTTACGGAATACTTCGATAACCTGTTCGCTTTCGCCCTTACGCATAAGGCCGTGGTTTACGTGAACGCAAACGAGCTGTTTGCCAACTGCTTTGATAAGTAAAGCAGCTACTACTGAAGAGTCAACACCTCCGGAAAGTGCCAACAAAACGTTTTTGTTGCCAACCTGTTCGCGGATAGCGCTTACCTGTTCGTCGATAAATGCTTTTGCGAGTTCGGGTGTGTTGATTCTTGCCATGGACTGAGGTCTAACATTGCTCATAAAATCATTCTCCTTTTATTATTTATTCCCACTCTACCGTTATGAGCTTTCAGCCCGTAACACAGTAGAATATTGTTGACTTTTTTAGCCGAGTTTAATGTAATTACATAGACTTATTATACTTGCTTTTTTTTGATTTTGCAATAGGGAAACTCGACTTTTTTTCCCAAAACCTACTTTTTTTTCAAGAAAAATATTGTGAAAAAACTCGCTTTTTGTTCTTGATATCCATTAAGTATTATAAAGTAGATTTTTGTATCATCATGCAAAATTGAATCAAAATATTATTTTTTGACACCGAATCAACTTTATTTGTAAAGTTTAGCAAGACCGCCGTCGGATGTTTCACGATATCTTGCGTGGAGGTCTTTACCTGTTTCGTACATCGTTTTAACGATGAGGTCGAAGGATATCTTTCTTGTAAATGTGAGGAAGGAAGCAAGCGTTACCGCGTTTATCGCGCGCATTGCGGCTACGGCATTTCTCTCTATACAAGGTATTTGTACAAGACCGCAGATGGGGTCGCACGTGAGTCCGAGGTGATGCTCGAGCGCTACTTCAGCCGCATATTCTATCTGGTCTATACCCATGTCGAAAAGCTCCGCAAGAGCTGCCGCAGCCATGGAGCAAGCTGTGCCTATCTCCGCTTGGCAACCGCATTCTGCGCCGCTGACGGAAGCATTCTGCTTTACGACGTTTCCGATGACGCCTGCAACGGCAAGTGCACGAAGCACGTCTTCTTCCGTGCAACCGAGGCTTTCGCTCTTATATTTGAGTACGGCAGGGAGCACGCCCGAAGCGCCGCAAGTGGGAGCGGTAACGATTATGCCGCCGCCTGCGTTCTGTTCGCTTGCCGCGAAAGCGTAGGAGCAAACTATTCGCGTTTCTTTTGTTGCTTTGCTCTCGTCGATGTGGCGCTGGTTGTAAAGATAAGATGCTTTGCGTTCAACTCCGAGTCCGCCTGCGAGTACGCCCGAGGTTGTGAGACCTTCATGGATAGCCTGTCTCATCGTTTCCCAAACGGAGGAAAGATAAGCCCAGATGCCTTCGCCTTCTTTTTCTTCAACGTAATCGCTTATGCGGATGTTGCGCTTTTTGCAATATTCCGCTATCTCGGCGAAAGTGTTTTCTTGGTATACTTCGTTCTTGGGGTCGTTCGGAACGCCGTCAACTTCGATGTCGCCGCCGCCAACGCTCATGATGCGCTCATGACCTATCTCGTTGCCGTTTTCGTCATATGCGAAAAAGTCCATCGTGTTTTCGTGAGGGAGCTTTATATCATCCTTGCAGAAAACTATCTCTGTTTTTGTTTCGGGCAATATCTCGTTGATCGCTACGTCTGTCATATGACCTTTGCCTGTTTTGGCAAGGGAACCGTAGAGTATTACCTTGTATTTATTCGCTTGCGGATATTTCTTTGCGAAGAGCGCGGATGCCGCCTGCGGTCCCATGGTGTGGGAGCTGGACGGGCCTTTGCCTATCTTATAAATTTCTCTTATGGATTTCATACTGAACCTCTCTTTGTTTTTATCTTGAACAGCGAAATGGCTGTTTATCCCCAATATTTTCTGTCGAGCGAGCGGAAACGTATAGCCTCCGCAATATGGTTTGCTTCTATGACCTCGCTCTCCTCAAGGTCGGCTATCGTTCGTGCAACACGAAGTATGCGGTCGTAGCCGCGTGCTGAAAGCCCAAGCTTATCGAAAGCTTTTTTCAACATATCTGTGGCTTTCTCGCTCATCACACAATATTCTTGTATCTGTCGCGGCGAAAGCTCCGCATTGCAATAGAGCCGTTCTTCGTCTTTGTATCGTTTGCGAGCGAAAGCTCTCGCTTTGTTGATGCGAGCGCGGATAACTTCACTCTTTTCCGCTTCCTCGGTGCTCGTTATCTCCTCATAGGAAAGGGACGGCATCTCTATCTGGATATCTATCCTGTCGAGCAAAGGACCGCTTATTTTTGAAATATATTTTTTTATCTCCGCAGGGGAGCAAGTGCATTTTTTAGTAGGATGTCCGAAATATCCGCATTTACACGGATTCATGGCGCAAACGAGCATGAAATCGGACGGAAACGTAAGCTTGCCGCCTACGCGAGTGATGGTAACATTGCCGTCTTCCAACGGTTGGCGTAACACTTCCATGGCAGGGCGCGGAAATTCCGGAAGCTCATCAAGGAACAATACGCCTCCGTGCGCCAATGATATCTCGCCGGGGGTCGGTATGCGACCGCCGCCTGCAAGACCTGCACTTGACATGGTATGATGAGGTGAGCGGAAAGGTCTTTCCGTTATGAGCGAAACGCCCGGCTTCAACATTCCTGCGACGGAATGTATCTTTGTTGTTTCAAGTGATTCTTCGAATGTCATTTCGGGGAGTATTGTGGGTATGCGCTTTGCGAGCATACTCTTGCCTGTTCCGGGAGGACCGATGAGCAAGACGTTATGACCGCCTGCACAAGCGACTTCCAACGCTCTTTTTGCAAAGAATTGACCCTTTACATCGGAAAAATCGAGAAACGCAAAATTGCGTGATGTATCAAATATGGCTTTGTCGGGTCTTTGCGGCTCGATAAGCTCTATATCGTTAAGGTGCTTCACGAGCGAAGCAATGTTTGCCACGGGATATACAGTAACTTCATCTACAACAGAGGCTTCCGCAGCTTTGTCGCACGGAACGAATATCTCTTTCATGCCTGCATCGCGAGCGGCTATGCACATAGGCAAAAATCCGTTTGTGCCGTGTACCTCGCCCGAAAGCGAAAGTTCGCCGCAAAAGCACATCTTGTCCGTGTCGAGGTCGCGTCGCAAAAGCCCTGCGCTCTTCATTATCGCAACGAGTATTGCAAGGTCAAAAGAGGAGCCCTCTTTCTTCTTGTCCGCAGGAGCAAGGTTTACCGTTATCTGTGCATCGGGAAACTCAAAACCGCTGTTTTCGAAAGCAGAGCGGACACGCTCTTTAGATTCCTTTATTGCGGCATCGGGCAGACCGACTATTTCGAATGACGGAAGCTTATCGCGCATATTGCATTCTACGCTGACCATATATCCGTCTATTCCGAAAAGTCCCATTGTATATATAGTGGAAAGCAAGACAAAGACCTCCTGTTATTCAAAACTCTATATTATAATTTTACTATATTTTCTTCGCGCTTACAACAATATTTTGAAAAAACTTAGCAAGCTTTTTGCATATATTGTGAAATATTGGGCACATAATGATACAAATGAGGTAAAAAATGTTTTTTGGAATAAAAAACGGAGCTTTTCAATATATTTTTTGATGAATATTTGTTTGGAGGGATAGAGCTGAAAAGTAGATTTACAAAGCTTGCTTGCGACGTTTTGGATGCATCCGCAGACATGGCAAGGGAGCTGGGGCACACATATATCGGCACGGAGCATTTGCTCCTTGCAATGCTGAAAACGAGTTGCAGTGTTGCGGCAGGCATACTTTTTTCGCACGAGATAACTTATTCGTCCACGATGGAGACGGCAAAGGAGATATCGGGCAGCCTTACAAAGAGCAGGATAGATGCTCGCGATATGACTCCGCGATTGCGCGCCGTTATCGAAGATTCCGCAAAGGAAGCTGCACGCTATTCTCAAACGTACATCGGTACGGAGCACCTGTTGCTTGCGATGATAGCGGATCGAGAAAGCATTGCCGTCAAGCTGATAATATCGCAGGGCGCAAGCGTTGCGGAGATACAGAATGACCTCAACGTGTTTTTGGGAGATATAAGCGGCACGAGGACGCGCGAAAGGACAAAGATGAGGGAAACATCCTCTCTTACGACAGTGCTCCAATTCGGCAAGGATATAACGGAGAGCGCTCGCCAAGGGTTGCTCGACCCTGTTATCGGCAGAGATGACGAAACGGAGCGCACAATACAGATACTGTCGCGCAGAATAAAAAACAATCCTTGCCTTATAGGTGAGCCGGGTGTCGGAAAAACGGCTGTAATAGAGGGGCTTTCGATGCGTATAGCAAGCGGAGAAGTCCCCGAAACGCTTTCAGACAAGAGCATAATAATGCTCGACATCGGCTCTATGATAGCGGGCGCAAAATACCGCGGAGAGTTCGAAGACAGGATGAAAAAAGTTATAAACGAAGTTGCCGCAAACAAGAACATCATTTTGTTTATAGATGAGATACACACCATAGTCGGCGCAGGCTCGGCAGAGGGTGCGGTGGATGCGGCAAATATATTGAAGCCTGCGCTTGCTCGCGGCGAATTGCAGCTTATAGGAGCCACCACGCTCGATGAATATCGGCGACACATAGAGAAAGATGCTGCGCTCGAACGGCGCTTCCAGCCCGTCAGAGTCAACGAGCCGACGCAAAAACAAACTATAGAGATGATACAGGGAATAAAAGAAAAATATGAGCTTCACCACAAGGTGAAGATATCGAACGAAGCCATAGAAGCCGCCGTGAAACTCTCCGCACGGTATATAACGGATAGATTTTTGCCCGATAAGGCGATAGATCTTATCGATGAAGCGTCTTCGCGCAAGCGCATACGAAGCTTTACCATGCCGCCGCATCTGCGTAGGCTCGGTGAAAAGGCGAATATGTTCACACAGGAGAAAGAAACCGCCATACGTGCTCGAGATTTTGCTCGTGCATCTGCTTGCAGGGAAAAAGCCGCGGAAGCGAAAGATAGATTTGAAAAAGAGAAGGCTCTTTGGCAAAAGAGGCAAGAGAAAAGCTCTATGGTGCTTGATGCGGACGATGTGGCACGTGTCGTAACTATGTGGACGAAGATCCCCGTGTCAAATTTGGAGGAGGACGAAAAAGAGCGCCTATTGAAGCTCGAGACTTCTCTCAAGGAAAAGATAATAGGGCAGGAGAGGGCCATCTCTGCGGTGTGTCGCGCCGTGCGGCGCGGTCGCTTGGGACTTTCGGATCCATCGCGCCCGATAGGCTCATTTATCTTCTTGGGTGCGACAGGTGTCGGCAAAACGGAGCTTGCAAGGGAACTTGCCAACGAGCTTTTCGGCTCGCGAGAGGCGATGATACGGCTCGATATGAGCGAATATATGGAGAGCCACAGCGTTTCGAAGATAATTGGTTCGCCGCCCGGGTATGTCGGATTTGATAAAGGCGGCGGTCTTACGGAAAAGATACGCCGTGCGCCGTATTCCGTCGTGCTTTTCGATGAGATAGAGAAAGCACACCCGGATATATTCAACCTATTCTTGCAGATACTCGATGACGGTGTTCTGACGGATGCAAAAGGAACGAGCGTTACGTTCAAAAATACTGTTATGATAATGACATCGAACCTTGGTTCATCGTTTGCACGGTCAAGTGTTTTGGGATTCGGTGGAAAATCGAGCGAGGGCGAGCGTGAGGAGCATGAAAAAATGCGGTCGGATGCTATGTCGGCGCTCAAGGCACATTTTCGCCCCGAATTTTTGGGCAGAGTTGATGAGATAGTGGTTTTTGATATGCTTGACGAAGCGAGCATAAGAAAAATAACCGCAGGATTGCTTTCCGAAACACGGAAACGCATCGAGCGGCTTGGAGTTGATATAATATTCGAAGAAAGTATAACGGCGCTCATATCGAAAGAGGGCTTTGATAAAAACTCAGGCGCGAGGGAAGCGCGCCGTAAAGCCGAAAGGCTCATAGACGATACTTTTGCCGAAAGATTTATAAAAGGCGAATTTGCCGCAGGGGACACTGTTGTCTGTTACGCCGAAAACGGCGAGGTGCATTATCGCAAAAATGTTCCTGCGATATTACCTGCGAATTGAAAAATAAAAAGAAAAAAGCCGAAATGCGTAAGCATTTCGGCAAAAAAAGAAAAGAAAGGAGTATTTTATAAAAAAGAAAACTATGAAAAAATTAAAAACCGAGGTTTTCATAACCTCGGTCTGGTGCTCCATCGGAGAATCGAACTCCGGACACCATGATTAAAAG
>CAZERM010000068.1:0-7023 GCA_964514555.1 uncultured Lachnospiraceae bacterium | reverse complement strand
CGATTATATATTTGACCTTTTGAAAAAAATGTGATAAAATATTTTACAAAGGTATTTAACGACGGCTGATTACCTTTTTGTAATATTTATTTTTACGCCGTCGAGAACGGAGTTTCTATTATGGCATACAAAATTGACAAAGAAAAATGCATTGGTTGCGGTGCTTGTGCAGACGTTTGCCCTGTTGGCGCTATTTCCGAAAAAGACGGAAAATATGAAATTGACGCGGCTACTTGCCTCAGCTGCGGTGCTTGCGAAGGAACTTGCCCTGTTGGCGCTCCCTCCGAAGAATAATTTCAAAATTTAAAAATAAAGAAGCGGGTTTTATACCGCTTCTTTATTTTTTACAAAAATATATTTAAATTTCATTTTTGAGCCATACTAACTAACAGTAATATTTAATACAGGAGGAACTTACTTAATGAAAAAAATAACGCCTGTTTTACTTGGTGCAGATCTAAATTGTTACAGTGTGGCGCGAGCATTTCACGAAGCTTACGGTGTGGTGTCATATGCTTTCGGAAAATACGCAATAGGAGAGACCGAACACAGCAGAATAGTGAAATTTCGAAAAATAGAAGATTTGGGAAGCGATAAAGTGATGCTTTCGACACTTTTTGATTTTGCGAAAAATCATTCTAATGAAAAATTATATCTTTTCGGATGCACCGATGAATATCAAGAAATGATAATAAGAAATCAAGAAAAATTAAAAAGATATTACTTTTTCTCTTGTCCTCAAAAGCAACTCGCCGAAAAACTTATCTCAAAAGAAGCTTTTTATGATATGTGCGAAAAATATGATATACCATATCCAAAAACATTTATATTTAAATTCGGAGATAGCTTTGATAAATTATCCGAAAGCCATCTTGGCTTTGAATATCCTATAATAATCAAGCCATCAAGCTCGATAGAATATTGGCGTAATCCGTTTGACGGAATGAAAAAAGTATATTTGGCAAATGATGTTATAGAAGCCAAGAAAATAATTTTTGATATATATTCATCTGGTTACGGTGATAGTGTGATATTGCAGGAATATATTTCCGGGAACGAAGATAATATGTTCGTCGTAACAGCATATTCCGATAAAAACTCCATTGTCAGGATGGTCTGCATGGGCAGAGTCTTGCTTGGAGAACATACTCCAAAAGGCTTGGGCAATCATGTGGCGATAATTACCGAATATCATAAAGATATGATAGATAAACTATCGGATTTTTTGGAAAATATCGGTTATTGCGGATTTTCAAATTTCGATATAAAATTTGATGAACGCGATAATAGCTTTAAAGTATTTGAAATAAATCTAAGACAAGGCAGAAGCAATTATTATGTTACGGCTTCGGGAAATAATATTGCAGATCTTGTTGTAAATGACAAAAACTCTTCTTTTGTAGCTAACAAAAAAATCTGTTGCAAAGAATTTTTTTGGCATACGGTCCCGAAAAAAATCATATATAAATATATATCAAATGATGATATGAAAAAAAGAGTACAGGGACTTGTTTCAAGTAAACAGGCAAGTTCTACTTTGTTCTATCCTCATGACATAAGATTTAATTTTATGAGATCATGTTTTGTGTTTATACACAATGTTCGTTATTTCAGAAAATACAAAATATATGAATAGGTTACTTTTAAATGAATAAAAAAATGCTAGGTGTACTCGGTGGGCTTGGTCCCACCGCAAGTGCGCACTTCTATTCCCTGCTTACCGAATTCACAAAAGCTTCATGCGATCAGGAACATATTGACATCATAATGTGTAGTATTACTTCCATACCTGACAGAACTGCTTTTATAAATGATAATAGCCACGAAAACCCTTTGGGACAGCTGAAACGATATATAAAATTACTTTCGGATATCGGGGCTAATATAATATCGATACCTTGTAATACAGCGGAATATTTTTATTATGAATTGCAAAAAATAACACAAGCACCGATAATCAAAACATCTTTTGAAACGGTATCATTCGCATTTAATAACGGAGCAAAAAAAGTTGGAATTATGGCGACCGAAGGAACACTGAAATCAAATATTTATCAAAACACTTGCGAAAAATTCAATTTAAAATATGAAATACCTTCAAAAACATCACAGGATATTTTAAATAAGATCATATATGAAAAAATCAAAAAGTCGTTATCTCCCGGTGTTTCTGATTTTCTGTATGTCGCCGAAGAGCTATGCTCAAAAGGTTGCGATTCTATTATATTGGGATGCACGGAACTTTCTCTTGTTCCTTGTTCGGATATTTTTGAAAAGTATAATTTTATAGATTCTTTAACCGTACTTGCGATAAGAAGCGTGGAATTATGCGGATATGAATTGAGCGATATTGCAAAAGAATACATAAAAATAAAAAAATCAGGAACAAGAAATGAAAATATTAGGTTCACTTATCGTTGGAATGGAATATTCCCTCTCATATAATAAAGAAATATATACTCAAGATGAAGTTTTGTCTTTGCAAGTAGATGATATAGTATATAATTCATCGGAATCCAAAGAAAACACAATATTTTTTTGCATAATAGGCGCTAAAGCGGATGGTCATTGTTTTTCAAAACAAGCTTACGAAAGAGGTTCGCGAATATTCATTTGCGAGCGAGTGTTGGAACTTCCCGATGATGCCGTTCAACTTATAGTAAAAGATTGCCGCGCAACACTTGCCGAAATGTCTGCCGAATTTTTCGATCATCCCGAAAGAAAATTGAAGATCATCGGCGTTACCGGTACAAAAGGAAAATCTTCTGTCTGCGAGATGATATATCATATTTTTTCATCTTGTGATAAAAGAATTGCTTCTATCGGTACTATTGGAATAAAGATAAAAGGCGTTAATGAATCGACCGAAAATTCAACGCCGGAAAGTTATATACTTTATAAAAGTTTTGCAAAAATGGTTGATGCGGATATAGACTATGTTGTCATGGAGGTATCATCACAATCGATATATCTCAGGAGAATATACGGAATAGAATTTGATTTGGCTATAGTAACAAATATATATGAGGATCATATAGGACCATCAGAACATCCCAATTTTGAACATTACAGATCATGTAAAAAAGAGATATTATCTCATACAAAATATGCTTTTTTAAACAGCGACGATCAATATTTAAGTGAATTTTCCGAAAATCCGCCATGCGATATATGTATGTTCGGAATAGAAAATCTTGCTCAAATAAGAGCCGAAAATATCAAAAATTTTAAAGCAGGCAATATTTTCGGAATAGCATTTGATTGCATAACTACCGAAAGATCTCTGTCGGTAACATTGCCTATACCCGGAAGATTTTCTGTGTATAACGCCTTGGCGGCAATTGCCGCAGCAGAACATTTTGGAATAAATATTTTTGATTCAGCACAAGCATTGGCCACAGTAAGCATAAAAGGACGTTTTGAAATAGTTCCTACAGTTATGTCTGATATAACTTGCATAATCGACTATGCTCACAACGGAAAAAGTCTTATGAGTGTGTTGTCTACTATTCGAGAATATCAGCCCAAAAGAGTTATATGTGTTTTCGGTTCTGTCGGAGGCAGGACAAAACAACGCAGAAAAGAGATGGCTTTAGCTGCGGAACAACTCGCGGATATATGTATAATAACGAGCGATAACCCCGACAACGAAGAACCAACTGATATCATAAATGAAATTGCGGAATATATCTCGTATGAAAAAAGAATAAAGATTACCGACAGAAGAAAAGCAATTCAATATGCATTGAACATTGCCATATGCGGAGATATTGTTTTATTTGCAGGAAAAGGACACGAAGAATATCAATTAGTAAATGGCAAAAAAGAATTTTTTTCGGAAAAAGAAGAGATCCACAGTGCATCCACGGAAACAGAAATTTTTATCTAAAATAGGTATCCTTAAAATCATAAATTCTTTATATTGACAAATTAAAATTCATCACGCGGTAACACAGCGAAAATAGCTGCCATAAACACAATAACCGCCCGAACGAAAATGTTCGGGCGGTCGTTTTATTACTTCGTAAATCTCGGAGCAAGCTGTTTTATAAGCACTGCCCAAATTCAACTTTCAACTATATCTTATAATCTTATAGAATATATCAAACGTTTGTATGGATACCTGCAAAGAATATATTTTCGTCTTCTTTCTTAGCTTCAGCGGCAATATTATGGATATCGGCAACGGAAACTTCATTAGTAACGATATAATATACACCGTTATCCTCTTCGCAGGTTTCGGAAATATTTATAATATAATCCATCTTGGAAGTAGTGCGGACGAAATATCTGTTAAGCTCTGCGGAGTTATCAACAGTTCCCTTTCCGTTGCAAATAACAGAAGAGATCTTGCCTTTTGCGATATCTACCATATCGGCAGCTACTGCGGCACCAGTGGGATATTTTCCTGCGCCCTGACCGAAGAAGGAAAGTCTGCCGGAATATTCACCGAAAAGGCTTACCAAGTTGTTGTTCATATGAACAGCAGATTCAAGGCTTCCGGAAGGTACAAGAGCAGGTTCAACATAAGCGGAATATACACCGTTTCCTTTATCCGCCGCAAATGCCATATATCTTATGCACATACCCATTTTTTCAGCATATTTCAAATCATCTTTCTTTACTGTACGCAAGGAAAGAGTGGGGATTTCGGATTCGCAGATATGAACACCGAAAGCACAAGAAGCGGAAAGCGCACATTTAAATTTAACATCCTCACCGTCTATATCGGAAGAAGGATCGCGTTCTGCATAACCGAGATTTTGTGCCTCAGCAAGAACATCAGCAAAATCTGCACCGTTTGTCTGCATAGAATCGAGTATATAGTTTGTAGTGCCGTTGATAATACCCTGTATCTTGAGTATCTTTTCTGTAGATGTACGATTTATAATGTTGGAAAGCCACGGAATACCGCCGCCCGCAGAGGAAGTAAAACGGAAATAAACGTCATTTTCTTCTGCCAGTCTAATCAGTTCTTCATAGTAAGTTGCAACAAGTTTCTTGTTAGATGATACAACATTTTTACCTGCTTTCATCGCAGCCGTAACATATTCATATGCAGGATGAAGTCCACCCATAGTTTCGGCAACAGTTTCGATTTCAGGGTCGTTCAATATATCGTTTATGTCGGATGTTATCTTATCCACCACGAGAGGATTTGTCTTTATATCCAAAATGCGTTTCACATCAACTTTTACGGAGCTGTGTGCCAACACTTCATAAGCACCGCTTCCTACAGTGCCGAAGCCAAAAATTGCAGATTTCATGATTTTTTTGCCTTTCTTTTGTGTCTTTATTTCAAAAACACTTGTATTTCTTACGCGAATAGTGTATCATAATATCATAAAAAAAGCAATAGCCCCAACAACAAATTTTTTAATTTCAAAAGGATTTTTACAATGTTATACTACAGTTCTCGCAATAAAAACCTCAAATCTTCATCTGCCGATGCAATTCTTTGCGGCATTGCTCCCGACGGCGGTCTTTATCTCCCCGAAAATTTCGAAGAGGCAAAGATATCTCTCGAAAACATCATCAAAATGACATCTAACGAGATATCTATAGAAATACTTTCTAAATTCTTCACGGACTTTTCTCATGATGAGATAAAAGAAATTGTAAGCTCCGCTTATAACGGAACTTTTGAAAATGACGATTTCGCTCCTTTGGTAAAGGTTGGAGATAAATTTGTTCTTGAACTTTACCATGGTCCCACTTGCGCTTTCAAAGACGTTGCTCTTTCCGTCCTTCCTCGCCTTATCACAGCGGCGAAAAAGAAAAAAGGCATAACAGATGAAACAGTTATCCTCACAGCAACAAGCGGCGATACAGGCAGCGCGGCAGCTCATGGTTTTTCCGATGTTCCCGGTACAAAGATAATCGTATTCTATCCTGCACACGGTACGAGCGCGGTTCAGGAAAAACAGATGACTGTTTGCCCCGGTAAAAATGTTTTCGTAGCTTCTGTTGACGGTAATTTTGATGATGCACAGAGCGGCGTAAAGAAAATATTCGGTGAATGCAAGATGCCCGAAGGAACAGCTCTTTCCAGCGCAAACTCCATCAATATTGGTAGACTTGTTCCTCAGGTAGCGTATTATTTCACAGCTTATCGCGACCTTGTAAACGCAGGCGAGATAAAACTCGGCGATAAAGTGGATTTTGTTGTTCCTACAGGTAACTTTGGTGATATTCTCGCAGGCTATTTTGCAAATAAGATAGGACTTCCCATAGGTAGACTTGTATGCGCTTCCAATGAAAACAAAGTGCTTACCGAATTTTTCGAAACAGGCAAATATAACAAACTTCGCGAGTTCAAGATCACTCGTTCTCCCTCTATGGATATACTAATTTCAAGCAACCTTGAAAGACTTATAAGCCTTACATACGGTACTGAAAAGACAGCGGAATATATGTCCAAACTTGCTTCCGAAGGTGAGTACACCATCCCTGCCGATAAGCTCAAAGCAATCACGGATAAATTCAGTGCAGGTTGTTGCGGAGACGAAAAGACACTCGAAACGATCGGCGAAGTTTATAAGGCTCACGGATACCTTATGGATACACATACGGCTGTTGCTTGGAACGTAAGCGAAAAATTTGAATCCGAAAATAAGACTGTCGTTCTTTCTACAGCTTCACCTTATAAATTCTCTGGAAGCGTTCTCAGAGCTATTGGTGCGGAAACATCCGACAATGAATTTGAAATGATAAAAACTCTCCATGCACTTACGGGAGCACCCATTCCCACGTCTCTCGCTGTTTTGAAAAGTGCAGAAAACCTCCATACAGATAAGATTGCAAAAGAAGATATGCAGAAATATGTTCTTGCAAAAACGGAGGAAAGAATATGAAAGTTACCGTTCGCGTCCCTGCGACAAGCGCCAATCTTGGTCCGGGATTTGACTCGCTCGGTATCGCGCTTTCTCTCTACAATACATTTGAATTCACAACAAAAGAAAGCGGACTTTCTTTTACGGGTTGTGATAGAAAATATCAAAACGAATACAACCTCTGCTATGT
>CAZERM010000067.1:0-7122 GCA_964514555.1 uncultured Lachnospiraceae bacterium | reverse complement strand
ATGGTCTTAAAGATACAGACCTTCGCTACCGTCAGCGCTACGTTGACCTTATCGCAAACCCCGACGTTCGCGATACATTCGTAAAACGCTCTCAGATCCTCAAAGAGATCCGCGCTTACCTTGACAGCAAGGGCTTCCTTGAAGTTGATACACCTATCCTCCTTCCTATCGAGATCGGTGCTTCCGCGCGTTCCTTTAAGACACACCACAACACTCTTGACATGGATATGTACCTCCGCATCGAGACAGAGCTTTACCTCAAACGTCTTATCGTAGGCGGCATGGACAGAGTTTATGAAGTTGGCCGTATCTTCCGTAACGAAGGTATGGATACAAAGCACAATCCCGAATTTACAACAGTTGAGCTTTACCAGGCATTCACTGATTACCACGGCATGATGGATCTCGTTGAAGAACTTTACAAACAGCTCGCGCAGAATGTTTGCGGCACACTCAACATCACATACCAGGGCAAAGAGATCGACCTCGGCCACTGGGAAAGACTCACGATGGTAGAAGCAGTTAAGAAATATTCCGGCTGCGACTACAACGAATGGGCAACAGACGAAGACGCTCGCGCTTGCGCTAAAGCAATGCATGTTGAAGTTCCCGAAAACGCAACAAAGGGTACAGTTCTTGTTGAATTGTTCGATGCTTTTGTAGAAGAAAAGCTTATCCAGCCTACATTCATCTACGATTATCCCGTTGAAAACAGCCCCCTTGCAAAACGCAAACCCAACGATCCCGCATTCACTGAAAGATTTGAATATTTCATCAATGCGACAGAATACGGTAATGCATTCAGCGAACTTAACGATCCTATCGACCAGAAGGAACGCTTTGAAAAGCAGGTTGCCGCTAAGAAAGCGGAAGACCCCGACAGCAAGGCAGAGGTAGACTATGACTACATCACGGCTCTTGAATACGGTATGCCTCCCACAGGCGGTCTCGGCTTCGGTGTTGACCGTCTTGTAATGCTCCTCACAGACTCCGCATCTATCAGAGACGTTTTGTTGTTCCCGACCATGAAACCCCTCGCAGAGTAAAAAATATAATATTTGAAATTATCGGCAGGAGGATATCCTGCCGATCTTTTTGTTAAGATGCGGATATGATAGCAGGCATTGACACATTATCATCTCAAAATAAGACTTTCTTGAATATCACTTTCTTATTTTGACCAAAAAATGATTAAAAATATACAAATATCTTGACAATATCGCTTAATATATGCTATACTTCCTAATATAAAACTATATCGATTTTTGTCAAAAAAGGACGAATTTTTATGAAAAAGAGTTTGTTAGTTCAAGTAATGATAACTGTATTTACTCTTCTTTTAGCCAACACCATCTTTGCAGCGATAGAGAACGTGGGCGGCTCTTTGGAAAAGGACGTATACGCACAAAAAGAAGCTTTGGCTGACGCAGACACTGTTTATTACGTCGATGTTTCATGGGGAGATATGGAATTTTCATATAACGCAGGAACAGTCAAAAAGGTTTGGGACCCGAGTACGCACACTTACAAAGAAGTCATGGTTTCTTCCGATGACGGTTGGTATTGCGGCGACGGCGCAAACCAAATAACTATATCAAATCGTTCCAATAAGGCAATATTCGCATCTATATCCGCTGAGATAGACGATGATTACAGCGGTATAAAAGCAAGCATCGACAACGAAAATATAACGCTTGCAGATGCTTCGAAAGGAGCTTCTTTTACCGAAGCGGGCACGCCCTCCGTCGGCAGTGCAAAGGTTACGCTTTCGGGCAAATTGACTGACAAAAAAGCTAATAAGACCGAGATAGGTAACGTGAAGATAACTATTTCGGATGCGGAGTAAATGACCATGAGAAAGCTATTATCTACGGTTTTGGTGTTTGTTTTTGCCCTCGTCATGTGCGAGCCGTTGCTCGCCGCGCAAGACAAGATAACGAACAAAGCGAATAATGTTTTGGCTCCCATAAAAGTATCTTACGATTTGAAAAGTGCGGAAACGGACAATGTATACTACGTCAATATCTCTTGGGGAAGCTTTGAAAACACATATAAAACAAACGACAAAAAGATATGGAACCCCGAAACTTTAAAATTTGATATCGAACCCGGTGAGCCTGAATGGGTATCGAGAAGCGGCGCAAATTCCATCACCGTTTCCAACCATTCCAATGTGCCCGTAAACGTGCTTTTGCATTACAGCTCGACTGACGAGCACAAAAATATAAAAGGCGCTTTTGATAACGGCATAATATCCCTCGGTGCGCCTGCGGAAGGCAGCGCATACAGCACAGCGCCGACAGGAAGCTCTACGCTCACTATTTCGGGCAAGCTCAACGCTTCGAGAGAGGAAACTCGCATAAAGATCGGTACGGTGAGCATAAAACTTATAGGCGAAGCCTCGGGAAGCATTGGCTTTAAAGATAACGAAACGTCTTATCCGCTCTATAAGCAAGCGGAGGATATGTACATCACCTATTTCACGGCAACGGAAGATGCTCCTTATGCCGACACCATGTTCAATATAGGCGATAAAACTTACTACATCAACGAATCGCACGATTCCAGGATCGACGGCGACAAAGCCTACACCGTGCGCTCAGGCGAGATTGCAAATATAGTTGAGGGCGTGTCAAACAAGCCGGATACTTACAAAAAATTGCTCCAATTGAAGAGCGGCAAGTCATATTGTTTGATAATGAATCTGCAAAATATGACTATCACTTTGACGGAGCAATAAAGCGAAAACAAGAACCGCATAACGGACAAAACATCCGTTATGCGGCATTTTTTATTTTAATATATGTTGAGCCAATACGGCTTTGCCCAATATTTGTATTTTGCCGATGTCGGCGCCCATATAGCGCATTACTTTAAAGGCGGGGTTTTCGGGTACGAGTGCGAGAACGTCGCTTTCGCGGTCGAAATACACGCGCTTAATGGTCGCCTCGTCTTCAACCAATACGGCGGCTATCTCTCCATCTTCCACGGTGTCTTGCTGTCGGATAAAAACGATATCGCCGTCGTGGATCCGCGCGTTGACCATGCTGTCGCCCTTGGCGCGAAGGCAAAAATCAACATCCGTTCCGCATGGGCAAGGGATGTGTTCTTCGATATTCTGTTCGGCAAAAATAGGTGAACCGCAAGCGATGGTGCCAAGCAAAGGGATCTGCTTGAGCTGGGGCTTCTCGATACCGTAACGCCGGAACTCCGATAATTCCGCATTTTCACGAGCGTCGTCTTTTTCCATCAAATCAGCGGCAGAGCAGCCGAACACTTTTGCAAATTTAGCGATTTTAGATTGGGGAATATCTATTTGCCCCGATTCTATGCGTGCTATCGACGAGGAATTGGCGTACCCTAGGCGCTTTGCCATTTCACGCATCGACCAGCCATGCTGTATTCTACACAACCTTATTTTTTCACCTGTCGTCATGATTTTCACCACCTTACAATTTTATTATAATGGTTTTTTGCTGAAAAATCAAGATATATCACAGAGCCGATGTGGCAACAACGATGCGTTGATATGTTCACCCAGCGGCGGAGCAGAAGCGCAGGTGGATGGAAACACTGTTTGATGGTTCGGCTCGTGCGAAAAAATACGGCACTTGAGCGCAAAAGTGCGGTCGATGGCTCTTTTTGGGACGATGTTTCCGAATATACAAGTATCATCTTGACATTTAGGTATTGAAAAAACTTAAACCTTATGATAAAATAAGATAAAATGCTTTTTTAACAAATTTTACTTAAAGGACCGAAAAAAATGAGAATCGTTGTAAAAATAGGTACTTCTACCTTAGCATATCCCACATACAGACTTAACATTCGCCTCGTTGAGGAACTTTGCAAGACATTGGGCGACCTCAAAAACGCAGGACACGAGATAGTTATCGTTTCTTCCGGCGCTATCGCAGTGGGCACAGGTAAACTCATGCTCACTTCTCGCCCCAAGGATATCCCCACGAAGCAGGCAGCGGCGGCTGTAGGTCAGTGCGAGCTTATGTATACGTATGACAAGCAGTTCGCACAGTATAATCACGCCGTTGGTCAGATACTTCTTGACAATTCCGATGTTAAGAACGAGGAAAGACACACAAACTTTAAAAATACCATCACTCGTATGCTCGAACTCGGTGTAATTCCGATCATCAACGAAAATGACACCGTTTCCACGGAAGAGATCCGCATAGGCGATAACGATACTCTTTCCGCTATCGTTGCTTCCAGCATAAAAGCAGATCTTCTCATACTTCTTTCCGATATCGACGGACTTTACACTGCGGACCCCCACAAGGACCCCGATGCAAAGCTTATCCCCGTTGTTGAAGAGGTTACTCCCGATATAATCGCATTGGCTTCGGGAAGCGGCTCCGAACTTGGCACGGGCGGCATGATAACAAAGATACACGCGGCAGAGATTTGCAACGCTGTCGGCACTGATATGGTCATCACAAACGGCAAGGATCTTTCTGTACTCTATACGCTCGCCGAAGGCGGCAACGTCGGCACACGCTTCCTCGGAAAGAAGGTGAAATAAGATGACGACACACGAAATACTTCTTTCTGCGGCTTCCGTTCGCCCCAAACTTGCTTTGCTTACGGAAGAAGAAAAGAATAACGCATTGGCAAAAATGGCAGATGCTTTGATAGCCGATACAGCAGAGATACTTGCGGCAAACGCGCTCGACATCGAAAACGCAAAAGGCAAGATCTCCGATGTTATGATCGACCGACTCGCGCTCAATGAAAAGCGCATAATCGGCATGGCAGACGGCATTCGCGCGCTCATCGACCTTCCCGACCCCGTAGGCAAGGTGCTTGACGAATACAAGACACCCGGCGGTCTCACGATACGCAAAACATCCGTTCCTTTCGGTGTTATTGCGATAATCTACGAAAGCAGACCGAACGTAACTAGCGATGCGGCGGCACTTGCACTCAAAAGCTCCAATGCTTGCGTTCTCCGCTCCGGCAAGGAAGCTTTCCGCTCCGCTAATGCTATAGTTACGGCGCTCAGAAAAGGTCTTGTTGCGGCAGAACTCCCCGAAAACCTTATAAACCTTATCCAGGATACTTCTCGCGCCAGCGCAAACGAGATAATGACTGCAACGGGTCTTGTCGATATGCTCATTCCTCGCGGCGGCAAGGGACTTATCAGCGCTTGCGTTGAAAATGCAAAGGTGCCCTGCATCCAAACAGGCACGGGTATATGCCACATCTACATTGACGAGAGCGCAAATTTTGACATGGCGCTCAACATAATCGAAAACGCAAAAACGAGCCGTCCCTCTGTTTGCAACGCAGAGGAAGTTTTGCTCGTAAACGCGAACATCGCAAAAGAATTTTTGCCCAAACTCAAAGAGAGAATAGTGGACAACAGAGAAGCGGAGGGCAAAACCCCCGTAGAGCTTCGCCTTTGCGAAAGAGCGCAGGCTATCATCGACGGCACACCTGCAACAGCGGAAGATTTCGATACGGAATTTCTTGATTATAAGCTCGCAGTCAAGGTCGTTGACGACGTGAACGAAGCGATAGCTCACATATCCGAACATTCCACGAAGCACAGCGATGCGATAATCACCGAAAATGCGGATAATGCCGATATGTTCATGAAATCCATAGACAGTGCGGCGGTATATGTAAACGCTTCCACAAGATTTACGGACGGCGGCGAATTCGGTCTTGGTTGTGAGATGGGCATCTCCACACAGAAGCTCCACGCGCGCGGACCTATGGGTCTTATGGAGCTTACAACTTATAAATATGTAATTTTGGGTAACGGTCAAATAAGATAAGGAGAAAAGATGGAAAATATGAAAATTGGCTTTATTGGCACAGGTAACATGGGCGGCGCTCTTGCAACAGCGGTATGCCGCGCGATCGATTCTAAAAATGTGGTTCTTTCCGACAAAAACGGAGAAAAAGCTTTTGAACTTGCAAAAAAACTCGGATGCATCTATGCCGACAACAAATCGGTCGCATCTACTTGCGATTATATTTTCCTAGGAATAAAGCCTCAGATGCTCCAGGGAGCGCTTGAAGAGATAGCTCCTTATCTTGCTGAAAGACAGAGCAAATTTACACTTATATCCATGGCGGCAGGTGTTAAGATGGAGAAGATCTCGAGCTTGCTCGGCGCGGAATACCCCATCATAAGAATAATGCCGAACACAGCCGTTGAAGTTGGCGAGGGTATGATACTTTACTCTGAAAATTTCGCTGTCAGCACGGAAGCGGAGGAAGATTTCCTCAAATTCATGAGCAAAACAGGCGTGCTTGACAAATTACCCGAAAACCTTATAGATTCAGGCTCCGCCGTTTCAGGTTGCGGTCCTGCATTCGTTTATATGTTCATAGAAGCGCTTGCCGACGGCGGCGTAAAATGCGGTTTGCCCAGAAGTGCGGCTCTCAAATATGCAGAGCAGACGGTTTTGGGTGCGGCAAAGCTCGCTATGGAAACTTGCAGACATCCCGAAGAACTCAAGGATGCCGTTTGCAGTCCTGCAGGCAGCACGATAGAGGGTTGCTTCGCTTTGGAAAAAGGCGGCTTCAGAGCCGCTACCGTAGACGCGGTGGCAAAAGCTTTTGACAGAACAAAAGAGCTTGGCAAATGATCAAAACAACTCCGAGATATACTCCTCGGAGTTGTTTTTTTGCTTTTCCTTATCTGAAAAAAAGCTCGCAAAAGAAGCAGAAAACCTTGCAGGTTTACCGCTTTGGTGAATCGTATCTAAAATGATAGCTTTATCAAATGCGGATCCCCGAGGGGCGCAACCCTCGGAACCGAGCCGCAGGGCACGTAATAAAATTTTGGCTTTTAGCCGAGACCCTTTTGCTCTTGGCTCAAATTTTATCAATGACAAAATTGTTGCGATGGGTAGGGGCTTGCTCCTGCCGCCTGAGCTGAAGTTGTGAAGTTGATGAGCTTTATTTCAGCAAACAAAAGCCATCAGCTGAAAGCTCGAGTTCGATATCGAGTGGCATTGGCGAGGTTCCACGCACCTTATATGCATGGGTAGCCGATGTGATAAGGTTCAAATCATTGCTGAGGTTCTCCGAAAGAGGGTAAAGCGAAGGGCTTTTTTATCTTTTTGCAACTTTTTCTTTAAACAAGAAAAA
>CAZERM010000066.1:0-7235 GCA_964514555.1 uncultured Lachnospiraceae bacterium | reverse complement strand
ATCATAAACGATACACGTCGCGTTATATTCCCCGGATACTTTGGAGACGAAGGTTCTGCGGAAATGACTTCGGGCGTATTTGAAGAAGGTACGTTGATAAGCATTTACTCGACATTGAAAAAGCAGATAAAGCTCGCACTTCTTTATAAATGCAAATGCAATGACGTTACAGAGGCAGATAAGCTCGCATCTCAATATGCACAGGGATTTATAGAAAGACTTCCCGATATACAGCAGATAATGTTCAAAGACGTTGAAGCGGGATTTGCTGGAGACCCTGCGGCAAAATCAAAAGGTGAGATAATCATATCTTATCCCGGATTGTTTGCTATATTCGTATACAGAATAGCACACATCTTATATACTCAGAATATACCCATGCTTCCCAGAATGATGACAGAATACGCTCACGGCAGAACAGGTATAGACATAAACCCCGGCGCTGAAATAGGTGAATACTTCTTCATAGACCATGGCACAGGCGTAGTAATAGGTGAAACTACTATAATAGGAAACAACGTCAAGATATATCAGGGCGTAACACTCGGTGCACTTTCCACAAGAAAAGGTCAGGCACTTTCCGGCGTAAAGAGACATCCTACTATAGAAGACGGAGTTACTATCTATTCCGGTTCTTCCATTCTCGGCGGTGATACCGTAATAGGCACGGGAGCAATTATAGGAGGAAGCTCTTTCATAACAAAATCCGTGCCTCCTCATGCTAAAGTAGTGGTAAAGGCACCCGAACATATCATGGAATTACCCGAAACGTCAAAAGAAAACGACAAAAAGGTTTGGGATTTCTAATATGTCAAATTATGATACGGTCATATTCGACCTTGACGGTACGCTTTTAAATACACTTGACGATCTTTGCGACAGCACTAATTTTGCGTTAACTGAATACGGATACCCGCAGAGAACACTTTCGGAGATACGTTCTTTTGTAGGTAACGGAATAGGTATGCTTATAGCAAGGGCTTTACCAAACGGAAAAGAAAACGCAGATTATAATAAGGTTTTTGATACATTCAAAAAACACTATTCAAAAAATTGCAACAATAAAACTCGCCTTTATGACGGAATAGACGAATTGATACATTCACTTAAAAACAACGGATACAAACTTGCCGTTGTTTCAAATAAGGTAGACAGCGCAGTGAAGGCACTTTGTGAAAAATACTTCTCAGATACAATAAGCGTTGTTATCGGAGAGACGGACAAGGTTCACAGAAAGCCCTCTCCCGATGAAGTATATGAAGCATTATCCATACTCGGTTCGCAAAAAGCTTCTACTGTATATATAGGAGATTCCGAAGTCGATATAGAGACGGCTTCAAATGCAGGTATAGACTGTATATCGGTATCATGGGGATTCCGCGATGAAGACCTGCTCCGTGAAGCGGGAGCAAGCGTTATTATCGATACGCCGAAGCGGGTGTTTGAGCATATTTTGAAAAAATAAAAAAAATTAAAAAAAGTTTGTTACCTTTTCGAGTTTCGAAAGTATTACTTACAGGAGGGCAGATAATGGACAGGCACGGCAGTCCCGTTACTAACAGCGCAGAGAGCATAAACGAAGTCGTTGAAAGATATTCTTCACTCGTTTATAAGATAGCGCGAAGTAATTTGCGCGACTCTCATGACGCAGATGATATTTATCAAGACGTATTTCTTCGCTACATATCAAAACCAAGAAAATTTGACAGCGAAGAACACAGAAAGGCTTGGTTCATAAGAGTTACTATTAACTGTTGTCATTCCTTCTTTACTTCATCATGGCGAAAGAAAACGATATCGCTTGATGATGAGGAAGTCAAGGAAGAGGATCTGGTGTTTGAGGACGACGGACATAAAGAAATTTATGAAGCCGTTTTAAACTTGCCTGATAATTTGAAAAATACTGTTATTTTGTTTTATTTTGAAAATATGTCTATTTCCGAAATTTCCAAAGCTATGCGAACGACGGAGGCTTCCGTAAAAATGCGATTGGTCCGCGCACGCAAAGCTTTGAAACTAGACTTGGAAGGTGGTGAAGAGAAGTGAGGAAGGAAGATTTATTATCGACTCTTTCAAAAATAGAGCCGAGCGATGAATTGAAAGAGAAAACCAAATTGAAAATGATGAATGCCGCGATGGCTCGCAAGGAAACAAAACGTCCGAACTTTCTTGTGAGATATTCGACAGCTATCTGTGCCGCATCTCTTGCGATCGTTTGCGCTGCAACATTCGGTGTGCAAAAATTGGCTCCGCACAGCTATGTTGCCGAGATTAGCGAACATTCTAATATTTCAAAGCTGGACTCTATTTCCGCTCCTTCTCATTTTACCGAAGACACACCGGCTACTTTCAGCGCTCGTACAAGAGAATCCGAATTTGAAATATTTCTTTCGGATATAACAGAGGATTACAGAGCGATAGGCGTGAGCGGAACATTGGAATCCAAGGAAGTGTTTACTTGCAATAATGCAAGTGAATACGGGATATACGGATTTACCGTGCTTAATATAAAGATAGATGATGTTTTCTATTCCGAAAACGAACCTTTCTTTGGTATTAAAGCAGGGGACACTGTTTCGTTTGTGAAATATCTTTACTCTGATTCTCAAACGGCTTCTACGATGACAGAAGGTGAAAACATCCGATTGTACGCATACAGCGGCAAGGACATGGTGCCTTTTGATGGTATTGCTGAAAAGATCGGTCTGGAAAACGTTTTTATAATATTCGAATAAAACAGTATTTTTCAAATATATCTGCCAAAAACTAAAATTTATAAAGAACACAACAAATTCTAAGGAGATTTAAACAATGAAAAAAATCGCAGCTCTTTTGCTCGCTCTTACAATGGTAGTATCTATCGCTTCTTGCGGTGATAAGGACAACGAAAACACAACAGGTAACGTAGAAACAACAACTAACGTAGAAACAACAACTAACGAAGTTGTTGCTCCCAAATATACAAGCGCTCTTGAAATCATGGAAACAGCGTGGAATGCTTATCCCGAAGATCAGAAATTCCCCGCAGTAGGCGGTGATGCAGAACACGGCACAGATGGTGTTCCCGGCAAATTCCATTTAGATATTGAAGGCGCAGCTAACTCTCTTGAATATATGACAAAGTTCCCCTCTGCTGAAATAGCTAAAATCGATGACGTTGCTACGCTTATGCATATGTTAAACGCAAACTCCTTTACTGCGAGCGCTTATCATTTCACAAACGCAGACGATGTTGATGCAGGTATCGAAGCTATCAAAACAGCTTATGATAACCAGCATTGGATGTGCGGTTTCCCTGAACTTTTCGTTGTTTTTGAAGTTCCCGGTAACTATGTAATCGCTGCTTACGGCCTTACAGATGCTGTTGAAACATTCAAAAATTCCGTTCTTAACAATGTTGAAAACGCTGAACTTGTTCATGAAAAAGCAGGTTTGGAAGACGGCGGCGACGATGATTGGTGGAACATGGGCGACGGCGGCATCGTTCTCGGCTAATTCTCATATCTTCACAATAATTAAATAATACAAACCAATTTTTGCAAAAGCGGTTTGAAAAATATACTTTCGAGCCGCTTTTGATGAATATCCACAAATTCGACAAAACACATAGACAAAATATATAAATAAAGCGAGGTCCATTTCAACATGCTTTTTTCAAGTATAACTTTCCTCTATTATTTTTTGCCGATTGTAATCGTTATATATTTTCTCGTTCCCAAGAAGCTCAAGAATTTCGTATTGCTTATTTCCAGCTTGTTCTTCTATTTTGTGGGCGAGCCGGTATATTCGCTTTTGATGATAGGCTCATCGTTGTCCGGTTGGGTGCATGGTCTGCTTATTGAAAAGTTTCGCGGCACAAAATGGTCAAAAGTAGCACTGATATCTTCTCTTGTAGTTGGTCTTGGTCTTCTTGGATTCTTTAAATACAGTAACTTCTTTATAACAAACGTAAACAATATATTCCATACAGAAATCGGGCTTCTTTCCATTGCTTTGCCTATCGGTATCAGCTTTTATACTTTCCAAATACTCAGCTATACCATAGACCTTTACAGAGGGGAAGCAAAGGTTCAGAAGAATCCGCTCGACTTTGCAACATACGTTGCACTTTTCCCTCAGCTTATTGCAGGTCCTATAGTTCGTTACGCTACAGTTCAGGACGAGCTTGAGAACCGCACACATTCTTTCGAAAACATCGCGTACGGTGTCGGTCGTTTTGCAATAGGTCTCGGTAAAAAGATAATCCTTTCCAACACTCTTGCTGAGTTTGGTAACATACTTGCAGGTCTCACAGAAAAGACTGTTCTTTCTTATTGGATCGCGGCTATCGCATTTACGCTTCAGATATACTTTGACTTCTCCGGTTATTCCGATATGGCTATCGGTCTTGGTAGAGTTTTCGGTTTCCACTTTCTTGAAAACTTCAACTATCCCTATATGTCCAAGAGCATTTCTGAATTTTGGCGCAGATGGCATATGTCCCTCGGTACATGGTTCAAAGACTATGTTTACATTCCGTTGGGTGGTAACAGAGTTCCCAAATGGCGTTGGTTCATCAATACAATGATTGTTTGGATGCTCACAGGCTTTTGGCATGGCGCAGAATGGAACTTTATCATTTGGGGTCTCTATTTCGGCGTTATCCTCATTCTTGAAAAATGGTTCATTCTCAAATGGTTCAAGAAGCTTCCCAAGGTACTTGAATGCATAGTAAGCCATGTTTATGCTATATTCCTGACAATAATCGGCTTCGTAATCTTTAATGAAACAAGCCTTAAAGGTGTAGGTACATCCATTTCTGCGATGTTTGGCGGTCAGAAACTCGATTTCTCTAACGAAGTAACGCTTTATTACCTCAGAAGCTATATAGTAGTTATTATCATTGCGGCTATTTGCGCTACACCTCTCTTGAAGAACATTATTACACGCATCTGTTCCAACAAAGTTGGCAACACTGTTATTTCTGTTCTTCAGCCCATTTGCTACATCGCTATTCTCTTTATATGCACAGCAAGCCTTATAAACGGCTCCTTTAACCCCTTTATTTACTTCAGATTTTAATCGAGGAGGGTAAAATATGAAAAAAATTAAAAATATTATAATTTCGTGCAGTTTTTTAGCAGCTCTTCTCGGTGTTATGGTATCCGGTATGATAATTCCCGACAATGACATCTCATTGAGCGAACGCAGACCGCTTGCACAGCTGCCTGCTTTCTCTTGGAATGCGCTTGTAAACAAGGATAAAGACGGCAACAGATATTTCGATAACTTGGAAGATTATTTCCTTGATCAGTTCGTAATGCGCGACAATTTCAGAAATCTTAACACGAGCACAAGAAGATATCTTTTCATGCAGAAAGATATCGACAATGTATTCATTTTGAAAGATAAGATCTTTATGATGGATTATAAGCTCAATGAAGATGCTGTTTCAAAATCCGCCGACATTTACCTCAAGGTAATTGAAAGATATTTCGCAGACAAAAATGCAAACCTTTATTATACAATAGTTCCCGATAAGAACTATTACTCTGCATCTCAGAACGGATATTTGTCTTTGGATTACGTTAAAATGTTCTCCATAATGGATGATAAACTCTCTGATAAGTTCACATTTATCGATATAAGAGATGAGCTTTCCGAAGATGATTATTACAGAACAGATTTGCACTGGAAACAGACAGAGATAATCGACGTTGCAAATAAGCTCATTAACTCCATGGGTAATAAGAGCGATATTTCCATCGATGATTACGAGCAGGTTTCTTTTGATGATTTCAAGGGTTCTTATTTCTACAGAATCCCTCACAACATCGAACCCGATACATTGACATACCTTACAAATGACAAACTTAAAAATTGCAAGGTATTCGATTTCGAAAAGAACGCATATGTTCCTATGTATGCCGAAGAGAAACTCGGTAGCGTGGATACTTACGATGCATTCCTTTGGGGACCTCGTTCTCTTATGAAGATAGAGAATCCCGAGGGCAACGGCAAAGAGCTTGTTATCTTCAGAGACTCTTTCGGCAGCAGCTTGGCTCCGCTTCTTGTTTCCGATTATTCCACTGTTACAATAATCGATATCAGAAACACGAGAATGAATTACAGAAACATCGGAAGATTCGTAGACTTCAGCGAAAACTGCGACGTTTTGTTCATGTATAACACAGGAACACTCAATGTTTCCGATGCTAACTCTATCATTTCTTGATAAAAAAGCCCAAAAAACGAAAACAGACCAAGATTTTTGGTCTGTTTTTCATATTTTTATAAAAAATATATTTACAAAGCAGAATTTTTAGGGTAAAATTATAGTTGTATAAAAACGCAAATTTCAATCGGAGGTGTAATGAAATGGAACAACCAAAATACAAAAGAGTTTTAGTCAAATTATCGGGTGAAGCCCTTATGGCAGGCGGTAGCGAAATAATTGACAAAGAATTTCTCAGAAACATTTGCGGCGTTATTAAGCAGTGCACAGACATGGGAACACAGGTAGCCATCGTAGTTGGCGCAGGCAACATCTGGCGCGGCAGACAGGGCGAGGGTATGGACCGCACACGCGCGGACCACATGGGTATGCTTGCAACAGTTATCAACTGTCTTGCTATCCAGGATATGCTCGAAAGCCTTGGCGCTCCTGCTCGCGTAATGACAGCTGTCGAAATGAAAGCTTTCGCAGAACCTTACATTCGCAACAAGGCGGTATCTCATCTTGAACATGGCAAAGTTGTTATTTTTGGCTGTGGCATAGGAAGCCCGTTCTTCTCCACAGATACAGCAGCGGTTCTTCGCGGCGCGGAAATAGGCGCAGAGATCGTTCTTCTTGCAAAGAACGTAGACGGCGTATATACAGCTGACCCCAAGAAAGATCCCAATGCAAAGAAGATTCCCAATATCGATTATATCGATATTCTCAAAAACGAGCTTAAAGTTCTTGACTTTACAGCGACATCATTTAGTATGGAAAACAAAATTCCGATCCTGCTCTTTGGTCTCGATGACCCGAACAACATTATAAGAGCCGTTTGCGGAGAAAAAATAGGAACTATCGTAGGAGGAGAAAAATAATTATGAAACTCGACACAAAAGAATTTGAAGCAAAAATGCAGAAGTACATCGCAGGTTACGAAAGCGAACTCGACACAGTTCGTGTAGGCCGTGCAAATCCCAATGTTCTCTCTAAGATCAGAGTTGACTACTGGGGAACTCCCACTCCTGTAACACAGGTT
>CAZERM010000065.1:0-7487 GCA_964514555.1 uncultured Lachnospiraceae bacterium | reverse complement strand
CGTCAGACAGCAAATTGCCGTCTTTGTCCTTCGCATTCGACATCGTGCGGAATTTTATGAGCTTGAAAATCTTTTCCTTGCCGTCCTTGCCCTTTTTACCGGGTCTTGGCTGAAGAAAGAATGGATTTCCCTTCATAGCGATTGCGCCAACCACCGTCAAGATCAACAGGACAGGAGACAACACAATCAAAGCTGTCACAGACAATATAATATCTATCAATCTCTTAAAAAACTTTGCGTACATAATATGTAAACCTCAAATTTGATTATTCAAAGCAACTGCGGATAATCTCTATCACTTTCTTTTGTTCCTCTGCCGTCATCTTGTTATCGCTTGGCAAACACAGACCACGTTCAAAAATATCCGCACCAACATCTACACATCCACCTGCGATATATGCATTTGTTCTGCAACGACCGCTGCCTTCACGAGTGATAAATTCGTGCATACGGTACATGGGCTGCATATGCATCGGCTTCCAAATCGGTCTGCCTTCTGCGTTGTATTTTGCAAGAGTTTCCAATATCTCCGTGGGGCAAGTCTTGCCTTCTTCTTTTATGTAGAGAGCCTTGGAATCATCTCTTACCTGTTTGCACATATATTCTTTGTCTATCACCATAGCAGAGAGCCAATAGTTAGGTTCACTGTCATCGATGATGGGATTCATTGTAATAGGAAGATCTTTGAGTCCTTCACAATAGCGTTCATATATAGCTTTTTTCTGAGCGATATGCTCTTCAAGATACGGATACTGACCACGAATAACACCAGCCACAACATTGCTCATGCGGTAATTATAGCCAACTTCTTCGTGCTGATACCACGGAGCGTTTTCTCTTGCTTGAGTGGACCATTTGCGAGCTTTATTGGCAACTTCAATATCGTTTGTCAAGAGACAACCACCGGAAGAACCTGTGATTATCTTGTTGCCGTTGTAGCTGATAGCGGCATAGTCGCCGAACGAACCGCACTGTTTTCCGTGAAGCGTTGCGCCCATGGCTTCGGCTGCGTCTTCGATGAGAAGCGCGCCGTGTTTTTCGCATATCTCTTTGATGGCATCGATGCGACCCGTAAAGCCATAAAGTTCGGCACAAACTACCAATTTTACATCGGGATACATTTCAAAAGCTTTTTCGAGAGCCACGGGATCCATGTTCCAGCTTTCCGCTTCGGTGTCGATAAAGATCGGAATACCGCCTTCGTATACAACAGGATTGAGAGTTGCATCGAATGTCATATCGGAGCAAAAAACTCTTTTTCCTTCAAGCGCGCCGTGGCTGATAGCGGGTTTACCGTATAATCTTTCGCCTGCTGATTTTACACAAAGATGAAGCGCGGCTGTGCAGGAAGAAAGACCTACTGCATAATTCACCTCCGCTTTCTCTGCGGCGATGCGCTCTACCTCGTTAATGTTAGCGCCAACTGTACTCATCCAGTTAGTCTCATACGCTTCGGTCATGTATTTAAGTTCCTCACCATGCATCGTAGGCGTTGCGAGCCAGATCTTTTTCTCAAACGGTTTAAATTCCATTTTTCTTGCTCCTTACAGTATGTATTCGATATTTTGCCGACAATAATATTTGAAGACGCTGTATCATGAAGTATGACACTTTAATATCATTTAAATATATGCCGGACAATGAATTTATAGCTATAATTACATATCTTTATTTTATAAGTGTATCACAAGTTACCTTTTATGTCAAGATTTCGACAGCTTTTTATTAACATTTAATTAACAATTTAGGAAGAATGAGGTTGATATACGCCTTTTTTATCCCAAAAATCGCTGGTTTCTTGTTTTTGATAAACAAATGAAGTGTATTCGCCGTCAATGACGATAAATTTTGATCTTGCAAAAACAACATTTTTTATGATATCTCCGAATATTTTCCGGTCAAGATCGTAATCAAAGCAAGCCGAAAACACTGTTGTGATAAGTATTTTCAGCTTTTTGTATTAAAGTGTCATACTCGCAAAAGCATATAAAAATAAAAACAGCAAACTATGACACCGTCATACCGCATTCTCAAAGCTCCTCCACCTCCTTGTAATACCCTTTCTGTGTGTTGCATACTATTTACTAAAAACACACGGAGGACAGACCATGAACAAAGCTACATATCATTTTCATGACCCTAACGGAGAGGGCGCCACAGCAGACCGCATCTTGCCGATTTTACTTGATGTGAATATGCCAAAGCTCGTCCACATATACGCACCGACAAGCGCGCAGGAAGCCTTAAATTCACGATGAACGCTGTTGCATATTGCCGCGTTTCCACGGACGAGCAAGACCAGCTCAACAGCTTGGAAACGCAAAAAGAATTTTTCGAAGCTTACGCAAAAAAATCCGGCTATTCGCTCGTCCGCATCTATTCCGACAAGGGCATATCGGGGACAAAAACGAAAAACCGCACGGAGTTCAACCGCATGATGGCTGATGCGCAGAACGGCGATTTTTCCGTTATACTCGTTAAAGATATCTCTCGCCTTGCGAGAAACACCGTTGACCTTTTGGAAGCCTGCCGCAAGCTCCGCGATAACGGAATCGAGATACAATTCATCAACTACAAAATGACGAACATGGGCAACAGCGAATTTTTGATAACCATCTTTGCGGCTATCGCGCAGGAAGAAAGCTATAACACCTCGCAACGGATAAAATTCAGCAAACGATATCATGCTGAGCAAGGCAAGGTGCCGAACCTTGTATTCGGATATGACAAGATAGCAAACGATTATCTCGATCTCGATGTTAACGAAAAAGAAGCGCTTGTCGTGCGTGAAATTTTCCAACGCTATGTGGAAAACGGCGACGGTATGTCCAAAATAGCAAAACATCTGAATTCTCGCGGTATCAAGACAAAGCGCGGATCCGAATGGACCCAGACCGCCATATCTCGTATACTTTCAAATTCCATCTACATCGGAAAGATCGCAAACGGCAAAGAGGAGATCGTCAACTTCCCCAACAGCAAGCGTGTTGCCAAAAATAAAGAGGATTGGATCATCGTCGAAAACGAAAAACTGCGTATCATCGACAACGAAACATTCGAGCGCACACAAAAACTGCTCTCGGAAAGAGGCGGCTCTTTCGGCTCAAAACAACACAGTAACAAGCATCTTTTTTCCACCCTTATAAAGTGTAAGGAATGCGGCTACTCGTTCCGCAAGGTATCGAAAACGTACCAAAACACGTTCACACGCTGGGTCTGCTCAACGCGCAATCTGCACGGTGTTGATTCCTGCAAAAATGCCGTGGCGATAGACGAGGACGAGCTTTCCTTGGCTATTCGGAAATATTTCGCTTCGATAATATCTAACAAGGAAAACTATACTCTATCGGCAATGGCACGGTTCAACGAAAAATTATCATCCGAATGCGACACAGACACAAGGATAAAGCAGATAGAAAAGCGGATCTCCGAAATCACAAAGCAAAAAGAAAAGATTACAGAGCTATACATCGGCGGCTTTATCACGATGCGAGACGTCGCGCGCAAACTTGAATACACAAAGGACGAGCTTCCCGCGTTGGAAAAAGAACTTCTCGCGCTCTCGGCGAAAAAGCGCCCCTTTGAAGAAAACAAAGAACTATGGCACAAAGCGCTTGGTGATATCGAAAATATAGCCGATATCCGCGCGATGACAAATGCACAGCTTAAAAAGATAATAAAAGAAATATCCGTTGACAATGGCGGCAATGTAGATATCTACCTTAATACGCTCGAACAATCTTATATTTAATGAGAAAACCTCTTTCGCTTATCGAAAGAGGTTTTTTATCGTTCAGTTTTGTATCGTCTGTATGTACGGTCGATTTTGATATGCCGAATCTTTTCGCCGCGGCGCGTACCGTGGCTCCGTTTTGCGCTATATAAGAGCCGAGCAAAAGCGCTCGTTCCTCTACTGTTCCCTTCACTGTAATTCGCCTCCCGAAAAAAATATGTACCGTAAATTTATATGGGGTGCAGTGCGCGGATATGTGCAAAAAAATACCGCCGAGGTATAACTCGGCGGTACTATGATTTTTATTTTGCAAATTCTTCAACGAATTTGTTGTATCTTGTAAGAGCCTGTGCGTGTGTGAATTTTTCGGCATAGATCTTAACATCGACAACGGAAAGGTCGCTTGTCATGTTGTTCGCTTCGCCGTTTGCAAGGCAGTTTGCGCCGATATAGAGCGCATTATACTGTTTTTCGTGTACTTTAGGTGTACCGGAAACGACTTCGCTCGCTTTTTCACCGTTTACATATACCGCAACAGTGTTTGCAGTAGCCGCACGAGAATATACCGCGATAACGTGAACGAGTTCTGTCTCGGAGGACTGCTTGGAAAATTCGGCTGTGTTGAGCTTGCTGCCCGTGTACATCGTAAAAGCAGGCTTGCCGCTCTGTTCGGAAATGCCCCAGCCGTATTTTTCATATGCACTGATGATGCCCTGTGTGCCGTTCTTGGAACGGTTTACATATACCGCTTCGATCGTGATACCGTCTTTCTTGATGAAATCCTGAACATCGAAGTTATCAGAGAAGTTGTTGAAAGTAAGTTTCGCAAACTGACCCGATCCCGTGATATTGAGCGCGGAATTTGTCTTTGTTGTGCCGTTATGAGAAACGGAGACATCGGAAACAGTAGCACTTACAAGCTCTACTTTAGCGTTGCCCTTTGTATCTGTCGCTTCACCGTTTGCAAAATCGATGTCGATATATGCATCGGGAACAGTAACATTATTAAGCTCAAGTTTGGGAGCGTAAGTGTAAACCACTTTGTTGCTTTCTGCGCCCCATGTATCGTATGCAACAAGCTCAAATGTATATTCGGAACCGCGGTTGAATGTGCCTGCGCCGAAGGAGCTGAAATCCTTGTTAAGCTCGCTGTATTCCGTTTTCATCGTGGAGAGCTGAGGGTTCTTGTAGTAGTCGGACATTATCTTTTTGGAAGCGATAACTTTGTCGCCCTCTTTTACCGTGAGGACATAGTGGTGGATAACGTCATCATCCGTACCTGCTTTAAAGCTTACCTGAGCGAAGATTATTTCTTCGTCCGTGCTTGCGTTATCAGTGATAGTGATAGCGTTTTCGGGAAGAACGGGCGCTTTGTTGGAATCTGCTCTGTTTGCGCTGTATTTATTGAGGTGGGAACCGTCTGCTGCGGGAGCTGTGATGACCCAAGGAGTCTTGATGGAAGCATCGCGTTCGAAGTCCAAACGAATAAATCTTACGTTGCCGCTTGCGTCTATCTGAACGAGGTATCCAGAAGAAACATCGTTGGAGTCATTCATAACAGTAGCGCTCTTCATATCTTCGTAGCCGCCGTTTTCAATAGCCATGTACTGAACAGAGCCGCATCCGAGAGATGTGAATTTTGTCTGCATGATGGAGCGTTCATCGTTTATAGGAAAATGGAGATGACCGCCGAAAGTTACAGCCTGGGGATATTTATCAAGTGTGGAAGTAAGGTCTTTTGTGTACCAATATATGCCGCTCGTGAGAAGGTCGCTGCCGTAAACAGTGCCGTAGATCATGGGGTGAGTTACAACGAAAACATACTGGTTGGGGTTTTCCGCCGTGATCTTTGCAAGTTCTGCGTCAAGCCATGCTTTTGTTGCCGCCTGATATTTAGCGCCGGAATCATCCGCACCGGAGCAAGCATAAGTAATAGGCTCTACAAAAAGGAAATGATAGCCGTTGATAACAGCATGGCGGCTGCCGTTTGCGGAGTCGCTGCATTCAACATCGTACTGTTCATGTGCTTCTTTGTTGCCGATATACTGCTGGAATTCCTGGAGAGAGGAGCCTGCGTTACCGGGAGCCACAAAGTCGTGGTCATGGTTGCCGACGGTGAAAATCAGGGGAACTTCGTTGGGGTCGAAAACCGCTTCGTAAATGTCTTTTACCTGTTTTGCTTCTTTTTCTTTCGTTGCCTTGTCCGCTGTGTAAGCGTTTGTAAGGTCGCCTGCTATGATAACGGCGGAAAGACCCTTGTCTGTGTAGAGAGAAGCCGTGTTTTTAAGCACTTCGAAAGCGTGCTGAACGGTAGAGGCGCTTGTGGAAGTGTGGATATCGGAAACAGCCGCGAACTGAAGAACGATGTTCTTGTCGTCAAAGCCGTCCGTCGCGCCTACGAGCAAAGAATTTTCGGGATTCTCTGTTTTGGGGGACGTCGTAGTATTTTCGGAAGTCTGTTCGTTGGGAACGGTCGTATCGTTAGTTGTAGTAACGCTTCCGCCGCCGCAAGCACAAAGTCCCATAGCCATCGTGGCTGCAAGTATAGTTGCCATAACTTTTTTCATTGTTATCTCCTTGTTTTTATTTTTCATTTGCAAAGAACGCGCTCGTGAAGAGCGCGTCTTTACTGAAAATGTCAAGTGTTATCAGTTGAAATCTGCTGCAACAGCGTCGTAGATAGCCTTAACGTCGTTTGCGCTGAGAGCTTTGTCATAAAGCTTAACGTCAACTACTGTAAGGTCGTCTGCGGGGAAGTCGCCGTTGGGTTTGTTCTGTACTGTGGGGTCGTTACCGATATAGAAAGCGTTTGCCATGTTGAAGCCTTCGAATTTTTCAACTTTATCTGCGGATGTGAAAGCGCCTGCTGCCGCTTTGGATTCGGAAAGAACACCATTTACATAGATGCTTACTGTTTTTGCTGTGCCGTTGTATACACCTACAACATGAACGAGTTCTGTTGTGGAAGCCGCAGATTTAGCGTATGCGGAGGAATATGCGTTTGCATCTGTATGACCTGTGATGAAGTAAGGTTTGCCGCTTGCATCTTCTGCAAGACCCCAACCGGAGCGTTTCTTGTCGCCGCTGTTTGCTTCTGTTACGCAAACGATACCGCGAACTGCATTTGTTGTGGAGTTGTCAAGGTAGAATGCTTCTACGGACCAACCGCCTGTGCTTGCGATGTGAGCGTCAAAATCGGAAGCACCTTCGAACTGTGTAAGTGTGCCCTTTACCCATGTGCCTACGTTGCCGATGTGGAGAGCGGAAACAGTCTTTGTCTTGCCGCCGAAAGTAACCTGTGTATCTGCAACCGAAGCAGCTGTTGCGCCGTTTGCTGTCTTGATCTCGAGTGCTGTGTTGCCTTTAAGGTCTGTTACAGCGCCGTCTTTGAAAGTGATGTGAGCGTAAGGATCAACAACATATTTGTTTTCGGGAACAATGGGTGTTGCTGTTGTTGCTGTTGTTGCTGCTGTTGCTGTTGTTGATGTTGTCGCCGCTGTTGTAGCCTCTGTTGCTTTTGTTGTAGCTTCCGTAGCATCGGTTACAACTATAGTAGCTGCTGTGCCGTCTGTTGCTTTTGTTGTTTCTGTTGTAGTTACTTCTTCAACAGTAGTAGTGTCCGCGCTTGTTACGTCATCGCCGTTACCGCAAGCGAACATTGCAACAGCCATGGTAGCTGCAAGCAATAATGCAAAAATTTTTTTCATGAGATATCCTCCAAAGATATTTTAGTAAATTTAATAAATAATATTCC
>CAZERM010000064.1:0-7576 GCA_964514555.1 uncultured Lachnospiraceae bacterium | reverse complement strand
ATTATATTATATGATATAATATATTTACCATAAAGTCAAATTATGTTTTGCTTGGTTTTGATAAATTTTTATTATGCAAAGGTAAGTGCAGATGTTAGATGTAAAATTGGAAACATTACTCGCTGTCGCAGAATGTAAGAATTTCACGAAAGCCGCCGAAATATTATCTCTTACACAGCCTGCCGTCAGCAATCATATAAGCCAGTTGGAAAAGGAATACAACGCTAAATTATTCTTGCGAGGCAAAGGTGATTTCAAGCTCACGCCCGAGGGAAAGATCGCCGTAACATATGCAAGAAGACTCAAAGCGCTCAACGACAAAATGATAGTCGAGATAGCAAACGAGCAAAAGCACGTTTCACATTTCCGCATAGGTATAACCCACACCTCGGAAAACAACAAAATAACAGAAATACTCGCAAAATACGCGAACCAATACTCCAACATAACAATAACGATAATTACTGATACGATAAATAATCTTTATGATATGTTGGAAAACTACGAACTTGACATAGCCATACTCGATGGAAAACGCCTTTCTTCAAAGCTCAATTACCTCATGCTCGACACAGACTGCCTTGTTTGCGTGCTCAACAACGATAATCCGCTTGCAAAGCAATCAATGATAACGATAAGCGAGCTAAAAAAAGAAAATATGATACTTCGATTGCCGACATCCGCCACGCGCCAGCTTTTCGAGGCGACGCTCATAAGCATCAACGAATCTATCGAAAATTTCAATGTTTCTCTCGAGGTAGACAACGTAGCCGCAATAAAGGAGCTCATCCGCAAAGACCTCGGCGTTTCGATACTGCCAAAGAGTGCTTGTATCAGCGATGTCAAAAAAGGCAAGCTCTCCATCCTACCCATCGAAAACCTCAGCATGATGCGCGAGATGAATATAGCGTACAACAAAGATTTCGCCCACAATGAGATATTGAAAGATATCGCAGGGCTTTACCAGAGCGTGGTCCACGCTAACAGATAAGGCTTTTCTTGGTCTGCAAGAAGAACCTTTAAGCTTTTCTTGTAAGTCAAGAAAAGCGAATAAAAACGGCTATCTGCGATAGCCGTTTTTTGATTTATTTTACTTTTTCCGTTGAGGAAACTTTCATATCTTTGTCGAAGATAACACAGTAGGAAGCGTTATCGTTGCCGAAATAAAGAGAACGAACATCCTCGTAAGTGGACTTTGAAACAGGAAGACCGAGCAATCTTGATACTTCAAAAACTGTCATGCCTGATGTTATGCGTTCAAAGTTTTCAACATATATGTCAGTAACCTTGTTGTATTTTTCTTTGCGAGTGATCGTTTTGCTGTCAAGATCAAATTCAACAACTATATTGTTGCCGTCTTCGCTTTCCAAGAAAACATAACCGTAATATCCAAATGCGTTTGTGTTGATAACGATATTAAAGAAATCGTCATAATCCATGCCAATCTTCATTTTGGAATACATATCTTTATCGGAAGAGCATGATGAACAAACCAACATCGCAACGATCAAAAGGCAAATGCCTATTTTTTTCATGAAAATACCTCCAAATAATAATCGGTTCCAATATATTTTAGCATATACGGACCATATTGTCAACGATTTTCTGTGCATTGTCAAAATCAAAAGGCTATCGACATTCATCGATAGCCTTTTTTGTCAGACGTTGATCAGATTATCTTTTTCTTTTTCAAGACAACGATAACTGCCGCTGCTGCGCCGCCAACGAGGACCACACCGTGTACGATCCAGAGCCAGAGCAAGCTGCCGCCTTCTACTTCTGTGTAGATAGCGTTTACAGTGATATCGCCGATAGTCAATTCATAGTCTTCCCAAGCACCTTCGTAACCGTCTTTTGCGGGAACTTCGGGTTCTGCGATGTTCTTGTTGTCTGCTGTATATTTAACAGTGCCAACAACGTCGCCGTCTGCTACGAATGTAACAGTGTATTCAATAGCTGTGTAAACAGCATTGATAGTGATGTCGGCTGTTGTGAGCGTATATTCGCCCCAATCGCCTGTGTAACCTTCTTTAGCCGCTACTTCGGGAGCTTTTACGCTACCGATAGTTTCGATAGTGAATGTTACCTTTGTTTCGCCTGCTGCATCTCTGAATGTTGCTGTGTATTCAATAGCTTTCTTTGCAGGGTAAACGGAGATGTTATCATTCTTCAATGTGCCGTCCCAGTTCCAAGATGTTTCGTATCCTGCCATAACGGGCGCTGTAGGAATGCTTGTAAGTTTTGTTTCGCCTTCCTTGAATGTGCGTGTTGTGAACACATTGCCGTTGAAGTCGTAGAATGTTACAGTGAATGTCTTAAGGTCGCTGTCTGCAACATAAGAACCGGAGATAGTGCAGTTCAAGCTGTTGGCAGAGGATTCATAGAGGTTCTTGAGGGGAGAGTAATCCCAAACCCATGTGAAACCGTCTTTCTTTTCAACTTCGGGAGCGCTGATCTTACCGTTGAGGTAATCCACTACTGTGAACTTAACGTCGGAAGCAATAGCTTTGCCGTCTGCGTCTGTATAGTTGATGTAGTATGTAGTAGGTGTAGTAACTACTTCGTAGATGCTGTCAACGAGAAGCAATGTTGCAGGGCTCCATGTGGATGTGTAGTAACGAACAGCGGGAGCTTCGGGCATCTTAACTTTATTGATAGTTTCTACTGTGTAAGTACGAGTAGCCCATTTTTCGCCTTTGTACATAAATGTAGCTTTGTATGTCTTAGCTGTGTACTTACCGTAGATGTCGTAATCTCTTGCTTCAAGAGTTGTGGGGTAATCCCAATCCCATGCGAATGTGTAAGCGAGCTTAACGGGTACATTCGGGAACGCGCCATTCAAAGATGCGGGGATATTGGAGTCAAATGTTATTGTCTGATAGAGTTTGCCGTCTACATAGAAGTTAGCCGCAAAGATGGAAGCGCCTTCTACATAAGGACGGATTATGATGTCTTCTGCACCCATTGTAAGAGTTGCAGTGTCGATCTTAACATTGCTTGCGTTAGCCCATTCTGTTACGCCGAGAGCGGCAACTGCTTCCTGTGTGAACAAGAAGGAGAGGCTGTCGCCTTCTGTACGGAATGCTGTGTAAACAACATTATCGTTTGCGTCAACAACTTTAACGCTGTGCAAACCATTGAATGTGAAATCAACGTCGATCTCGTTGTTGATCTCCAAATTTGTGAAGAGAGAGGAGATCTCGTTGGGAATTGCGGAGGGCAATTCAACTGTATAGTTGAAAGATGTATTGAATACGAAGCGGCCGTTGCCGAGGTAAAGTTCAGCAAGAGTCTTGTCTTTCAAGTTGCTGTTATCTGCGGCCTGGTCAATAACTTTATCAAGAACAACGATAAGTCTTTCAAGAACAGCGTTTACCTGAGAGGAGTACATATTGAGGGCAGCCAAGATCTGTTCGGAATAGTTGCCGGGTTCTACGCTCTGGAGGAGTGCGCGCAATTCTTCGATAGTGAGTTTGCTGAACAAAGCGTCAACAGCAGCATCGATAGTTTCATCGTCAAATACGATGTTGCCGATATCGAAGAGTTTTTCGCGAATGGAAGCAGGCAATTTGTCTGTATCGAGAGAACGAACATAAAGTTCTGCGAGTTTTTCGGGAGCGTTGATAACGAATGATGTTTCGATAGCGGAGTTGTTATAAGCAAAGTCTATGTGCATGATATTTTCGAGTTTCGCACCGTAGTTTGCGATGTCCGCAAGGTCGCTTGCGCTACCTGTCAAAGCAACTTTGAAACCGTTTGTGTAGTTCATTGCTTTGGAAGCATCTGCAGGGTCTGCGGGGTTCAATACTGTGTAAGAAAGAACAAATTCCGCAACAACATTGTCAGAAGCAACATTTGCAAGTCTTTCGGGTGTGGGGATACCTGCCAAAACAGCGTATTCGATAGCTTCGATGTTAAAGCTGCCGTTGTAGATGTTTTCGCCGTTGAGGTCGATAGTTGTTGTGTAAAGGAAGTTGTTGTAAAGTTTTGTCATGAGACCGTTCTTGAGGCTGTCTTTGTCGATAGCTTCAAAAAGGTCGGAAGGAGCGATAGAAGTGATGAGGTTTCTGAACGCGTTGAGAGATACCAACTTGTTTATGTCGATGATAGCCATGAACTGTTCAGTTGTTGTGATGTTGGAGATATCTACATCTGCGCTAACACCATCTTTGAGAATGCTGCTGATATCGCCGCCGAGCTCAGCAACGATAGCGTTCATCAAGAAGCTGATATCGACCATATCAAGAATGGCTTCGATATCGATAACATTAACAAGGTCTTTTGCGGAGATCTCGTTTATGATAACATTCCACGGAATGTCGTTTTTAAGCTGTGCGAGGTCTGCTGCCGCATAAAGGTCTTTGAGCAAAGCCATAGCGGATTCAGCGTCGCGTGCAACCAAGAAGTCAGCGAGCTTCTCAGGGAGCATCTGCAGCAAAGTCTGTTTGTCGATATTTCCGTTTTTCAACAATGCAGACAAAGTGCCGGCGTTGATGTTCAACGTATAAACGCCGTCAGAGTAGCTGATGCCGTAATCGTTTTCGCTGTTATCAAGCAACGCCGCTGTTGCAGGAAGTGCGAAAGAGGATATCAACAACATCAACGACATGAAAACAGCGAGCACACGAGACATACGTTTGTTTGTTTTTTTCATGATTTCTCTCTCCTTAAAAAGATTTTTTGTATTTTTTCACCAAGCGCCTTGCCTTGGTGAGCTTTCGCCAAGTTGGCATTTATGGTTATACTATAATACCATATTTACACAAAAAAATCAAGATATATAACTTGAAAAAGTGTAGATTTTTAGAAAATCGGAGCGAAAAAGGCGAACAATGGTATAGTTTCGCTCTAATTTGTATTTATCGAAGAGCATTTTCCCATGTATACCATATAAAGGATATAATATTATATATTCATGCGATATATTACCGAAAGATCATTTTATTTTGCGCTGTTTTGTTTTTGATATTTCAAATATTTTCTGCACATCTTCTTTATTCCGCAAACGAACAAGAAAAATGTCGCAGCAAGCGCCGTGTAAGCCACATATTCGAACAACATAACTTCCTCCTGTTTATTCCCACTTGGTTAGTCTATGCTAACCTAATGCTTTGATTCAAGCCGTGTCGTTGGTTAGACACGGCTAACTATGTATAGAGTATATTATTTTTTTGCCCATCTGTCAAGATATTCTCGCGCTTTTTTGCAAGGTAAAAAACGGATACCCGCAAAAACGAGCATCCGCCTTTTTATTTTGATGTGATAGCGCTGTTTCGGATATATTTTTGTTTTGTCGCTTCCCCGCCCCGCACATGGCGCTCCGCCTTGTTTATGTCAAGCACAGCGCGTACTTCGTCAAACAGCGCCTTGTTCAGCTTCTCCAACCGCTCTGTTACATCTTTATGTACAGCCGTGATATTTTGGAGGTTATGTAAGTGTCCTTCGTCTCCGAAAGATATGACCTCTGGATTGTGCTTGCAAACGCGCTCTTCTTCAGGGGGGAACCGCCAATAATCTCCAAATGTCGTACGAAGCATCTCATCGGATTTATCTGTAAGCTGGAATTGATAGCCTTCAAATGGAACGCTGTGTGTGCTTTCAAACATATCCGCGGGAAAATCAATACCCAATCCTTCAGGACCACTAAGACTCTTAAAGCAAAAATTTTCTTTAATGTCTTTATATTTTTTATATATCAGTTAGAGATTTCTAACATTGTAAAAAGGTGTTCGGAGGGCATCTACACCGAAACGGAAAAACAAATAGCAGAACGGATGAAAATATAACATAGCAATATGCGAAAAAAATGGAGCCGGACCATACTGCCCGACCCCATCCTGTGTCATGCGATTGACTTTTGAAGCTATGTCTTTTCCTTTCCGCCACGTATCACTCCGAGTCTTTTGAAAATCGGGTACAAATAGCTTGCACCAAAGCATTCCAGCATTTGGGGTCCGGTTATCTGAATACCATCCACCTGCAATCTCAATGCTGTTTGGAATGCTATATTGACCGTCGCTCTTGTAATGGATTTTTCCTTTCGGGACATAAACAGCTCGTTGCCTTTGACGGTGTAGTAATACCGTAGTCCCTTTGCAGTCTTGAACGGGTAGTCCTCAAATGCGGCGATTGTTTCCCATAGTAAATCCTTTCTATGTTCTGTCTCTAACTCAACCTCGGCGGCAAGTTTATCTACCATCGCTTTGCGATTACGATATTTACGCAGGCGGTTTGCTACGTCCGTTGAAACTTCAAGATTATATACGGTCTTTTGATACGGCAAATATCCGCTGACCGATGCCGCACTTAGTCCTACGATCTCCTGTATCTCCTTAATGGTCTTACCGCTTTTATAAAGATCATTAATTCTCATGCTAATATCGGTTTGATACACACCGGATGTTATGAGCAACTTTCGCACTTTAATCGGAGTCATAGAAAATTCCTCAGCAAGCAGATTGAGATACATATGTCCGTTTTCGTCTGCCGTGTTTTCCGGCGGATTCACATACATATCCGTTACGGCTTCTATAAGCTGCGTTATAAGGTCATCTGTATTTGTTTTTCGGTGCTTCTTGGGTCTTGCCAATCTTCTCACTTCCGTTTCCGTTTCAATTCAATTCCGTGTGCCGAATGAAAGGCAGAGGTTGTCTCTGCCTTATTTAGTGGTTAGAAACCACGACTTGGTACTACGATTTTATTGAACATCATTTCGCCGATACAAGAGCCAATGTCTAACAGGAACTTTTCGTCCATCAACAAGTTTGCGAAATAATGAGCAAGTCCGTACTCGTCAATAGTAAATTGATACTGATTCAGAGTGCTGTCAAGCAAATACTGCAGCTTGTCCACGATACCACTCCAAAACATCGGCTTCCATTCGATCAGCTCTGGATGGTAACTATCTCTGGTAGATCGGTTCTTATGGCTGACATACCTGGAGATTGATTCAGCAATAAACTCCTGCCAGAACCAATACCCTTCTTGTTTCAGCCGTTCATCACTCATACCGAGGACGGGACCCTATTGCGTGAACTCAACAATTCGGCTTCTATCCACAACTCCGGGATCGCTATAATGATAAAACTATGCACTTTCAGAATTGATGGCATAGAAATGACCTAACTCATGCCAGAACATACCGCAGAAATGATCCTCATTTTTATCGGGAATAAGGTTCTGCCGAATCAAGATAGCATTCCCTTTATCTCCGTGTATGTATTCCATGATTGCTGCTTCGGATTCATAGGTTTGTATATGCACACTTCCGGTTTGCGCTATCAGCTCTGCTCTCATACTTGGGAATGTTTCTTTCGTTGCAATATACACATGAGGATATGGCTTGTTAATCGGCGGCATAATGAGTTCGCCTTTCAATCCATAAGAATAAACTGCACAATCGAAAACACAAAATCCTACGGCAGTATATATATCGTTATATCATGAATTGGTTAACATTGCGTGTCCAATTCTGATTTTCAGTTTTTTCTTTCAGTTTTTCCTCAACTCTTTGCTTAAACAGTGCAATTCTATTTGGAAGTACATAGATATAGTCTATGAGCGCACCAACAAACTC
>CAZERM010000063.1:0-7887 GCA_964514555.1 uncultured Lachnospiraceae bacterium | reverse complement strand
TCAAGTAGTATACTAAAATTAAGTTGATCACCTAATAGAATATTAGATGTACACATTTTTGAAACGAAAGCAAGACAGCAAGCCTTGCTTTTTTTTGATTTTTAACGGTTTTTCACCCGTTTTTTACAGTTAAAAGGATTTTTTTGTCGTTTTTTGCATAATGATATGCATGATATTAAACTATGTGTAAATTATGTGCAATTTAATGATTTTAGCCTTGAAAATATACAAAATATATGTTATAATTGGACTCACATAAACTTATACTATATTATTGGAGGTGAGATAATGCATTTACAAGAATCCGGTGAAATGTATCTCGAATCAATTTTCATCTTGTCGAAGAAAAAACCCCATGTTCGCGCAATAGATGTGAGCGAATATCTCGGTTATTCCAAACCTTCGGTAAGCCGTGCGATGGGATTGCTCAAAAGCGGCGGTTTTATCCAAGTGGACTCCGGCGGTTTCATTACTCTTACAGAAGATGGTCTTGAAATAGCAAATAAAATATATGAACGCCACACGCTCGTGTCCGAATTTTTGATAAGCATCGGTGTAGATCCGGATATCGCCTGTGCTGATGCCTGCAAAATAGAACACGTTATAAGCGATACTTCTTTTGAAGCTATTAAAAAACACGTAGGAAAATAACAACATATTGATAATATTGTCAAGCGCATTTTTTGAAATTTCGCGCTTGACTTTTTATTTTAAAAAATTGTATAATTTAAATGCGGTAAATACCGCCACGGGAATGTATTACGCAGGGTATATTGCGGCAGAAATATGCTCTTTAACGTAAGTTTGCTTTTCACTTCTCTGCAAAAATAAGCACTTCGCCGCCTGCCGCGTGCTTTGTGTAATTAAAGAGGTGAATTTTTTGAAACGTGTAAGATCCGCTTGTATCATACAAACCCTCGCTTTCATTCAGAAGGACGAGCTTGGACTTTCGCGCGAACGCGCATTGGAACTCAACAAAGACGAAGTTGTTGCTTATAAAGCCGCACTCGACAGAGCACACACTAAATATCAGATTCTCGAAGAATCCGAGCAGGAAGACGGCTCCGTTATCGTTCGCATTAAAAAGCAGTATCACGGCACTACTCCCACGGGCGAATATTTTGAATAATATAAACGCTTAGATAAATAGTGAAGAACAAAAATATCGCAGAACTTTTTATAGGTTCTGCGATATTTCATTTTATTGGACAATATTTTAGTTTAATCCCAAGAAAGCTTTGATATCGTCCGTCGTTACACCGTCTGCGCTGTTGTAATATTCTTCTTTGCAAAAGCTGTGCGCCACAAATACAGCCAAAAGCTTTGCTTCGCCCTCTTCGCGCACCATTTCCGAATCGAAACTCTTGATTATCTCCTCGGCTATGTCCGCGTTCTTGCGAAGGTCGCCTCCGTTCTCTTTCGTGCTTTCGACAATCTCGTTTACCTTCGCCGTGATAACATCGAGATAATAGTCTTTCTCTTCCTCGCTTATCTCCGTCAAAATGCTGTCGGAGAGCATCTTTGTGCCGACGTTTTTAACAGCATCCATAGTTGTTGTGAGGTTTGCGTTTTCGCCCATATTGATAAGGATATCTGCTATCTCTTCAGCTTTGCCCTCGTTGAGCATCGCCGTGATGTCCTCTGCTTCGTATATCTCCGTAACGATATTCAAAAGTCCGCCTTTGTCGTTTTCGTCTTCCTTGTCGCCAAACAATACTTTCATATTGTCAACGATATTGTCGGAGGATACATCGGAAAGTATATCACCGATAGATTCCGCCATGTTGCCAATAGTGCTCTCCGCATCGATAAAGTCGGAATTGCCGCTCTTAATGGATCGGCCGACGGAATTGACGAAAGAAACAGCCAAGTCGGAAACAAATTCGGAGCTTTCCATGTGAGGTATCATGGAATAGACCGCACTTTCGAGCACACGCACATCGTCCTTGCCGTCATCTTTTGCTTCTTTATATGATGCCATAAAATCGCCCATCATGGATACGATCTCGGGGGCTTCTTCAATGGCACAATAATCTATGCCTGCCGCACTCGCCCGAGTAACGAGTTTTGTAGAAAACATAATAACGGCGCTTGCGGGTATATTTTCGGGAACTTCGTCCGCTATCTTGTGCAAGATGCCGCCGTCATCGCTTTCTACGGTGCTGATAAGTGCCTCTTTTTCTTCCTGCGGAACGGAATTTATCATGTATATGCCGCAACAAGCAGGAGAGAACACAACGGCACAGACAACAATGCTTGTGAGAACACCAACAGCCGCTCCTGCGAAAGCGGAAGTTTTGCTGTGCTCTTTGCCGACGATCTTATCCATTATCGCGTTGAAGCCGATATATGAAAACAATTTTATGCAAAGGAATACAATCATAAACAATACGGGAGCCATAAGTGCGCCTATCAAAGAAGCGATGAGCGCCGAGGAATTTTCGGAAGAAAATATCAATTCACGCGTGGACTCGTCAAGCAATGTCAACGCAAAGTCCATGCTCCGTGAGCCGATAGAGGACGCGATATATTTCGACAAGAATAATGATGCTACAGCCGCAACTGCTATCTCCGCAAAGCGCACCGTCGCTTTTATAACGCCACGGCGATATCCTATGAATATGCCGATGACCAAGCTCAATATCTCCAAAGCCAATAATGAAATGTATAAAATCATTAAGTCCTCCTTAATATCTCCTGTTTGTCAGATTTGCCTATTCTATTATAATTATATCACATATAACCATATTGTCAATAAAAAAGGGCAGATAAAGCCAAAATCATCTGCCCTTTTCATATTCAACTGCAATTAAAGTACCTTGTAACCCTGGTCTTCAATAGTGCTCTTGAGCACGCTGTCGTCAACTTCTTTGGAAAGTTTAACTGTTGCCGTGCCTGTTTTGTGGCTTGCAACGGCTTCTGTAACGCCGTCTATCTCTTCAAGCACCTTTTTAACTCTTGCTTCGCAGTGAGGGCACATCATGCCTTCGATCTTGATGGTTTTTTCCATGGTCTTTTTCTCCTTTTTGTTGTTTGATTTTATTTTTCTATCGCGCTTTGTACTGCGGATATTAAACAGATTGAGTCGCAGGGCGTTCGTTACCACGCAGAAGCTGGAAAGACTCATTGCCGCCGCACCGAACATCGGGTTAAGCGTAAGTTCGAATCCTACAAATGCACCTGCCGCAAGCGGTATGCCTATCACATTGTAAATAAACGCCCAAAACAGGTTTTCTCTGATATTTCGGAGCGTTGCCCTGCTCAAACGTATTGCCGCGGGAACATCGGAAAGTCTGCTCTTCACAAGAACAATGTCCGCCGCATCTATTGCAACATCGGCTCCTGCGCCGATAGCTATGCCCACATCGGCTTTTGTGAGCGCAGGCGCATCGTTTATGCCGTCGCCGACCATCGCCACTTTGCCGCTCTCCTGAAGCTTTCTGATGACGGCTTCTTTGCCGTCGGGCAAAACTCCCGCGATAACCTCGTCAACGCCTGCCTGCTTGCCGATGGCTTCGGCTGTCTTTTGGTTGTCCCCCGTGAGCATGACAATGCGAATACCCATATTACGCATCTCCGCAATAGCCGCAGAGCTATCCTCTTTTATCGTGTCTGCCACGGCAATAATACCGAGCAATCTGCCGTCTAACGCAAAGAACATTGGCGTTTTGCCGCTCTCGGAAAAGCTTTCTGCGCTTTCTTTTGCGCTTTGCGGTATATCGGATATCTTGCCGACAAAATCGGCATTACCGCCGCAAAGTTCCTTGCCGCCGTAGTTTGCCGTAAGTCCATTGCCCGGCAAAGCTTTAAAATCAGCCGTTTCTTCGGGTGATATTCCCTCTTTTTCAGCCGCTTTCATTATTGCTTTTGCCAAAGGATGCTCGCTTCCGTATTCGAGCGTAGCGGCAAACTTCAAAAGTTCATTTTCATTCTTTGCTTCGATGGGCAAAATATCCGTTACGGAAGGCTCACCCTTTGTTATCGTGCCTGTTTTGTCGAGTGCAACTATCTGCGTTTTACCTGCCGTTTCAAGCGAAACTGCGGTTTTAAATAGTATGCCGTTCTTCGCACCAACGCCGTTTCCGACCATTATCGCAACAGGTGTTGCCAAGCCGAGCGCGCAAGGACAGCTTATAACGAGCACCGATATTCCGCGAGCGAGCGCATAACCGAACGTCTGCCCTGCGATGAGCCAAGCGGCAAACGCTATAAGCGCTATCGTCATGACCGCAGGCACGAAAATTCCCGATACTTTGTCCGCTATCTTTGCGATGGGCGCTTTTGTCGCGGAAGCATCGCTCACCATTTTTATTATCTGCGAAAGAGTGGTATCTTCGCCGACTCTTGTCGCTTCGCATTTTATAAAGCCCGCCTTGTTTATTGTTGCGGCACTGACGGTATCGCCGACGTTTTTGTCAACGGGGATGCTCTCGCCTGTAAGGGCGGATTCATTTACTGCGCTGTGTCCTTCCGTTATGATACCGTCCACGGGTATGCTCTCGCCCGGACGAACGACGAATATGTCGCCCTTGCGAACGCTCTCTATGGAAACGACTTCTTCTTTGCCGTCGCGAATGACCGTTGCGGTCTTTGGCGCAAGCTTCATAAGGCTTTTGAGCGCATCGGTGGTCCTTCCCTTGGAGCGTGCTTCAAGCATCTTGCCGAGCGTTATAAGCGCCAATATCATAGCGGCAGATTCAAAATAAAGCTCGTGCATATAGTGGTATGCTCTCGCCCGGACGAACGACGAATATGTCGCCCTTGCGAACGCTCTCTATGGAAACGACTTCTTCTTTGCCGTCGCGAATGACCGTTGCGGTCTTTGGCGCAAGCTTCATAAGGCTTTTGAGCGCATCGGTGGTCCTTCCCTTGGAGCGTGCTTCAAGCATCTTGCCGAGCGTTATAAGCGCCAATATCATAGCGGCAGATTCAAAATAAAGCTCGTGCATATAGTGGTGCGCGTTTTCGGGCGAGATCGTCATTGCGAATATTGCGTAAATGCTGTATATAAACGAAGCCGCAGAGCCGAGGGATACGAGCGTGTCCATATTCGGCGAACGATGTATCAATCCCTTAAAACCGTTTATAAAGAATTTCTGGTTTATCACCATAACGATAGCACTGAGCAAAAGTTCCGCAAGCGCTATGCCGATGTAGTTTCCGTCGAGGAACGGCGGCACCCACCAGCCCCACATCACATGACCCATCGATATATACATCAACACGATCAAAAAAGCGAGCGAAGCAATAAGCCTTTTCAAAAGTTTCGGTGTTTCTTTATCTTCAAGTGCATCGCCCTTTTCATCGCTCTTTGTTTTGGCTGTTCCCTTTTTGGAAGCGCCGTAGCCTGCTTTTTCAACGGCTTCGATGATGTCTTTTTCGGAAGCGCTTCCCTCCACATTCATCGAATTTGTCAAAAGATTTACCGAGCAAGAGCTTACGCCGTCAACTTCTTTGACTGCTTTTTCCACACGAGCACTGCACGCGGCGCAGCTCATACCCGTAATGTCATATCGTTCCATCTTATCTCACCTCATTTCATAAGCTTTTGTAATGTAGCAACAAGCTCATCGATAGTTTCTTCTTTTCCCGAGCGTATATCGTCCGCAACACAAGTCTTTATGTGCTCCGCCAAAAGCTCCTTGTTAAAAGCATTAAGCGCCGCCTGAACTGCGGATACCTGTATAAGTATATCGGTGCAATATGCGCTGTTCTCGACCATATTTTTAATGCCGCGCACCTGACCCTCTATTCGATTCAAGCGGTTTATGAGCGCTTTGTATTCTTTTTCATTGCGCTGTTTCGTCTTGTGAGCGCAACAACATTCTTTCTCCATCAAGTGCGCCTCCTTTATCATATCTGTATACAGTATATACCCCCTATGGGTATTTTGTCAATGGTATTTTTATGAAAAATAAAAATCAATGCAAGAGCTTTACGATATCCTAATACAAAAACCCCGACGGATACTAAAGCTCCGTCGGGGTCGATCGTGCACAATATTACTTTTTGATTCTCATTTTCAGCTTATTTCGATCTCACCATAGCTCGCATAGCGTTGAGCACTGCGATGACCATTACGCCGACATCGCCGAAAACGGCTATCCACATATTTGTATATCCGAACGCCGTGAGCAATAATATGATGCCTTTTACCGCAAGCGAAAAGACGATGTTCTGGTAAACTATACGCATAGTCTTGCGCGCCGTCTTTATGGCGAGCGCTATTTTGGAAGGCTTGTCGTCCATGAGCACGATATCGGCGGATTCTATCGCCGCGTCGCTTCCCAAAGCACCCATAGCTATGCCGACATCTGCACGAGAAAGCACAGGCGCATCATTTATGCCATCGCCGACAAATGCAAGCTTAGCTCCGCCATCAAGGAGCTTTTCAACTTCCTCAACTTTGTTCGCAGGCAAAAGTTTTGCGTGTATCTCGTCTATGCCGATGTTCTCGCCGACACTCTGCGCCACGGAAGCGCTGTCGCCCGTAAGCATGACTGTTTTCTTGATACCAAGACTTTTAAGCTCTGCTATAGCTTCCTTGGAATCGGGTTTTACCTCGTCGTTTATAACTATATGTCCCAAGTATACATTGTCGCGGCAAACATGGATAGTCGTTCCGGGCAATTCACATTCTTTATATGCAGCTCCTGCCTTTTCCATGAGAGTGCTGTTGCCGAAGCAATAGACTTCACCGTCTATGACGGCTTCTATGCCCATGCCGGCAAGTTCTTTTGTGCTTTCTATCTTGTCTTTGCAAAGCGCTCCCTTGTATGCTTCCGTAACGGCTCTGCCGACAGGATGGTTGGAAAAGCTCTCCGCTGCCGCCGCAAGTGCCAAAAGCTCCTGATCGGATATGTTCTGCGAATGTATCGCATCAACGGCAAAGCTTCCCTTTGTGAGCGTGCCAGTCTTGTCGAAAACGACCGTATCGACTTTTGAAAGTGCTTCGAGATAGTTGGAACCTTTTATCAAAACACCGTATCTCGAAGCGCCGCCGATGCCGCCGAAGAACGAGAGCGGAACCGATACCACGAGCGCACAAGGGCAAGATACAACAAGGAATATGAGCGCACGGTTTATCCATTTACCCCAATCGCCCACGATGAGCGGAGGCACTATCGCAAGCAAAAGCGCCGCGATGACCACACAAGGGGTATACCAACGAGCAAATCTGGTTATAAAGTTTTCGGCTTTCGCCTTCTTCTCCGAGGAATTTTCCACAAGTTCCAATATTTTTGCGACCGTGCTGTCCTCATATTTGCTTTGCGTTTGAACGGTGATAACACCCGAAAGGTTTATCGAGCCGCTTATAACATTTTCGCCCTCCGTTTTATCCTGCGGCAGGCTCTCGCCCGTGAGTGCGGAGGTATTGACCGTTGTCGTACCACTCAAGATAACACCGTCGAGCGGTATCTTTTCGCCTGGTCGGATAATGATCGTCTCGCCGATCTCCACCTCTTCGGGAAATACCGTTTCTTCTTCACCGTTGCGAATGACAACGGCGGAATCGGGGCGGATATCCATAAGCGCGGCGATGGACTTTCTGCTCTTGCCGACAGCGATGCTCTGGAAAAATTCGCCCACCTGGTAAAAGAGCATTACCGCGGAAGCCTCGGCAAATTCACCCGTGGCAAATGCGCCGACCGTTGCGATGGTCATAAGAAATTTTTCATCGAATATCTGACCGCGAAAGATATTTCGCACAGCACCCCATAAAACATCATAGCCTATTACAAGGTACGGCAATATAAACAACGCGAGTTTGCCTATTCCTTCTATCGGGATGAGATACGCAACAACGAGCAACACCGCGGAAGCGATGATCCTTGCGAGTGTCTTTTTCTGTTTCCTGCTCATATATCCTCCCTCAGAGTATTACTC
>CAZERM010000062.1:0-8039 GCA_964514555.1 uncultured Lachnospiraceae bacterium | reverse complement strand
GTTTTAGCTTTTTTAAAATATTATTCGGAGTGAGGCGAATTTATTATTGTCAAAAAACCGAGGTATAAATTCGCCTCACTCCGAATAATATTTTAAAAAAGCTAAAACGGAGGATCTTAATGAACAATTTGTATAAAACGGAAGGAAAACTTATCGGCACTTCCGAAAACAGAGAATATTTATCCTGTATATCATCGATGGAGCGTGCCTGCGCTTCGGGAAAGATACTCGAAAGCGTTGCGACATATTGCACAGACAAAGGCAGAGGCAAAGAGCTTTTGTTCGATCTCGGCACCATCCGCGGAATCATGCCGCAGAGTGAGGTCGAGTATAACAAAAACGGCGATGATATAAAAGATATCGCTGTCATAACTCGCGTAGGAAAAGCTGTTTGTTTTAAAATAATCGGATTTGATGAGATAGACGGCGAAAAAGTCGCAATACTCTCGCGCAAGGCAGCGCAAAGAGAATGTATGGAAAATCATCTTTCCTCGCTCTGCCCGGGGGATATCATAGAATCGACAGTAACGCATATGGAACCGTTCGGTGCGTTTTTGGATATCGGTTGCGGTATCGTTTCGCTCATGTCGATAGATTGCATATCCGTTTCGCGCATCTCTCACCCTCGTGATAGATTTTACATAGGCATGACGATAAAAGCCGCCGTAAAAAGCATAGACTTCGATACGGGGCGCATCTATATGACACATAAAGAACTTCTCGGAACGTGGCAGGAAAACATCTTGCCCTTTTCAATAGGTCAGACGGTGCCGGGCATCGTTCGAAGCATCGAACCATACGGAATATTCGTCGAACTTGCGCCGAATCTTGCGGGGCTTGCGGAATATCGAGATGATATCGAAGTCGGCGAGAGCGCGGCTGTATATATCAAAAACATCATCCCCGAAAAGATGAAGATAAAACTCGTCATCGTCGATACGTTCCCTGCTCCCACCGCAAAAGAGAAAAAGTTTGATTATAAGATAGAGCAAACACATATCGATTCTTGGGTATATTCGCCCGAGGAATGTCCTCGCATCATTTCGAGCGAATTCAGCGCATTTTAAGTACCTCTACAAAATAAACACAAAAACAGACCCCGACGGACGATAATATCCATCGGGATCCTTTTATTACTCAGATATTGCTGTTTTTAGTTGATCTAAAAAAGAATTATTTCTTTTTCTTCATAACTACTACAACTGCAACTGCCACGCCTGCGACTACAACTACAGCAACAACTGCGATGATAACACCTGTTGCGGAGCCTTTGTTGTCGCTGGGTTCTTCAGCATCGCCGCCGTTCTGTATGGGAGCAGTTGTGCTGTCGCCGGGAGTTACGTTTTCGCTTGTTGTGTTGTTATCATCTCCACCTGCGGAAAGATCTTTCCAGCCTGCATAGAGAGTGATATCTCCCGCTTCGGAAACAGGAGCAGAAAAATCAAATTTCTGTGTAAGAGCCGCGTCTGTGTACCAGCCTGTAAATTCAAAGCCTTCTTTTTCTGCAACTACGGGTTCAACGAATGTGTCGCCCACCGTTGCGGAGAATACCTTGTTTGTTACTGTCGCATTTTTGAATGTGATAGTAGCAGCTTCTGCTGTGGGAACCCACTTAGCATAGATGTTGATATCATTTGCTTCATTCTGTGTGAAGTTCATATCATATTTCTGTGTAAGAGCTTCGTCTGTGTACCAACCAACGAACGCATAGCCTGTTTTCTTCATCGGGAAAGTATATGTGAACTTTTCGCCGAATTTAACATTTACATTATATGCTTTCTCATTCTCTGTAAGGTTCTTGTAAACATGGATCACATAAGATGTCGCTTTAACTTCTTCGGGGTTTGTGAATACGTTCTTGGAAACCGTGTTAGCGGAATGAGCTTCCGTGCCTGCTACGCTAACTTCGCAAACGTATGTCTTACCTGCTTCAAGTCCTGTAAATTCATGTGAAAATGTAGCATCGCTCGTCCAAGTGATGTCTGCTTCTTTAACTACTGTGCCGCTTGTTGTTTTGAGAGTTGCTTTTGCACTTGTAACATCACCGCCGTTGAGGTTGTCGATCTTACCTACTATAGCAATGCTTGTCTGTGTGCTTTCTGTAGCGTTGAATACGAAATCTACACCGGGAAGTGTTACTGCGTTTTCAACTTTGATCTGCATCTCATGACCGGGCTTGCTGAGGATCTCGATGGTTGTGTTGCAATCTTCAATGGTGTGCGATACCGTCGCAGTAATAGAAGAATTTACAACTGTTCTTGTATAGTATTCATAGCATTTTACAACAGAAAGATCTGTACCGTCATAACAAGGTTCAAGACCGGGTCTGTCGTGTGTGCCTTCGTCATCCTTGGCAACGCAGTTGGGAAGAGCATATGTATTCATCGTTGCCTGATGTACTCTCCAAACTATGATACCGTATGTGAGCTGGCTGTCGCCGATATCGCCGTCATAGGAGTTGGGGTCTTCCGTGTATCTGTTTTCTACAAGATAGTAGATATCGGGGTCTGCTGTGTTTACGCGAATAATGTTGTAACCGTGTTCGCTTTCTCTGGAATAGAGAGTATATGTGCCGTCGCCGACAACTTCTTCTCTTTCAAATCCGTAGAACATGAGGTGGTAGGGGTCTACTGCCGCAGGAGAATCACCGGATTTTTCGCCTTTACGATAGTTGTTGGAACCTGTGCCCTGGAGCGCTTTGTTGCCGGGACCGCCGATCCATGTGTAACCACTGTATGTATAAAGGTCAGGTGCGCCGAGAACGTGGCCAAGTTCGTGTGTAAATGTACCGATAGCCGCGATCTCACCATTTTCTCTGCATTCGCCGTCGATGATGAATCTGCCGCCCTTGCTACCGTTTGTAAGTTCAACGCCGTCAACTACGATACCGCTAGAGTTGTTGTTCATCTGATAGTTGTTAAAGCCCCAAACCTGCTGGCTGTTTTTGCCTCTGGAGCCCCATTTTTCGTTATAACCTGCGATAACTAAGCTGATCGTGAGTTCCTGGTAGTCGATGATACCGTTGCCGTTTTTGTCAAAAGAGGAAAAGTCTACATATTCTGCAGCTGCTCTGAGAGCCAATGCTCTTGTCTGATAGTCGGAACGAGCATTTGCGTTGCCGTTTGCCGCTGCATGAGGGTGCTGTGCGTTGATAGTAACGTATACGATACCGTTATTTTCTTCGCCGTATGTTTCATTTGCGGGATAGAACCAGAATTTATCGTTGGACATTGTCTTCCAGTAGTTCTTTACTGTTTTGCCTTCGTCGCCGAAGAAGTTCTGCGCCCAATCTGCTTCTTTTGTGTAAGCCCACTGCTCGCCGTATGTTTCACGGTTGGAGTTTGTTGTGATGCTCGTGTTGAAATTGTTTGCCGCGCAATCGTCTATGCCGTTACCGTTAGCATCATAGCTAACTACGATAACGATCAAGGGGATGGGATTGTAACCGTCGTAACGGTTTATTTCTGTAATGTTTGTGAGAGTTGCGTCATCTGCCGCGAATGCCGTAAGGGACAATGTGCCTACGAGCATCATTACGCAAATAACAATAGCGCAAATTTTCTTAAACATAAGATTCACCTCTTGTTTTTAATTTTTTATACTATCCCATGCCTCGGATAAAATCCCGAGGCATGAGTCATATACGTCTGTTTGTTTATTTCTTTTTCTTCATAACTACTACAACTGCAACTGCCACGCCTGCGACTACAACTACAGCAACAACTGCGATGATAACACCTGTTGCGGAGCCTTTGTTGTCGCTGGGTTCTTCAGCATCGCCGCCGTTCTGTATGGGAGCAGTTGTGCTGTCGCCGGGAGTTACGTTTTCGCTTGTTGTGTTGTTATCATCTCCACCTGCGGAAAGATCTTTCCAGCCTGCATAGAGAGTGATATCTCCCGCTTCGGAAACAGGAGCAGAAAAATCAAATTTCTGTGTAAGAGCCGCGTCTGTGTACCAGCCTGTAAATTCAAAGCCTTCTTTTTCTGCAACTACGGGTTCAACGAATGTGTCGCCCACCGTTGCGGAGAATACCTTGTTTGTTACTGTCGCATTTTTGAATGTGATAGTAGCAGCTTCTGCTGTGGGAACCCACTTAGCATAGATGTTGATATCATTTGCTTCATTCTGTGTGAAGTTCATATCATATTTCTGTGTAAGAGCTTCGTCTGTGTACCAACCAACGAACGCATAGCCTGTTTTCTTCATCGGGAAAGTATATGTGAACTTTTCGCCGAATTTAACATTTACATTATATGCTTTCTCATTCTCTGTAAGGTTCTTGTAAACATGGATCACATAAGATGTCGCTTTAACTTCTTCGGGGTTTGTGAATACGTTCTTGGAAACCGTGTTAGCGGAATGAGCTTCCGTGCCTGCTACGCTAACTTCGCAAACGTATGTCTTACCTGCTTCAAGTCCTGTAAATTCATGTGAAAATGTAGCATCGCTCGTCCAAGTGATGTCTGCTTCTTTAACTACTGTGCCGCTTGTTGTTTTGAGAGTTGCTTTTGCACTTGTAACATCACCGCCGTTGAGGTTGTCGATCTTACCTACTATAGCAATGCTTGTCTGTGTGCTTTCTGTAGCGTTGAATACGAAATCTACACCGGGAAGTGTTACTGCGTTTTCAACTTTGATCTGCATCTCATGACCGGGCTTGCTGAGGATCTCGATGGTTGTGTTGCAATCTTCAATGGTGTGCGATACCGTCGCAGTAATAGAAGAATTTACAACTGTTCTTGTATAGTATTCATAGCATTTTACAACAGAAAGATCTGTACCGTCATAACAAGGTTCAAGACCGGGTCTGTCATGAGAGCCTTCATCGGATTTCGCAACGCAGTTGGGAAGATCGTGAGTATCCATCACACTCTGGTGAACTCTCCAAACGATGATACCGTAATCAAGCTGGCTGTCGCCGATATCGCCGTCGAATGAGTTCGGGTCCTCGGTATATCTGTTCTCTACGAGATAGTATATATCGGGGTCTGTCGTGTTTACTCTTATAACATTATAGCCGTGTTCTGTTTCTCTGGAATAGAGCGTGTATGTGCCATCACCAACGACCTGCGGTCTTTCGAAGCCGTACTGGATAAGATAGTACGGGTCTACCGCGGAGGGAGAATCAGCGCCGTGCTCGCCCTCGCGACGGTTGTTGGAACCGCTTCCCTGCAAAGCTTTGTTGCCGGGACCGCCCAACCATGTGTAACCGCCGTATGTATAAAGGTCATGTGCTCCGAGAACGTGGCCAAGCTCATGGATATATGTACCTACGGATGCAGGCTCACCGTTTTCTTTACATTCACCGTCAACGATAATGCTCATTACGGAGCTGCAAAGAGAAACGCCGTCAACTATGATACCCGATTCGGAGCTTTTGCTGTGATAGTTGTTTATGCCCCAAACCTGACGGTTGTTTTTGCCGCTTGTACCCCATTTATTGTTATAACCGGCAATAACAAAGGATATTGTAAGCTCCTGTGTGCTTATGATACCGTTGCCGTCAGTGTCAAAAGAGGAAAAATCAACATATTCGGAAGCCGCATCGAGGACCTTGGCTCTCGTTGCATATTCCGCAGAAGAAGCACTCGGGTGTCTGCCATGTACCGTAACATAAACTATGCCGTTGTCTGCTTCACCGTATGTTTCTTTTGCGGGAGTAAACCAGAAGTTGCCGTGGGACATAGTCTTCCAGTAGTTTTTGACCGTCTTGCCTTCGTCGCCGAAGAAGTTCTGCGCCCAGTCTGCTTCTTTAGTATAAGCCCACTGTTCACCGTAAGTGTCAAGATCTTCGTTTGTTGTAATGTATGAATAGAAATTGCTTGCCGCGCAATCGTCTATGCCGTTGCCGTTGGCATCATAGCTTATTACGATAACGAGCAAAGGAATCGGCTTGAAGCCATCATAACGATCCACTTCCGTGATCGTCGTGAGTTTTTCGTCATCCGCCGCAGAGATCGTCATGGGAACGATACCTATAAGCATCATGACGCAAATGACCATAGCGCAAATCTTCTTAAGCATAATGTAGACCTCGTTAATTTCTTTAATGGTTAATAAAGTTTATCCTTCTGTTCTCACGCTTCAAAGAAAGCTTTGATAGCTTTGTGAGTCATATAAACGTCTGTTTTGGAAACTACTTCATAGGGAGCGTGCATAGAAAGCACGGGAACACCAAGGTCGATAACGTCGATGTTCTTGGAAGCGATGTATTTTGCAACAGTACCGCCGCCGCCTGCGTCTACTTTGCCAAGCTCACCTGTCTGCCAGATAACGCCCGCTTCATCGAGAACATTGCGAACATAGCCGCAGAATTCAGCGCTTGCATCGTTAGAGCCGGATTTACCGCGCGCACCTGTATATTTTGTGATAACAACGCCGTTGTTGATGTAGCAGCAGTTGTTTCTTTCCATGGGTTCGGGGAAGTTGGGGTCAAATGCCGCGTTTACGTCGGAAGAGAGGCATTTGGAGTTAGCGCGAACTACAGCGTCGGAAACGCCCATAGTGTTTGCAAGGTCTGCGATAATGTCAAAGTATACCTGGCTCTGCATACCTGTGTTACCCTCGGAGCCGATCTCTTCTTTGTCAGCAAGAACCGCCATAACTGTGTGCTTGGGAGCGTTCATTTCCAAGAGAGCTGTGATAGAGGGGTAAGCGCAAACTCTGTCATCATGACCGTAGGAAGCGATAAGGCTTCTGTCAAGACCAACGTCGCGAGACTTGAACGCAGGAACAGCGCAAAGTTCCGCGCTGAGGAAATCGTCCTCGATCATGCCGTATTTATCGTTGAGAAGTTTCATGATGTTGAGTTTAACAGCGCCGTTTTCGGCAAGATCGCCGAAGGGACGAGTGCCTGCGATAAGGTTGAGCTGTTCACCAGTTATACCGTCAGCGAGAGTCTTTCTCATCTGGTCGCCTGCAAGGTGGGGGAGAAGGTCGCTGATATAGAAGATGGGATCGCTGTCGTCTTCACCGATAACGATGTTGATAGTTTCGCCGTTCTTCTTTGTTACTGCGCCGTGGATAGCGAGAGGAATTGCCGTCCACTGGTATTTTTTGATACCGCCGTAGTAGTGAGTTTTAAAATATCCCACTTTTTCGTTTTCGTAAAGGGGATGCTGTTTAAAGTCTATGCGAGGACTGTCGATGTGAGAAGCTGTGAAATATACACCGTTTTCGATGCTTTCGCTGCCCACGATGAACGCAACAAAGGATTTAGCGCGGTTGTTGTAGTAATATTTTTCACCTGCGGCTACCTTTGCGCCGAATGTGTAAGGCTTGAAGCCTTCTTTTTCGAGCATAGCCTGTGTTGTCATAACACATTCGCGTTCTGTCTTGCCTGCGTCAAGGTATTCCATATAACCTTTTGCGTAGTCATAAGCTACATCAAGCTCGTCCTTTTTGAGCGTTGTAAAAGTGTTCTTTCTTTCGGAAAGAAGCTCTTTTTTGAGCGCTTCAAGCTGGTTCTTCATTTCTTCGTTTTCCATTTGTTTATCCTTTCTGAAAATAAGATGTGCTTTGTTTTATGAATAAAGCTTTGCAAAATATTCGTAATTTGCAAGAACCTTTTCAACGTATCTTTTTGTCTCGGGCTTTGGTATCTTTTCGATGATAAGCTCTCCGTTTTCGGAAAGTCCCTCTGTGCCGAGCCATTCTTTCACCGCGTTGCAACCGCCGTTATATGCGGCGGCAACATTTACGATGCTGTTGTTTAGCCCTCTGGAAGGTCCATAGAGCCAATGAAGATAATACATACCGCATTTGACCGCAAATTCGGGGTCTTCGATAAGATGTTCAAAGTCCTCTTCCAAATTTATGCTCGGTTTTATGTCGATATTATATGTGTCGGGCATTATCTGCATAAGACCGTATGCGCCCGATGGAGATATGGCGTTCACGGCAAAATCGCTTTCCGTTTTTATTATCGCCATGGCGAATATGGGATCCACATCCTTGTATATCTCGCTGTATTTGAGCGCCCATTGGTAACAGCAAAGGTCATTTACCAATATCTGCCCGGGGTGGTACCCCTCCTTCG
>CAZERM010000061.1:0-8228 GCA_964514555.1 uncultured Lachnospiraceae bacterium | reverse complement strand
ATGGTGTAAATATCAAAGTCATCGGTGTCGGCGGCGGCGGCGGTAACGCTGTAAACCGCATGATCGAATCCGGTGTTCAGGGCGTTGAATTTATCGCTATCAACTGCGACAAGCAGGTTCTTCTTAAATCTAATGCCCCCACAAAGATCGCTATCGGCGAAAAAATTACTAAAGGTCATGGCGCAGGCAGCAAGCCCGATGTAGGCGGACAGGCAGCCGAAGAAAGCATGGACGATATCGCGAACATCATTCGCGGTGCAGATATGGTATTCATCGCAGCAGGTATGGGCGGTGGTACAGGCACAGGCGCAGCTCCCGTAGTTGCTAAGATCGCAAAAGAAATGGGTATCCTTACAGTAGGTATCGTTACAAAACCCTTCCTTTTCGAAGGTAAGAAACGTATGATGCAGGCTGAAGCAGGTATCATTCAGCTCCGCGATTACGTTGACTCTCTCGTTGTTATCCCCAACGAAAGACTCCGCCAGATCTCCGAAAATAAGATCACTCTTCAGAACGCTTTTGAATATGCAGACGATGTTCTTCGTCATGGTGTTCAGAGCATTTCCGACCTTATCAATGTTCCCGGCATCGTAAACCTTGACTTTGCGGACGTTTCTTCCGTTATGAGAGATGCAGGTTTCGCTCACATGGGTGTTGGTACAGGTACAGGCAGAGATAAAGCAGAGATCGCAGCTAAAGCGGCTATCTCCAGCCCTCTTCTCGAATCTTCCATCTCGGGCGCTACAGGTATCATCGTTAATATCACAGCAAGCCCCGACATCAGCCTTGATGAAGTTACAACGGCTTCTTCCATGATCACAGACGAAGCTCATCCCGATGCAAACATCATCTGGGGTGCTGCGTTCGATCCCAACCTTGAAGACACTATCAAGGTTACTGTTATCGCAACAGGTTTCTGCGATGATGCAAAGAAGAAACAGGCAGGCACAACATCTTCCGGTTGGAGCTTTGGCACAAGCCAGAAGCCGGCTGACGCACAGCCCACTCCCGCAAGCGAAGAAAAGAAAGCTGAACCTGAATCTCAGCCCGTTGTTTCCGATGATTATATCAACGATATCTTGAAGATACTCGGCCACGGCAAGAACTGATAGAACAGAATATTTCTACAGAAGGAACGCAGGAAAAGCTTTTATCGCTTTGTTGCGTTCCTTTTTGATTTTTATATAAAGGAGAAAAGAATATGAACGAATTAAACATCCGCAGAGCAACAGAAGCCGATATACCCGTTGTGGACAAGCTACTTTATCAAGTACACAAAGTACACAGCGATGCTCGCCCCGATATATTCAAGCAGGGCGCAAAAAAATATACTGACGAACAGCTCAAAAAAGTATTTGCAGATGAACTTACGCCTGTTTTCGTTGCGGAAAAAGACGGCGTTGTTTTGGGCTATGCTTTCTGCATACACAAGCAATTTATCGATGACAACAACATGACGGACATCAAAACTCTCTATATAGATGACCTTTGCGTTGACGAAAACGCACGCGGCGCCCACATCGGCACAAAACTTTACGAATATGTTTTGGATTTTGCGAAAACCAACGGCTATTACAACGTAACGCTCAATGTTTGGGCTGACAACAAGAGCGCCGTTAAGTTTTACGAAAAGATCGGTCTTCGTATCCAGAAGATCGGCATGGAAAAGATATTGTAATAAGCCGTTACGCTTTTCTTGATCTGCAAGAGAAGCTACAAAAGAAGCAGAAAACCTTGCAGGTTTACGGCTTGAGATAGCCTTTTCGATGCTTTGAACCTCATCACATCGGACTTCAACTTTTAGCTTATGGCTTTTGCTTACTGAAATATGCCGCAACTTCGACTCAAACGGCAGGAGCAATCCCCTGCCCTACACATTCATTTGTATTGACATCCGTAGGGGGGACCTGTGGTCGCCCATTTCCAATCGCAACAATTTTGTCATTGATAAAACTCGATCCATGGAACAAAGGCTCTAAGCTAAAAGCCAAACCTTTTGATACGTGCCCTGCGGCGTGGTTCCGAGGGTGGTGCCCCTCGGGGAGCCGCATTTGATGAGGTTCAATTTTTCGATGCGATTCACCTAAGTGGGTAAAGCGAAGGGCTTTTTTATCTTTGTGCAACTTTTTCTTTAAACAAGAAAAAGTTGCGAAGAATTTTTGCCGGCTTTGCTTATAACAAAAAAACAGAGAGTTAAACGATCTTACACCGTTTAACTCTCTTTCGCTTTTATATCATGTTTCGCAACAATGACCGCAGCTTTCGCAATCGGGGAACTGCGTTTTGTCATATTCTATGCCGTTTTTATCGTAATAATCTTTAAGAGCCGCTTTAACAGCTTCCTCAGCCAAAACGGAACAATGGAGCTTGTGTGCAGGGAGTCCGTCCAAAGCCTCTACAACGGCTTTATTCGTAAGCGTAAGCGCCTCGGATATCGGCTTGCCCTTTATCATCTCCGTTGCCATTGAACTTGACGCTATGGCAGAGCCGCAACCGAACGTTTCAAACTTCACGTCCTCTATGATGTCATTGTTTATTTTAAGATATATCTTCATGATATCTCCGCATTTTGCGTTGCCAACCTCGCCGATGCCGTCCGCATTCTCTATGGAACCGACGTTTCTCGGATTGCGGAAATGATCCATAACCTTTTCACTGTATAAAGCCATATTTTTTCACCTCGTTTATTTCAATATAAATTCTTTTTTGCCCTCTGTCAGTTCGTGCCATATCGGGGAGATGCTACGCAGATATTCAACCGTTTTCTTGACGGACTCGATCATATAGTCTATCTCCTCTTCCGTGTTCTCCTCGGAAAGGCTTATTCTGAGCGAGCCGTGCGCTATATCGTGTACTCTGCCTATCGCCAAAAGCACGTGGCTTGGATCGAGAGAACCTGATGTGCAAGCCGAACCGGAAGAAGCGCTTATGCCCATATCATCGAGCAAGAGCAAGAGAGATTCGCCCTCTATACCCTCGAAGCAAAAATTCACGTTTGACGGAAGTCTTTTTTCTCTGTCTCCGTTCAATATCGAATGAGGGATAGCGGAAAGTCCGTCTATGAGCTTGTCCCTTAAAAATATAAGCTTTTCGCTCGTTTTTTCGATGTTCTGCGCCGATTCTTCGAGCGATGCCGCCATTCCCATTACAGCAGGGATATTCTCCGTACCGGCGCGTTTTCCGCGCTCCTGCGCTCCACCTTCTATGAGCGTATCGAGAACGATGCCGCGTTTTGCGTAAAGTACACCTATCCCTTTCGGTCCGTGAAATTTGTGTGCGGAGAGCGAGAGCATATCTATGTTTTGTTTGTCAACATCGATGTGGATATGTCCTGCCGCCTGCACCGCGTCCGTGTGAAAGATAACTCCCTTTTCGCGGCATACCGCACCGATATCGGCGATGGGTTGTATAGTGCCTATCTCGTTGTTGGCATACATGATGCTGACAAGGCAAGTGTCTTCTCTTATCGCTTCACGGACCTCCTCTGCGGTAACGATGCCGTTTTCGTGAACATCAAGCAAGGTTACATCAAAACCTTGCTTTTTCAATTTTTCGAGCGTGTGAAGCACCGCATGATGCTCGAACGCAGTTGAGATGATGTGCTTCTTGCCTCTTCTCTCGCCTATTTTTGCGGCGGATATGAGCGCTTGGTTATCCGCCTCGCTTCCGCCCGATGTAAATGTTATCTCTCTTGCAGAGCACCCCAAAACGCTTGCTATGCGCTCTCTTGCGGATGATAAAGCCTCTGCGGCTCTTTGACCCTCGCTGTGCAAGCTGGAGGGGTTGCCATATATCGTGTCAAGGTACGGCAACATTGCATCTATTGCGGTCTTGCTCATTTTCGTAGTAGCCGCATTATCGACATAAATTCTGTTTACCACCTTTTGTCTCCGTTCTGCCGCCTATTTGCGGCAATTTATATAATAAAAATAGTATTACTTGAAAAATGCATTTTATAACCTATCTTTCAGGTCTGCTTTATTCTACCACATAATGCCTACTTTGTCAATATGTTTAGAGAGTTTGTTTTTCAAAAAATAAAGTCATCTTTTTCTATAGCAAGCCCCTGCACTTTGTTATTTGATCGTAAAAATTGTGTCATAGACGAGATTCTAGCCATGCACCAAAGGCTCTCGGCTAAAAGCCGTAGACCTTATATAAAACAAAAAGGGCGACCGATAGTCGCCCTTTGATGTCGCCGTAAATCACGGCAAAATATAATGCATTTGTTTAAAACTTGGGATCGATAAGTTTAAGCGTATCCAAAGGCTTTAAATTGTATTTTTCGGCGATCTCCTCGCAACGCTCAACATCCTTTTTGATGGAAAATACATCCGCTTCATGCGCGTCCAGACCGATTATAACGCTGTTTCCGACTTCGCTCGCTATCTCCCAGAATTTTTCGTTGGGATAGCATCTTTCGCTTCTTACGCCGAGGCAGTTAAGCTCGAGCGGTATATCCATTTCCTTTGCCGCAACGCATATCTTTCTCATCTGTGTTGCATAGTTTTCGTCGCTGCCCTCGTAATTAAGCACGTCCGGGTGAGCAACATAAGAAAATCTGCCCGTTTTGATGCCTGCAACGACTTGCTCAACATATTTTTCCAAAACATCGTCGCCATTGCCCTTTTTCATAACATGGGAGCGTTCCTTGCCGTCATCCGTGTAATGCTGACCGAGGATGAGATATTCATAATCGAACTGCTTTAAAAATTCTATCGTCTTATCGAAATGAGAGGGGTAATATTCAAGCTCAAAACCGATGTGTATCTCAATATCGTTTTTATATTCTTCGCGCAAAGCCTTGAGAGTGTCGATATATTCGCTCACCTCATCGGGGAGCATACGCACTCTGTACACGAAATCGTCATCTACTATATACGTTCCGTGATCTGAAAAGCCAAGCACCTTGTAGCCTGCTTTTATAGCTTCTTCGATGTATTCACGTTCCGTTCCCTGTGCGTGCTTGCATCTTGTGGTGTGGGTGTGGTAATTGGCAAACATTTTATTTCTCCTTTTTATAAAATTTTACCGAGGCAATGAGCCTCGGTAAAAAAATCCGTTATCAATCTACAACGTTTCTTTTTTCCTCAGCCGTTTCGGAAATATAAGAAAACTTTGTGGAACTTGTGATGATCCTGTTCTCGTTTTCGACAGTCGTTACAAGGTTCTGGAGCAAAAGGTTTGTGATGCCCGTCTTGCCGAGTTCATGAACAGTCTTAGAGTCGGTCGTAAATTCATATTCGACCGTGTTTATACTATACACAAAAGTAGTTTCTTTTATAACATAAGGTGTATTGTTATAAAAATCATTCATAAAATCATAGATAACAGAGCCTACGGCAGAGATAGTAAGACCATCCGCCAAAGTTACTTTGTGTATCTTGCTGTAGTGAAGGTCTTTGATAGTGTAGTCCTTCTTTGCGTCAACATAACGGAAGCTGTAATCGTAAGCGTTATCGTCATAAATATCGAGCCACTGGATCTTTGCTATCTTTTTGGGAAGCTCTTTGTTAAAGAGAGCAAGCTCGTTTTTGATAGCCTTTTCCATCTGAAGGTTGGCGCGCGTTACGCTGTAGCTGTCTGTTGCGGAGATAGTGGAGTAGATATATATCTGAAAATCTATATCATCATTTCCGTCCGCGCTGTTACGAACAGCGTTTACCTCGTATCTGCCGCTTGTTTCGTTACGCTTTGTGTAGCTCATAACGGTGAAATTCTCGCCGGGATACTGATCTGTAAGATAGTTATTTATCTTCGCCAAAGTCTTATCCGAAGCCTGGCAAGATGTTGCAATCGCAATGTAAAGCCCAAGCAAGAAAAGCGCTGCAATTTTCTTAATATTCTTCATAAAAAATCTCCTGTAAAAATTTATCGGGGGTCATTTACCGAAAAGGAAGCCTTGCCTCCCATTGTGTTAAAGAAAATAAGTCTGAAATCTTTGTGTTTTCAAGTGTGATATCGGCTTTTTGAATAAACATACTACTATATTGTATATTATAAACTATTCTTGTCAAAAAATCAATAGTTTTTAAATTATTCCTTCGAAATAGTTCCTCTATATGGAAAAAAATTCGATTATCGTGCAAAAAGCGTGTCTATAATCGTTATGATAAACAAAATCAAGGAGGAATTTTTTATGCTCGGAACGGAGATAGCAAAGATCAGCGCAACGGAAATTTTTGATTCGCGAGGCAATCCCACCATACTTTGTAAAACAACGCTCGTGTGCGGTGCGGAAGGTTCGGCGAGCGTACCAAGCGGCGCTTCCACGGGAAAAAACGAAGCTTTTGAAAAGCGAGACGGCGGCGAACGCTTTTTCGGAAAGGGTGTTATGGATGTTTGCAGGAGGACTGAAACGGAACTTTTTAAATATATCGAGGGTGCGGACGCATCAAACCAAAAATTATTGGACGATATTCTGATATGCGCCGACGGAACACAGAACAAGAGCAATTTCGGCGCAAATTCATTGCTTGCCGTGTCGCTTTCGTGCGCTCGTGCGGCAGCAAACGCATATGACCTGCCGCTTTATCGATATTTGGGCGGCATATTCGGCGAGCAAACACCGATACCAATGATGAATGTTTTAAACGGCGGCGCTCACTCGGATAACAACATCGATATTCAAGAATTTATGCTCGTGCCAATTGGCGCAAAAAGTTTTCGCGAGGGTGCGTATATGTGCGCCGAAATATACACTAAACTTCGCACTTCGCTCAAAAGAGCTTCCCTTTCAACGAGCGTTGGCGACGAGGGCGGTTTTGCTCCTCATCTTGCAAGCGATGAGGATGCCGTAAAATACCTTTGCGAGGCGATATCAGCATCGGGATACGATGGGAAAGTCAAGATAGCCTTGGATATTGCCGCGAGCGAATGGGCACGCGACGGCAAATATTTTCTGCCGAAAAGCGGAGAAACACTTTTTGCAGATGAACTGATAGAAAGATTTGCACATTGGGTGGAAAAGTACCCGATAATATCGCTCGAGGACCCCGTGGGCGAAGAAGATATAGCCGCATGGCAAAAAATAACGCTTGCTTTGGGCAAGCGCACTATGCTCGTTGGGGATGACCTTTTTGTTACGGATGCAAAAAGAGTGGCGCAGGGCGCAAAAGAGGGGTACGCAAACGCTGTTTTGATAAAGCCGAACCAAGTAGGCACGCTTTCACAGACGTTCGATGCCATACGAGAAGCAAAACGAGCAGGGTTCAAAACGATCATCTCGCATCGTTCGGGCGACACGAGCGACAGCTTTATTTCGGATCTTGCCGTTGCCTGTTGTGCCGATTTTATAAAGGCAGGTGCGCCTGCGCGCGGCGAACGCACAGCAAAGTATAATCGTATTATCGAGATAGAAAAAGAAGCTTTTGAAAAAGGATCATGGCTATGATCAACACCTCATCCGTCAGCCGTTGGCTGACGCCTTCTCCCGGCGGAGAAGGCTTGCGGCAGGAGTAACCCCCTCCCTACAATGTCGCCGTATATTTCGGCGAAAAAATAGCATTATCTATGTTCGGCGCATATAATGTCAAGGGACGATACGCTCGCAAATTGTAAAAAATTGTCTTATCATTTTCAGCCTCTTTTTGATTTGAAATCATAAAATCAGGTAAAAATACAATCAGAAAGAAAGATCTTTCCTATTTTTCAAGCAAAGAGAGTGTGATAAAAATGACCGTTAAAAGAGGAGATATATTTTACGCAGATCTAAGCCCCGTTGTCGGCTCCGAGCAAGGCGGACTTCGCCCCGTGCTCATCGTACAAAACGACATCGGCAATAAATACAGCCCCACCGTCATTGCCGCCGCCATAACGAGCAGGCTCGACAAAGCAAAACTTCCGACCCATATCGATGTTTACGCGGAAGAGTTCGGACTTGCAAAAAATTCAGTCGTGCTCTTGGAACAGATCCGAACGCTCGACAAGCGCCGCTTACGCGAAAAGATGGGTCATCTTGACGAGTTACTTATGCAAAAGGTCAACAACGCCATAACCATAAGCTTCGGGCTTGCGACAGAACAATATGAGCACAACGATATAAGCGCCTCTGCCAACAGCGCAACGAACGATATATACACAGCATGACAAGTGCTCCGAAAGGCGCAGAGAATGCTTTTCGGAGCAAGTGTTTACATAAAATTCATATTAAAATGATAAAATTTACATTTATCTATTGAAATAATTGAAAATAATTAAGCAGAAATTCTAGAGGTGAAAATGGACTA
>CAZERM010000060.1:2807-8661 GCA_964514555.1 uncultured Lachnospiraceae bacterium | reverse complement strand
TTATTTTTTACAAAGGCGGTGTTGACCAGCGCATGAACGGTTCTTGTGCCGGCGGAATAGATATAGGCTCAACAACAGCAAAACTCGTTCTTATGGACGGAGAAGATATCGTTTACCGCAAATACCAGAGACACCGTTCAAAGGTTCGTGCTACAACGATAGAAATGCTTCGCGAAATGAAAAAGGAGCATGACATTGATAAATTGAAAGTTACAGTTTCCGGCTCTGCAGGCATGGGTATGGCGGAACAAGCAGGACTTGAATTTATACAGGAAGTATATGCAACAGGCGAAGTCGTATATAAGCTCGCTCCCGATACAGGTGTAGTTATCGAACTCGGTGGCGAAGATGCTAAAGTTATTTTTTACAAAGGCGGTGTTGACCAGCGCATGAACGGTTCTTGTGCCGGCGGTACAGGTGCGTTCATCGACCAAATGGCAGTATTGCTCAACATGACTGTTGACGAAATGGATAAAGCAAGCCTTGAAGCAAACAGAATATATCCCATCGCATCAAGATGCGGTGTTTTTGCCAAAACGGATATCCAGCCCTTGCTCAACCAAGGTGCAGACAAATGCAATGTTGCGGCAAGTATATTCCAGGCTGTCGTAAACCAGACGATAACAGGTCTTATCCAAGGTAGAAAGATCGAAGGAAAGGTAATGTTCCTCGGAGGTCCTCTCTATTACTGCGAAGGCTTGAAAAAGAGATTTAAAGAAACTCTTAAATTGACAGACGAAACAGCCGTTTTCCCCGAATATGCTTTGTATTCCGTGGCAATGGGCGCTTGTATGTATGCCAAGAATTCAAAAGAGATGACTTTTGACGAGCTTCTCGACGGTCTTGAAAAAAGCGAGAAAAACGAATCCAACAATCTTGACAGATTGCCTCCTCTTTTTGCAAACAAAGAAGAATATGATTATTTCGTAGCTCGTCATAACCAGGCTACAGTTCCCGAAACTGATATAAAAACATATCGCGGTAACGCTTGGCTTGGTATCGACAGTGGCAGTACAACAACAAAACTTGCATTGATAGCAGAAGATAAATCTATCCTCTATTCTTATTACAGTTCCAACAAAGGCAACCCTGTAAAAATAGTAAAGGAACAGCTCGAGATAATATACTCATTGTGCGAAGATCGCATCAAGATATGCGGTAGCTCCGTTACAGGCTACGGTGAAGATCTTATCCGCCACGCATTCCACATCGACGAAGGCGTAGTTGAAACCATCGCACACTATACAGCCGCTCGCTATTTCCGTCCCGATGTTGACTTTATCCTTGATATCGGCGGTCAGGATATCAAATGCTTTAAAATACGCAATGGCGCTATAGATACCATCATGCTCAATGAGGCTTGCTCCTCGGGTTGCGGTTCTTTCGTTGAAACATTCGCAAGAGCAATGGGTTACAATATCGCTGATTTTGCAAACCTCGGTATATTCGCCAAAGCGCCCGTCAACCTCGGTTCTCGTTGCACGGTATTCATGAACTCATCTGTTAAACAGTCTCAGAAAGACGGCGCTTCCGTTGAAGATATCTCAGCGGGTCTTTCTGTCAGCGTAGTTAAAAACGCTATATATAAAGTTATTCGTGCAAATTCAGCAAAAGAACTTGGCGAATGTGTAGTCGTTCAGGGTGGTACATTCTATAATGACGCGGTGCTTCGCGCATTCGAAAAAGAACTTAAAAATAATGTTATCCGTCCCTCTATCGCAGGTCTTATGGGCGCTTACGGTTCTGCTTTGCATATAATGCATTCCAAAGAAAGCACCATACTTTCCGCAGAAGAACTCAAAACATTCAAGCACGATTCCACTTCCGCTATATGCAACGGTTGCGCCAACCACTGCCATTTGACAATAAACAAATTCTCCGACGGCAAGAGATTCATCTCGGGCAACCAGTGCCAGAAAGCTCTCGGCATTGCAACAGTCGAAGAGATACCCAACCTTTACGCTTGGAAGAGAAAATATTTCGAAAATCTTGCTCCCGTAAAAGGCAACCGCGGCACTATCGGCATCCCCATGGCGCTTGGTATGTACGAACTTGCTCCTTTCTGGCACACCTTCTTTACAGACCTCGGATTTGAAGTTCATTTTTCCGCGCAGTCCAACAGAAAAACGTATGAAAAAGGTCAGTTCACCATTCCTTCCGATACAGCTTGCTACCCTGCAAAGATAATGCACGGTCATATCGTGGAACTTTTAGAGAACGGATATAAGAACATATTCTACCCCAGCATCACTTATAACGTAAACGAACACGCCGGCGATAACCATTTCAACTGCCCCGTCGTTGCGTATTATTCCGAATTGCTCAGAGGTAATATGGAAGAACTCAAAGAAGCAAACTTCCTTTATCCTTACATAAGCATCGAAAACCCGAAAGAGCTTACAAAGACGATCTTTGAAGCGATGACTTCTCTTGACCCCAAGATAACAAAATCCGAAATAAAGAAAGCCGCTCAAAATGCATTTAAAGTTTATGAAGGCTATAAGACTGCTTTGAGAGCCGAAGGCACTCGCGCGCTCGAATATGCTCGCTCCACAGGCAAGCGTATAATGATACTTGCAGGTCGTCCTTATCATGTTGACCCCGAGATAGGTCATGGCATAGATAAACTTGCGGCTTCCTTAGGCTTTGTGGTCGTTAGCGAAGACAGCGTTTGTGAACTCGCTCCCATACAGTATGTCAACGTACTTGACCAGTGGACATTCCACTCCAGACTTTACCGTGCGGCTCATTACGCAACGGAACACGATGACACAGAACTCGTTCAGCTCGTTTCCTTCGGTTGCGGCGTTGACGCTATCACAACGGACGAAGTGCGCCGTATCCTTGAAGAAAAGCACAAACACTATACACAGATAAAAATAGACGAAATTACAAATCTCGGCGCTGTTAAGATAAGACTTCGCAGCTTGATTGGCGCTCTTGAAGAAAAGGAGACTGCAAAAAATGCATGATACATCTTACATTCCTTTCACGGAGGAAATGAAAAAGGACTATACTATCCTCGTGCCGAATATGCTCCCAAGACACTTTAAATTCATTATAAGTGTACTTAAAACATACGGATATAATGCGGAACTTCTCGAAACTCAAGGACCCGAAATAGCTGAAACAGGCTTGAAATATACCCATAACGATACTTGCTACCCTGCAATACTAGTTATCGGTCAGTTTATACAGGCTCTTCAGTCAGGCAAATATGACCCTCATAAAGTTGCACTTATCATGTTCCAGACAGGCGGCGGCTGCCGTGCTTCCAATTATATCTCCCTTATCCGTAAAGCTTTGGCAAAAGCAGAGCTTGATTTTGTTCCCGTTATTTCTCTCAGCGTGCTCGGATTGGAAAAACACCCTGGTTTCAAACTCGGTCTCAAAGAATACCATGCTATGATGTACGGAATTCTTTACGGCGACCTTATCATGAGCCTCGTAAATCAGGTCGTGCCCTATGAGTTAAACAAGGGCGATGCAGAACGTCTTGCCGATAAATTGACAGACGAGCTTTCTCTAGAAGTCGGCAAAGGCAAAAAGATAAAATATGACAAGATAAAAGAAAATTATAAGATGATCATCGGAGAATTTGCAAGGATACCGATGCAGAAGCGCAAAGCCGTTAAGGTCGGCGTTGTCGGTGAGATATTTGTAAAATATTCTCCCCTTGCAAACAACAACCTCGAATCTTTCCTTATCGGCGAGGGTGCGGAAGTAGTCGTTCCGGGTCTGTTCGATTTCTGTCTTTACTATGTATACAACCTCTTGTCCGAATATGAGATATATAAGAAAGGCAGAGCAAAATATCCGCTTTATAAACTCGCATATAAATTCTTGCTCAAGAAAAAAGAGGATATCTGCATAGCATTGCGCGAAAACGGCACATTCGAAGCATGGACTGACTTCAACCATGTTGCGGAACTCGGAAAGAGCGTTATCAGCACTGCCGTTAAAATGGGCGAAGGCTGGCTCCTCACAGCGGAAATGCTCGAGCTTGCCGAATCGGGTGCAAAAAATATAGTTTGCACACAACCTTTTGGTTGTCTTCCCAACCATATCGTCGGCAAAGGAATGATGAAACCACTCAAGGAGATAAACCCCGAAATAAACATCGTTGCTATCGACTATGACGCAGGCGCGAGCCGTGTAAACCAGGAAAACAGATTGAAGCTCATGCTTGCAAACGCAAGAAGAAATCTTGAAGCGGATACTGCTAGTTCAGAAGCAAAAGAAACCGCAAACATATAAGCATAATAAAAGTATCGCTAGTTCGTTTTTGAACTCGCGATACTTTTATTTTAAAGATAACTTTTCATCTTTTCTATGCTGCCCTTCTCAAAATCGACCACACCGTTTGCGATGTTTATAACGTCTTCGGGCACGCCGTCGCTTTTTGCTTGGTTCATGCTCTTTTGAAGATCGAGTATGCCCATGTTATATCCGCCTATCAATATCTCGGCTATATTCGAGTTTGAGTCATCTATCATAGTGCTCATTCTAATAGATAAGTCGGCAGGTAATTTTGAGAACATTCCCGGCTCTTTTGCCTCCGCGGACATCTCCATAAGTTTGCCCTTAGCGGCTGATTCAAAACCGTAATATGACTCAAGTTGGCTTGTCAATTCTTCGCGCAATCGAGCATCTTTTGTCTTGCCTATGACCGTTGTCAAAGCTTCCGAACCCATTTTCGCGTTCTTGTAAACAGCTTGCATAAGCTCCTTTGCGGAGTCGATAGATATTTGTTTTTCCATTTTTTACTCCTTTTTCACTTGTCTTGCGACCTTATTTTTTGCTCAAACTAATAAAAAAATTCAAAAAACACGCCTTTTTTATGTCCAAACAATAAAAAAATTAAATTTTTCAAACTTTTTTTCAAAAAACTATTGTGAAATTCATTGTATAGTGATAAAATATAGATAAATGGAATTATACTTCCAACGCACTTTACAAAAAAATTTCAAAATTATTTTTTCGGAGGAATTTTAAAATGTCAGTAAAAGTTGCTATCAATGGTTTCGGTCGTATCGGCCGTCTCGCATTCCGTCAGATGTTCGGCGCAGAAGGTTATGATGTTGTTGCTATCAACGACCTCACAAAGCCTTCCATGCTCGCTAACCTTCTCAAATACGATACAGCTCAGGGCGGCTACTGTGGCGCTATCGGTGAAGGTCTCCACACAGTTTCCGCTGATGACGAAGCTAACACAATCACAGTAGACGGCAAAACACTCAAGATCTACGCTGAAAAAGACGCTGCAAACTGCCCTTGGGGTGAACTCGGTGTTGACGTAGTTCTCGAATGCACAGGTTTCTACTGCTCCAAAGACAAATCTCAGGCTCACATCGATGCAGGTGCTAAGAAAGTTGTTATTTCTGCTCCCGCAGGCAAAGACCTCAAGACAATCGTTTACAGCGTAAACGAAAACACACTTACAGCTGAAGATAAGATCATCTCTGCTGCATCTTGCACAACAAACTGCCTCGCTCCTATGGCTAAAGCTCTTAACGACTATGCTCCCATCCAGAGCGGTATCATGACAACAGTTCATGCTTACACAGGCGACCAGATGATCCTCGACGGTCCTCACAGAAAAGGCGACCTCCGTCGTGCTCGTGCAGGCGCTCAGAACATCGTTCCTAACTCCACAGGCGCTGCTAAAGCTATCGGTCTCGTAATCCCCGAACTCAACGGCAAGCTCATCGGCTCTGCTCAGCGTGTTCCTACATGCACAGGTTCTACAACTATCCTCGTTGCTGTAGTTAAAGGCACAGACGTTACAGTTGACGGTATCAACGCTGCTATGAAGGCTGCTGCTTCTGCTTCTTATGGTTACAACGAGGATCCC